>JBARMQ010000553.1:0-5431 GCA_049802535.1 Bryobacteraceae bacterium | reverse complement strand
GGCGGATACCGTAGCCGCGCCGAGTTTATCCAAGATCTATCAGCAAAGATCCAAGCTGATTTCAACAATCACTATGCAGCCAGAAAGATGGTTGCCTCAGTGATAGAAGCGGAGCAACCTGTACATGCCCAACTCTGATCTCGACCGCGTACGTCTCGGAGAGCTCCTCCGGCAAGCTAGAGAGTACGTGGAGCTTTCCCAAGAAGAAGTAGGTAAGAAGCTCGACCTGCCTCGGACAGCTATCTCGATGATCGAATCTGGACAGCGTCGCGTGGACGCCTTGGAACTGAAGAGGTTTGCAGAGATTTATCAAAGACCCGTTAGTTACTTCACCGGAGATCACGATGTGGCGGCCTCGCTGCCACAGGACATCGAGCATCTGGCCCGCCGGGCCTCAAGTCTTTCAGAAACGGACCGTGCCGAACTCGCCCGCTTTGCGGAGTTCCTTAGTTCACGGTCTCAAGCGAAGGTGAGAAATGCCGGATAGACGCGACATCATCCTCGAAGCGACGCTGGAGGCCGAGCGGCTACACAAGCAGCTAGGCACGAAGCGTCGGCTTCAGGAAGTTTCTGGCGCAATCGATGTGTTCGGAGCGATCGTTCACAGCGATGTCGCCCTCCTTTTTAAGCGACTCGATGGACTTCTGGGAGCATTTATGCAGAAGCCTAGCCCCGGAATCATCATTACGACCGAACGTCCCCTCGCGATCCAGCGGTTCACCGCCGCTCATGAGCTCGGCCACTGGTACCTCCAGCATTCCACCAGCTTGGACGACGAAAGCATCTTGCACCGTTCTCCATACGTCGACACCGCATACGACAATATGGAGCTCGCAGCCGACACGTTCGCCGCGTCCTTCCTGATGCCCGAATGGGCCGTTAACTATCACGCGGAGCGACAGGGATGGAACTTCCAAACTCTGGCAAATCCCGTCACCACCTATCAACTCGCATTGCGTCTGGGCGTCAGCTATGAAGCCTGTGCCCGTGTCCTCCGGAGAAATGGTTTGGTCGATCAGACCACGCTGAACGGCCTTCTGAATGTTCAACCCAAGCAGATCAAGCAACGTTTGTTGGAAGGACACACTGTCGCCAATTGGTACCCGAATATTTGGCGCCTCACCGAGAGAGATCAAGGCACCACCATCGTGGGCGAGCCGAATGACGTCTTTATCGTGCGACTCAAGGAAAACAGCGGTGCCGGATATCTGTGGAATCTCGATCAGGTACGCGAAGCAGGTTTCCACATCGTCGCGGATGAACGAAAGCCCATGGACTCTCCAGGAGAGGTGGGTGGCCCGGTTACGCGAATACTGACAGCTCAATCTGAAGAACCCATCACGGGTGCCATCCATGCGACGGAGAGCCGACCGTGGAACCCCTCAGATCAAACCATGAGCTTTTCTTTTACCTATGACTTGCGCGGAAAGGAGCATGGCCTTCCTCGTGCTCTTCGAGGGTTCTTCGAAGCGGCATGAGTATTGAAATACGCAAAGATCTTCGACACCTGCTGGGCTCCGCGCGCGATCAGAAGCAGCGCCCAACCTGCATGGCCTTCGCCAGCAGCGACGTTCATGCGTCGGTCCGTGGGGTCCCGTTTGAGGAACTCTCTACCGAATTCGCCTACTACCACGCAGCGAAACGTCGCAGCCCGTTTTCTCCGGGTGCTGGAGTATCGATGACAAACATGCTCGATGCTATCCGAGAAGACGGGCAACCTTTGGAAAGTGGCTGGCCATACCTCGAACAACTTCCGGCCGACCTGTCCATGTACGTGCCTCCGGCGCAGCCAGGGGACCTTTTCCGCCGAACAGGGTCCATCGAACAATCCCTCGACGTCGCGATTGCACGCTTAGATCAAGGTTTGCCCGTAGTTCTCGCGATGGAAATATCGATCGAGTTTTATATGCCTCAACCTGGCATCCCCATCCGCGCAGCCCTCAACAGTCCGACCGTCGGGCGGCATGCCATCGCTGCAGTCGGTCATGGGATCGAGTCCCGAGAGCAAGTTTTCTTGATCCGCAATTCTTGGGGGACCGCTTGGGGCGACCAAGGGCACGCGTGGATCTCTCGTCACTACCTACAACCTCGCCTAATGTCCATCGGAGCCTATTGATATGAGCATCCTTCATACCGTCGAAGATACGACTTGCACAAGCACTTGGTTGAGAGCCGCTGAGCTGCTTGCTTCCCAAGACGACGCGACACTCTACAACGTGATTCTCGGCATCGCCTCCCCGGACAAAGTCACACCAGAGGACTTTGAACTTCATGAGGTGCTAAACGCCTTTCTCGTTTCGAAGGATCAGTATCCCCTCAGCTCCATAGCCGGCACGATCTTCCCTGCGGGACACTACCTGCACGGCGGCGCAACAGCCGTGTTCGACGAGTTTCCTGCCCTCTATCCGAAGATGAAGGAAAGTTGGGGAACCTACGCCCATCGGATGTTGGATCGCACCGTGATTGCGGATGACCGCAACAGTTCCATGCTCGAAATTCTTGTTGAGAAGCTCAAGAAACAGAAGAAGAAGGGGCGCATGCGCGCTGCGTACGAAATGGACCTTCTCAACGGTGAAGTGGAAATGGATTTGGCCCTGTATCAACCTGCTGCCGATTGTGACCGAACCTTAGGACAGCCCTGCCTCACACACCTGAGTTTCAAATTGCATCCCGATGATCGGTTATCCCTGACCGCGCTCTATCGCTCCCATTTTTACGTCCAAAAGACTCTCGGGAACTTGCTGGGGCTCTCTCAGCTGATGTGTTTCATCGCCGAACAGGTCGGTCTGACAATCGGCCCCCTGATCTGTCACTCCACATTGGCGCAACTAGAATATGGCGGAAACACAGGGTGGAAGCTTCAAGATGTCCAAAGCCTTTTGAAGGATTGCCGTCAGGCCGTCTCTTCCCCAGTTGTCACGGTCTGACGTCATCCCGTGACGATAACAACCGCCGAAGCCAGAGCAGGAAGATGGCTGATACTAACATCGGCCGTGCTCCCTCCGAGCGCGGCCATCCTTTCCGCAGCACCATGGCTCAATGCCAAATAGGGTGCGCCTTCTGATGTGTTGAGCACCGCGATATGCAGCCAATCAACATCATCAGACCATCCGCTCCTCAGGCATTTCATAAGAGCTTCCTTAGCGGCAAGTTTTCCTGCCAAGCACTGAATCGGATCTGCCTGGAATTCGGCATATTTCATTTCCGCAGGCGTGAAAATCCGCTCGAGGTACTTGCCTGGCTGCCGTTCTGCTGACGCCCGCAAATCCGCAACATCAACTAAATCCGTTCCGACGCCTATCATCCTCATTCGTGTCCTCTTATAGCCCTACTGTCACCTTGAAGATACTCCACACTGTTGCTATGGGATTCTAGAGCTTATCGGCGCGTTCGCGCTCATTCTCCCTGGCCTGCTTCACTCCCACACGAACCTCACGCTTGCTGGTGCGATCGTGCTCTGCGTCGAAAGCCTAGTCTTCGTATGGGTTCATGTGAAGTATCCTGAGAGGACGCCAATGATCATGAGCGTCATTCTCGGCATCGTCATGGCCTTTATTGCTTACGGACGCTTCGCGCTTGCACCGCTTTGATTGTTTTGCTGACTCGTGAATCTGGACGAAATCGACAAGGTGAAAGGCGGCGGCAGAAAAGGCTGGAAGGATCAGGACTCCTGATATGGCGATGGATCAGTACAGAGAAGGCGGCTTCTCGGAAGGAATGTGCCTGAGCATTGTCAACAGACGAGCACGGGCCAAAGCGCCGATTGAAGACCCGCTTAAATGCTATGGACACAATTAGTCCGGATAAACTCGGTCCACGCCAGTCAGCGTGAGCCCGAGTTATACGCTAAAATCCTCTGGAGGATCACCATATGAGGCAGGCTATCGGTGTAGTGGGTCTGGCAGGCATCACGCTCTTCAGCGCAATGACATCGGCTGCTTCTGGCAAGAAACCCGCGCCGGCAGATAAAGGCTTCTTCTTTACTGCTCATCCGGCCCCCGGATCCAACCTAAGCTTCATCACGTATCGGGTGATCTCTGTCTATGGTCCGGGGATCGACGACCTGGTTGTCACCATTCCCGCAACGGGCACATACACCTTCCTCGCTGCCGATGCACCGGATTCGATTCACTGGAAGGCCGATGTAAGGATGGATGGGAAGCAGGTCATCAAGGCGGTTGAGGGCGAATACCGCGATCATGGGACCACGATCTGCTACGGAGAAAATTGTTCATTCAACACGAATGCCAGCGGTCCTTTTTACAATCCCCGTTCTGGGGCGCTCCCACGGCGGGCGAGCTGAAGGCCGGCCAGACGTGGACCGTGGCCTTGGACAAGCCATGGGAGCTTGGACCTCCGGGCATCCAGACCGTCACAGTCGTTTCCGTCGACAAGACGAACGGAGTGACAGTCTTGAAGCGCGAAGGCAGCGGTGCCGGACCCTACGCGGGCGCTCAAGATTCTATGACCGTGAAGAAGGGCGGAAAGCCTTACAAGGCAGCCATCAAGTATGGGACGACACATTGGAGCGGGCAGGCGGTGATCCGGCAGGGTGTCATCGTGAGCGATGAGTTGCTCTGCTACACGCCTGTCGAACTATCTTCACCAGAGCTTGGAACTATCCAAGCAACGGAACGGCAGTACCTCTCGGTTTTGGAGCATCCGGCTCCTATCGTCTTATAAAAGTGCTTTGTCGTCTAAGCCTGCTCAGCATGTGGACCCGACCGATCCCATGAATTATGCGGATCTCGACTATCCAGAAAATAAAGACTTGGAAGCCTATCTCCGGACCTATCTTGCGATCGCTTTTGGACGCGCGTATCAGGGGTTTTCAGACGCACCGGAAGCCAAGGCCGATCTTGTGAGGCTGGCCGCGCTGTTCGACGACCTGCGAGCGGATATTCTCAAGACCGTTTCCGATGCCGGCCGGTGCCTCTATGCCGAGATCGCCGATCTTAAACAAAGCGACGTCAAGAACATGAGCGCTGCCATCGTCAATGCACTCTTCTTTCTAAACACCGTTGCGCTACGCGAGTTCGGAGCGCAACGCGGTTTCTTGATGAATGAGTTTGGAATTGAAGATGCGGTCAGAGAGAAGGCGATGGAAAATTATGACGAAAACCAGCTTAATCAGGACATTATCGGCGCAATCATTGCCGCAATCAATGACGAAGCTGGCATCTTTTCTTCGTAGGCCAGAAGCACCACTAGCGTCCGCTCATCTATGGAGTTCTGCAGGTACATCACCCAAAGATCGACTTCTCGTTACTATCTATCCCCACACCTGAGCTGCGCCCACTACAGTGGGGAACGCTAATCGGGCAGACGACTTCCTCAGCACCCGTCAGCACCTTGACGTTTCTAACGAAGCTCTGCATCCACCGCCTTTTCTTTCTCTTGCACTTTGGAAGGTCGCCAACCTGTGCCGAAC
>JBARMQ010000552.1:0-5259 GCA_049802535.1 Bryobacteraceae bacterium | reverse complement strand
TGCTGAAGAGCGACGCCTTCACCAAATTGGAGCCGGGAACATTTGTGCTGGTGGCCGTTTCGACGAAGAAGCAGGCGGCGGCAGAGAAGTCGGAGGCGGTGAGAGCGTGCGCGCCGAAGACGTCGACTTCAATGATTGATTCGTATTACTCGTTGCGGGAGTAAGGTACCTAAATTGCATTTGACCTCGGTGCATATTCTTTTTTCTTTCGGAGGGGAAGAGCTTATGTCCGATATCAAAGACAGCGTAGGAGATGGCGGCTTTAATAACGTCCACGATGTTGCGCTGGTTCAGGCGATGCTCACGGTTGTCAAGAACCCGAGGGGGCATGCCTATCTCAGCAGCTACGACGGAAAACCGGGTCACCATACGGTGACTGCGATCACAGCTTTCCAGATTGATCAGGGTTTGGTTCCCAAGCCGGTTGCGGCACATCATGCTGCACCGCCCCCGGCTCCGCCGGCAGCGCCTCCCGCGGTGCCACCCGAAAAGGCCGGGCTAGTGGGGAAGGGAAGCCCGACGTTCACAAAGCTGGCCGGGGCGGTTCCGGCAGCGTTTCAAACGATGATGATTATCGAAAATACGCGGACTGTGTACTTCCCGGGATCCGCAGCCGATGCGCAGGCCAGTTCGGAAAAGATCAACAAGACGGCTGATCTGGAAAAGGTATTTCGAACTAAGGTGGCACTGTTGGTGGACACGATGTTCGACAAGCACAAGATCGTTCTCCAGGTAACGCCTTCGGGCGGGCACCGGACCTTCCTGGAGCAATTTAACATCTGGAAACGTGGAGGAGGAGTTACGAAAGCCGGACCTGGCGAGAGCAATCATAACTTCGGGCGAGCGGTAGATATTGGGTTTCAGGGCTTTCAATGGCTGAAATCGGACGGCGTTACAGCAACCGACGATTTTTGGCTCAACGTTCTAACCCACGACGGGAAGGACTCGGACGGCAATAAGAGAGCGGCGGAACTTTGGAAGGCTCGCGATGACATTGCAGTAAGGGGAGCGCCGGGCTTGTTCAATTCGATTCTTGACGGAGACGACGATCATCTTCAATCGTTCGACGATCACCTTCCAAACGATAAGGCGTTAGCGGCCCTGATGAACCTGGTAGGGAAGTTCGCATGGAAGGCCGAGCATGGCAGCCCGCGTCGGTATCTGACAGATCTCGGGTTTGGCGGGACGTTCTTCAATGTGGGAACCTCCATTGAGATCTGGGACCTTCGCGCGACGGTAACAAGAGAAATGATTGCGAAGGCGAAAACGGAGGTCCTAGTCCGAAATGCGACGCCACTGGGAGCTGCCGCGGTAAAGGCAGTTAAACCTGTGAAGGTGTCGGACGTCAAAGATGACGACGTAAAGAACATGCGGAAGGCGCTGAAGGACGAATTCGTAGCGGCGGAAGCAAACTGGGAAAAGTGGACGGCTGTTCCTTGATTCGGACAGCGAGACTTATTGCTCGCGAAGCGTTTCGTGAGTTTTCGTAACCATTCGTGACTAAGGCATCGAAAGTTGGTAGCGTCGGCAGAAGGCGTGGACGCCGGAAGCGCTGCGGGCCTCGGTCGGTGCTTGGAGTTAGACGTCCCGGGGCTGTTCTTCCTCTAGCCTTCGCGGATCGATTCGACCGCAAGACGAGTTCTGGTCCGAGCGGCCGACAATCCTTGAGTTAACCGGCTTTCGGCGCTGACGGACACGAATTACGGGCACTTCAAGGCGACGATAGGATCCACTCGCAGGGCGCGGCGAGCCGGGATGTAACAGGCAGTTACTGAGACCCCAAGCAGAACCAGAGCCACCGACCCAAAGGTCAGCGGATCGGTCGCCGACACGCCGTAAAGCTGGCTCGCCATCAAACGCGTCAGCAGCAACGCGAAGATGGCGCCAATGCCCAGGCCAAGTAAGGCAAGCTTCGCTCCTTGCCCTAAAATCAGACGCAAAACGTCGCGCGGCTGCGCCCCCAGCGCAACGCGAATTCCGATTTCCTGCCTCCGTTGCGACGCTGAGTACGCAACGACGCCGAAAATCCCGATGGCGGCGAGCACTAGAGCCATCGCGCTGAACGAACCCAGAAGCAACGTACGAAATCGTTCCCGCGAGATCGATTGTCCCAGTGCGTTCGGAAAGGACTCGACATCCGTCACCGGGAGGTCCTTATCGATGGCGTGAACTTCCTCACGAATGGCGGCTGCCACGCTCGACGTGCTCAACGAACTTCTTACAACGATTTCCCCTCCATATAACGGCGCTTGCGCGAAAGGCACATACATAAGGGGGCCGGGCTTTTGGCTCAGCGCCACATCCCGCACGTCACCGACGACGCCGACGATTTCGCGCGATACATTGCTGTTGGGCGGAAATCCAAATCTCATTTGTCTTCCGATCGGATTCTGATTGGAGAAATAACGCTGTGCCAGCGTTTCGCTGATAATCGCAACCTTGGGATTGGACGGAGAGTCTTGTTGGGAGAAGAAACGCCCTTGCAGTAGCGGAATTCTCATCACTCGAAAATAATCGGGACTCACTGTGGCGTAGTCAGCGGTAGTGGCTTTGTCGCGCGGAAGCGGAGCGTTTCTTACAATGGTGAATTCGAAGGTGGCTTCGCCTTGGCGATCCATTGGCAGCGGAGCCGCTATAGCGGAATTCTGCAAACCGGGCTGCGCACGAAGGCGCGCGAGCAATTCGTCGGAGAAAGCCGTCCACTGCTGCGGCTTGGAATATTGAAATTGCGGAAGCGAAACCTCGGCTTCCGTAACATTCTGCGGATCGAACCCCGGATTTACTGTCGTGACTAGAGCGAAGCTGCGTATCAGGAGGCCACCCCCAACCAAGAGCACCATGGCTAGCGAGATTTCTCCGATGACGAGGAAGCTCCGAAGATACTGGCCGTGGCGTTGGCCTGCGCGCTCTTCTCCCTCTCTCATGCTCGTCTGCAAGTTACCCGGGGTCGCGAGGATCGCCGGCGCCAGTCCAAACGCCAGCGCGGCAGCAAGCGACACCGACAGCGCAAACGCCAGCACCGGTCCTCCCACATGAATCGAACTGATCTGCGCTAAGTCAGATGGCAAGGCGGGTTGCAAAGCCCAAACAGCGGCGCACGCCAGAAGGACGCCGGCGAGTCCGCCCAGCAGGGCTAGTAGAACGCTCTCGGTAAGCAATTGCCGGACAATGCGCGCACGCGACGCTCCCAGCGCGATTCTCACAGCAATTTCTCTCTCGCGCGAAGTGGCCTTCGATAAAAGTAGGTTCGCAATGTTCGCGCACGCCATCAACAACAGCAGTCCAACCGCGCTCAGCAAAATCAACAGCGCGGATCTCACATTCCCGACCACTGTCTCCCGATAGGGCCTAGTCCGGATCGTCAATCCAGAATCCTCTGCGGAAAACTCTTTCGCGAGCCGCGCGCTCAGAGTGTTCATCTCGGCCTGAGCTTTCGTCAGAGAAATACCTGGCTTGAGTCGGCCGATCACACCCAGCAACCGCACCCGAGGCTGTGACGTCAAAGGCCCGAACAGCGGGTCTTGCAGGACGGAAATCCACACGTCCTGCCGGGGAGCCCCATCCGGATAGCGAAAGGTTGCCGGCAGAATTCCGACAACCGTGAAAGATCGCATGTCCAGAGCAATCGATTGGCCTACGAGAGCCGGATTGGAACCGAAGCGGCTGCGCCAAAGATTTTCGCTCACAATCGCCACGGCCGCCGCACCTTGTTTGCCATCCTCGGGGAGTAATGTTCGGCCTGCCAGAGGCTTTACGTTCAGCAGAGAGAATACTTCCGGCGTGACGTCCGCGGTGTTCACAATTGTTGGCTCGCCAGCTCCCGTCAGCGTTAGATCGTGGAATGTATTTCCCGCAATCTCGGTAAATGAGCGATTGTGACTTCGGTACTGGGTGAAGTCTCTGTACGAAATGCCGGACAGCGCGTCCGGCTGTTTCAGCGGGACATTGAACATCACAACGAGTTCATTGGAATCCGGATAAGGAAGCGCTCGCAAAAGCACCGCATCCACAATGCTGAACATCGCGGTGTTGGCGCCGATACTCAGTGCGAGAGTAAGTACGGCGACAGCGCTAAAGCCGGGCGACTTTCGCAACATGCGAAACCCGTAGCCTAAGTCCTGAGCGAAATCGTGAATTTGGTTCACGCCGCGAGCATCCCGGCACTCCTCTTTGGTTCGCTCAATCCCTCCAAATTCCCGCACAGCCCTGCCGCGAGCTTCGGCCTCACTCATGCCATCAGCCATAGCCTGCTGCGCGAGTTCCTCGACATGAATTTCAACCTCACGTTGAAGCTCCGCGTCGGCACGGGAACGATGCAGCACGGAACGAAAGCGTCGTTGGATGATCCGAAAAATTCGCATAGATTCCCTGTCAGGCGTTCTGTATAAGGAGCTGCACGGCGGAAGAGAGACGGTTCCAACTCTTGAGTTCGCGTTCCAGTTGTTTCCGGCCCTCGCGAGTTACAGAGTAGACCTTCGCTGGCCGCCCCAGATCCGAATCCTCCCATATTGCGGAGATCCAGCCTTGGTTTTCGAGCCGGTGGAGTGCCGGGTATAAAGACCCTTGTCCTACCGACAGAGCGTCGCCCGAGAGCGCCTGTATCCGCTTCGCTATCCCCCACCCATGAAGCGGTTTACGCGCGATGGTCTTGAGAATCAAAAGGTCCAGTGTTCCCTGCAACAAGTCTGAAGGTTTAGGCATAGTATCGACGCCACGACTATCGACAATATACCTCGACTGTCGACAATGATCAAGCGGCAAAGCTCCCGATGTAGGCCTCCTTGGTGAACTGTTTTCCATTAACGCCAACTGCGGATTTGTCTACTTCCGTCGAGATACGAGGCGACCGGGCAATCTATGATGTCCGCACCTGCGATCCGAAAACTGAAAAATTGAGCGGCGACTCCCATGCTCGGTGCACCGCTCCTGCAGGGATTTCAAGGTTGCGCCACTTCGGGCCATACGATGTGTCCCCCGAGTGCTCTCAATTCGAACGCGTCGATTCCTTGAAGGCCCAACATCATGGCGATTTGGCCGCCATGGTGCATGTCATGAGACAGGATTCTCCAGAGTGTCCATGTCTCCCTTTCACTGTCCGTCGGTATCGAGTCTGTACTGGATATTGACGAATTTGCGTGGGCTGTCTCAGAAACAAGTTTTTGTGTCTGGACCGCAGAGACTCTAGTACATCGTCCAAATAGTTCTTTATATTAATAGGAATTTCCCGTACACTGGAGACATGGCTCGTGTAGCTGTTCC
>JBARMQ010000551.1:0-6262 GCA_049802535.1 Bryobacteraceae bacterium | reverse complement strand
CCTCAAGGCTGAACCATCCAGAACCCCCATCGGCAAGACCGGCGGTGAAATTCACGGTACCTGAGGTAAACGAAGCATTCACTCCGCTAAACGTCACACCCGCAGGCGCGTAGCCGCTAGGATCGGTGAATCCGGCGCAGCCCGGAATCACTCCGGAGAGGCCGCTGCAGGCGCCATCGCCATCAAAACCAAAAATATCGAGGGGGCTACTTATCGAGAGCGATGTAAGAGTTGAGCCAGAGCTATTGAGTACGCCCACCAATGTGTCGTCGGAGCCATCGTACGGACCTTGGTCCGGGCTTGAGACCGCCACGGAAAACCCGGTAGCTGCACCCCCTGATACAGACGTGACGGTAATTAAGAACTCGCATCCGCTAGTGTCATTTCCTACTGCCGGACACTGGGAAAAGGTGAGAGACGCGGCACTTGCTGTTGCATAGCTGAACAGCGCCGCGAACGCCAGACAAACAACACTTTTCATTAGCTGGTTTTTCCTTCCAGCAAGGAGTATAGAGGCGAACGGCAACGCGGCAAAGATCTAGTCGCTGGGCAAAACTACGTGGTTTCCACTACGAAAGTTTGAAGGATGGGCGGAGGCTAACGAGCCGCCTGTATATTGTTCTAGGCAAGAACAATCCGCGGCATTACCGCTGCTGGAGGCGAAGTCAGGCGTGGAGCGGGAGGACATCGGCGAAGATAAATCCGTCGCGGTTTACGATTCCTCCAGTTGCGATTGCAATCGGGCGCGAGAACACTGGCGATTCATAGACGAAAGTGTGGAACTCACCGTTCTCGCCGCAGGGATCGATCGACGGCGGGAGCGATCGGAGTAACTGCCCGTCGAACTCGCAGCCCGCAAAGGAGCGATCTAGCTTTCGCGGATCGACGCACGTGACCTTCGCCTTCACTCCGGCTTGGATCATCTCAAGAGCTAAAGCGTCGGTGGGCAAGTGCCAAACGGGAAAGATGGGAGTGATGCCGGTGTCGCGGCATTGCGCCTCCCGATAATCGCGGATGTCTTGCAGAAACAGATCGCCAAAGGCAATTGCATCCACCCGTTCGCCCATGGCACGATCGAAGACGCCGCGCATCAACTCTTCGTAAACGGCATTGGAACACGGCCAGGGCAGTTCGACTGCCCACAGCGGCAAGCTGGTTCGCTCCGCCTGCGCCTCCACGAGTTCGCGTCGTACGGCATGCATTGCGACGCGATTCGCGGAGGCGTTGAAGGTGGTCAGCAGCGCGACGATCTCTACGCCGGGCATCTGACGCAGTAGATGAAGCGCCCATGCGCTGTCTTTTCCACTGCTCCAGGACAGAAGAACACGCCGCACTACCGGCCTGTGTCCTCTTTATAAGGATGTGGCGCAGGTTGGGGCACGACTCCCGGGACAACATCATATTCTGGCTTCTCTTGGCCGGCGAGATATTTATCGAACCAACCCACAATATTTTCCAAGCGTTCGATGCGGTGCCACGGCTGGCCTGAACGGGACAATTCGTGTGATTCTCCCGGGAATCGGACCATAACAGTCGGCTCCTTCATGTATTTCAAGGCGCGGAAAAGCTGTTCGCCGCCGCTGGTCGGAGGCGTTCGGAAGTCGGCTTCTCCCAGGATGAACATCATCGGAGTTTGAATGTTTTTGACAAAGGTCATGGCGGAGCGGCTTTTAAAGTCGTCGGGTTGATCGAACGGGGCGCCTTTGAACCAGGTTGGCTCAAACAGCAGAAAGTCGTCCGTGTACCACCACGAAGTCCAATCCGCAATGTCGCGTTGTGAGACAGCGGCCTTAAAGCGGTTGGTATGTGTGACTGTCCAATCGGTCAGGACGCCGCCGCCGCTGCCTCCGGTGACTCCGAGGCGTTGGGGATCGACATACCCACGTTTGACCACTTCGTCTACCGCAGCCATCAAGTCGCGGTAATCGTCGCCAGGATATTTGTGTTGAATGATATTGCCAAATTCCTGTCCGTAACTGGTGGATCCGCGCGGATTGGGATAGACCACAACGTAGCCTTTGGCCGCCATCCACTGGAACTCATGATCGAACACCCAACCATAGGCCGAGTGGGGACCGCCGTGGATATCGAGAATGAGTGGATACTTTTTTGCCGGATCAAAATCGGGCGGCTTCTGCACCCACATCTGGATGCGACGGCCGTCGAAGCTGTTGAACCAGATCTCTTCGGGCTCCGTCAAGGTTAATTGCGAGAACAGTTTCCCGTTCACATGAGTCACTTGCTGTTCGGATCCGTCGCGCCCTATGGTATATAGATCGCCAATCGCCAACGGCGTCGAAATCAGAGCGGCCATATGCGAACGATCGGCAGATTGAGTCCATATTTGGACGTCCTGCTGACCGTGAGTCCAATCTGTGACTTTGCCGTCCGCCACATTGACCGCAACCAGGTTGGCGCTGCCTTCCTTAGCTGTCGAGTCGATGATGCTCTTGCCGTCCGGAGTCCAGACAGGAGCGCTTGAACCGGCGGCTCTTGGCGCCGAGTTGTCTCCGCCCACACCTCCGCCGATGTCAAAGTCGTACTTCGCAGTCAGGTTCACTGGGACGGCGGCGGGTTTCAGGTCCATCACCCATAAATCCGGCTGCGTGTAGGACCTTATTGGCATGTCTGTGCCGGCGTGAAATGCAACCTTTGTGCCGTCGGGACTGACGGCGATTTTTTGCGCGCTAAACGGGAAGAGACAGACGCGTTCCGGCGCGCCACCCTGCACATCGACGCGGTCGAGTTCGTTTTGCGGCGGCTCATAGTAAGCCTCATCCTTACGAACTGTCAAAAAGTAGATGTGCGCGCTATCGGGCGACCAAGCCGGATCGCCTTCATTGAAGCGCCCGCTGGTTAGTTGTTTCGGAGGCTTGACATCTTCGCCGGGCTGCGGAACCTCCATCACCCAAAGGTGCGAGGGATGTTTGAAATCCAGATAACCGGCGCCGTTCAAACGATACATCGCCTGTGTGATCACCCGGACATCGCTTTGATGCTCTTGCTCATGGCCGCCTGTCGAGTTCTTCGCGGCAGCGGCCTTGGCCAAGTCTTCCGGCGAGGTATCGCTGGCGAACAACAGATACTTGCCATCCGGCGAGAACGATGGACCCGCGGCTCCCCCAGGCAAGGACGTGATGACCCGAGGTTCGCCTCCCGCAAAGGAGAGCAGTTCAATCTGCGTGGCGCGCTTGCCGTTGGTCTCAACACTGCGGGTGAAAGCGAGCGACTTACCATCGGGAGACCAACGAGGACTGGCATCGTGCGGCCCGTTTGTTAGCTGCACCGGGATGGCCCCAGCAGACGCCAAATTCAGCGTCCAGAGCGAAGTCTCATAACCTTCGCGTTTCTTGTCCACAACGACTTTCACGAAAGCAATCTGGCCGCCATCGGGAGAAAGCACAGGATCGCCAATCCATTGAAAGGCGAACAAATCCTTCTCCGTAATGGTGCGCTTTGGGCCTGTATCGGCCCGAAGCAAGGAGAGAATAAACAGGGGTGGAAGGACGAGAATTGATAAATGGCGGTTCATACGCGAGTACCTCCGGGGAACCGCGATTGTAGCACCGGTCGGCGTGCCCGAGGCCTCTGTCGCTGAGCGTGTGTGTCGAAACTTTCACAGGAAGGATGGTCACCGTCTCGGTGATATCATCAAGGCAAAGGTCACCCCACCCCGCATGCGGAAGCGCCTGATGGTACGTTTTTTTAGCCTTGGCATCCGAATCGGGCGCTCAAATGGCAGCTTGCCGACGGTAAGAATCCTGTTCTTTTGTCTGTTGGTCGCCATCGGGCTATCGGTCTCTCACGCTAAGGCCTCCGATCCACCGGCGCCTCCAGCGGCGGCCACCATACCGCCGGACGAGCCGGTCAAAATCGAATCGCGGCCAAAGCCAAACGCTGAACCGACGGTAGAGTCGCATCCGGCTAACATTCGTGTTAACAAGACCCTGGTTCTGATTAATGTCACGGTTACGGATCCGTTGAATCGCTTCGTTACCGGCCTTGAGAAAGAGCATTTTCGGCTGTATGAGGACAAGATCGAGCAGCAGATCTTAACGTTTTCGAGCGAGGATGCGCCGATCTCGATCGGCCTGGTATTCGACACCAGCGGGAGCATGGGATCGAAGCTCCAAAAATCACGCCAGGCGGCTGCCGAATTCTTTAAGACCGCAAACCCGGCTGACGAATTTTTCCTTGTTCAGTTCAACGACCGGCCGGAGCTTACGGTTCCCTTCACGAGCGATACAGATAAAATCCAAAGCGCTTTGACCTTCACGCAATCGAAGGGGCGAACGGCGCTGCTGGACAGCGTCTACCTTGCCATGCATGAGATGAAGAAGGCGCACAATCCGCGTAAGGCTTTGCTGATCATCTCTGACGGCGGCGACAACAGCAGCCGATACAACGAAGGCGATATCAAAAATTCGGTGAGAGAAGCGGACGTGCAGATCTTCGCCATCGGAATCTTTGAATCGATGGGCGCGCGCGGGCGGACGCCGGAAGAGGCAGCCGGTCCTGGCCTGCTGAACGAGCTTGCGGAACAGACGGGCGGCCGTGAGTATGCGGTTGAAAACGTCGCGGAACTGCCAGATATCGCGGCTAAAATCGGAATAGAGCTACGGAATGAATATGTTCTTGGTTATACTCCGAAGAACCGCGAGAGAGATGGCAAATATCGCCGGGTGCAAGTGAAATTGAACCAACCTCGTGGGCTGCCGCCTTTGAAAGCATATTTCCGCCTCGGCTACTATGCGCCCACCCAGTAGAATTGCACGACAGTGGGCAAAACTCGGGCTTGGCGCCGGTGTATCCCTATTGGCCGCCAGCTTTTTATTCGCTCAATTCGTTTCGAACACCCGGCTGGTGGAACTGCACGCCAGTGTCGTGAACAAAAAGGGTCAACTGATCACCGATTTATCGAGGGACGCTTTTAAGGTCTTCGAGAACGGTCAGCCTCAGGTCATTAAGATCTTCAAGCGGGAAGACGTGCCCGTTTCGCTTGGCATCATCATCGACGATAGTGGCAGCATGCAGAGCAAACGCGCCGGGGTAGAAGCCGCGGCACTCGCGATGGTGCGTGCCTCCAATCCGCAGGACGAAGTATTCATCGTCAATTTCAACGACGATGCGTACCTTGACGTGCCTTTCACCAGTGACATTCGCAAGATGGAGCAGGGCTTGGCGCGCATCGATTCACGGGGGGGCACGGCGATGCGCGATGCCATTAATATGTCGCTCGATTACATTAAGGCTTCGGCGAAGCGCGACAAGAAAGTGCTGATGGTGATAACGGACGGTAATGACAACGCCAGCCTCGTTTCGCTTGAGAAAGTGGTGACACGGGCCAATCAAAGCGGAATCTTGATTTACGCGATTGGTTTGTTCTCGGATGACGACCGGCATGAGGCGAGCAAGGCGAAGCGGGCGTTAAACGAACTGACAACTGCGTCGGGCGGCGTTGCCTATTATCCGAAAGCAGTTTCGGAAGTTTCCGGTTTGGCGGTCGAAGTCGCCAGGGACATTCGAAACCAGTACACCATTGCGTACTCTCCCTCGATTCAAAACTTGGACGGCAGCTATCGTCAAATCAAGGTGGTGTGCAACGCGCCGGGGAAGCCGACCGTGCGCACGCGCTCAGGCTACTATGCCACGCCGGAATCGAATGTATCCAATAAACAAGCGGCAAATCATCCTGCTCAGTAATCGCCGGGCAACGCATTACGCGGGGGCTTGGCAGTGGCTTGCGTGTGTTGACCAAACCCCGATTAGCTGCCCGGCTCGATAGATGCTCCCTTTTTTGTGGGTGGCGACGCGCGGCTATCGCTTGGCGCCGTGGCGGTCGCCCTATTTGCGTTGGCGCATTGAAACCTATTCGGGCATTCCGGCGGAGACGATCACGCCGCGGATTTTCTTTCGATTCTTATGGGAGGAACGCGCATCGCTATGGGCTTACCTTTTATGGGTGCGGCGAATGCGTAGGCGTTAAGAAACGCCGTGAGCGGGCGCGAGCCGTGGTCAGTAGAGCACGACGCCGAGGCGATAACGGTAAATGACATCGCAATCGGCGGCAAAAACCAAAGACTGCCGGCGAATATACCCTGGACAGTGTATACTCTTAAGCGTATAATAGACCAATGAAGTGGGAAGTTGCTATCGGCGACGAGTTCGAGCCGGAATTTTTCCACTTACCCGAAGATGTGCGCATCGAGATTCTGACGTTAACCCGGCTGTTACAGCAGTTCGGCCCGTATCTTGGCCGGCC
>JBARMQ010000550.1:0-10903 GCA_049802535.1 Bryobacteraceae bacterium | reverse complement strand
GTTCTCCGATTGCGCGAGGAGGCCAACTCCGTTGCGTGTGGGCGACCCAATCGGTCTCTTCCAGTTGTTCCCAATCGGGAGAGAAAAGGGCGTAACGATCGAGCAGCGCCTTCTTGTTCTCCTCGGTTTCGAACGCGATTGCAAGAACTACCGACTCGTCGTAATCGAATTCTTGGATGCCAACCGCGCCGAGGTCCCAAAGCTCGCCCGAAAGGCGATCCACGTCCTGGGCGGCACACTGGAGGCGCAACGAAAACACTTAGTTTTCTTTGCTAGCGAAGCGCTTGAAGAAGCTGTTCGAGCTCCATACTGGATCGTTCGCGGCATCGGCGACGCGCACGGCGAGGTTCTTCAAAATCTGATTGAATTGAGCCGCCGCGGCCAAGTCGACCGGCTGATTCACGTCGTCGGTCACGGAGTGATAGCGGTTGGTATACCAATTTTTGAAAATCTTCTCTTCCGGACCACCAGGGATGTAACCGAACTTGAAGGCTAACGAAGGAACACCTTCCTTGATAAAGCTGTATTGATCGCTACGGATAAAGCGGTTCCGATTCGGTTCTTTGTCGGCCTGGACGCGAACGCCCGCGGTTGCGGCGACGGCGCGTATATCACCGCCTAACGAGGATTCGTCGAGGCCTTGTACCTCCAGCCATTTCAATGGAAACAGCGGTAGGAACATGTCCATGTTGAGGTCAGCCACAATTCGCCCATGGACGGTGGGATTTTCGGCAAAGTACCGCGAGCCCAGTTCACCTTTCTCTTCACCAGTCACGGAAAGAAAGAGCAGAGAACGCCGGATGGGTGTATGCGAGCGCCCCAGCGCTTTGGCAATTTCGATCAGCGAAGCGTCGCCTGAAGCGTCATCCATTGCGCCATTGAAAATGGCGTCGCCATTTACCGGCTTGCCGACGCCCAGGTGATCGAGATGCGCGGAGATCGCGACATATTCATCCTTCAGTTGAGGATCGTCACCTGGCCGGATCGCGACGACATTCTTCGATTCGATGCTCCGCTTCGATGTCGCGACCGTTGCCTGGATCGACGCCGGAATTTCAAAGTGCGGCAGCGGTTGATTCGTGTCGGCAGCTTTCTGAATCTCGGCGAAGCTGTGGCCTGAGCCCGCCAAGAGATCGTCTGCCTTAGCGGGATTCCAAGAGGCGCTGAACAGACGTCCGGCCGATTCATCCATCGCCGGATCAGCTAGCGTCACCACCGGCCTTCCCCAGTTCAGAGACGTACGCGCCCACGGAATTTCCATATTCTTTGGATTTTGAATGGCGATCGTACCGACCGCGCCCGCGTGCCGTAAAGCCTTCCAGCGTTCGGCATTTGAGGAGTAATGCGAACGAAGATTGCCGTTTACACTAGCGGGGCCGCCCGTAAGATACACCACCACGGTGCCACGAACGTGCATGCCATTCAAATCGCTCCAGTGCGCTTCCGGAATGGTTAGTCCATAGCCGGCGAAGACCAGTGGCGCTTCGATTGTTGCCGCGGCATGCGCAGAGTAACCAAGCATAGCCTCCGCCGGCACAGCGACTGGCGTGTTGACGCCGTGCCGCACCAGCGCAAGAGATGAGTGCTGGGGATTGACCGAGACCGACTCGAAGGCCACTGGTTGAAAATAGGTGGCGCCGGCGCCCGGCTTCAGGCCGGCCTTTTCGAACTCTCCCGCAACATAATTAGCGGCCTTGTCGAAACCAGGCGAGCCGACGTCGCGGCCCTGTAAATCGTCACTCGCCAGATATTGAACATGCGCCCACCATTGCTTGCCCGCAGCGTCCCAGTCGGTTGCGGCGACGCCGAGTCCTGCGGCCACGGCAAGCGTGAAGAACAAAAGTCTGTACATGGATTCCCTATTATAATGAGGCTGCAACGCCGCTCGATGTCCACCCTGCCGCTGTTTGACGAGCCTATTCCGGAGACCAGAAGAGTTCTGAAGGAGAAGCTGGGCCAAATGGCGCAGCAGGGCATTTATGTGGGAACAAGCTCTTGGAAATATGAGGGCTGGCTTGGCCAGATTTACACGCCTGAACGCTATTACGTTCGCGGCAGAATGTCACGGAAGCGCTTCGAGAGTGAATGCCTCGCCGAATATGCCGAAACCTTCCCGGTTGTTTGCGGCGATTTCTCGTTCTACCAATTCCCCACCGCCGAGTTTTGGCAGCGGCTGTTCGCCAGTGCTCCATCAACCTTGCGATTCGCGCTCAAGATTCCAGAAGAAGTGACCTTGCGGGTCTTTCCGGGACATCCGCGTTACGGCCAACGGTTAAGCACGGTGAATCCGAATTTCCTGGACATGGTCCTATTGAAATCTGAGTTTCTGGACCTGCTTAAGCCCTATCGTGATCGCGTTGCCGTGCTGATCTTTGAATTTGGAACCTTCTCCAAGACTTCCTTCGCCGACGTCAATGAATTTTTAAACATGCTTGCTCCCGCTGTGGCTCAATTGCCGCGCGGCTTCCATTATGCTGTTGAAGTTCGCAACGCAGAGTTCCTAAGCGCCGACTATTTCGCATTTCTGCACGATGCGAATATTGCGCACGTTTTCAATTCGTGGACGCGGATGCCGCCGCTAGAAGGCCAGCTGCTGATGGAGGGCGCGTTTACAGCAGACTTTACGGTGGCGCGGGCTCTGCTGCGGCCAGGACGTAAATACGAAGATGCGGTGAATCTATTGTCGCCCTATCGCGAGGTGCAGGAGCCGAACGAGGAAGTGCGAAAAGCTTTGCGTGACTTGCTGATTCGGTCAAAGAACAGGGCTGAGGAAACGTACATCTTTGTGAACAACCGACTGGAGGGCAATGCGCCGCAGACGATCGAGGCCGTCGTGGCCGACTGGTAAGATGTATCCGCAACGAATGCAAAAGGAGACCAAGCATGGCGTCTAGCAGCGAAGCACCCGGCACTCCACTGGCGGGGCCGCGGATGGAGGAGCGGAAAGCGCTTCTGGTGGCAGGCCTAATGAAGACCTTTACCCCGGATACGGTGAACGAGATCCAAAAGTTGTGGCAAGAGTTGACCCCGCATTTTGGAAAGATTCCCGGGGAGGTCGGCCACAAAGCCTACGGTGTCGTGTACAACATGAAAAACTCGACGGAGTTTGCTTACTTGGCTGGCGTCGAGGTATCCTCCGCCGCTGACGTTCCCGACGAGCTCAGCGTTGTTCGCATCCCCGACATTGCTTATGCGGTATTCCCGCATAACGGCCATGTTTCCAGTCTGAAAGACACCATCGCCACAATCTGGAACGACTGGCTTCCGGCGTCCGGGCACCGGGTTGGACGAATGGACGAAGAGATGCCGGACATCGTGGAGCAATATGACGAATCATTCGATCCCAAAACAGGCATGGGCGGGATGGAAATCTGGGTGCCGATTAAGATGCGCGCTCGAATGATTAATGTCGAGCCGAATCCAACCGAGCCAGTTTGATTGCCGTCGGCGCTACGCGGGTACCATTCCAGATCTGAGGCCGACTGCCATTTCGGCTTTCGCAGAGAGAAGCATTGGGTGAAAATCCAGCCAGAAAAATTCTAGGATCTCAGTGAGCAGCGGCCGAGGCAATTTGACAGAGTCAAGCATGCCGCCAAGTTCACTGACCCAAAAGCTATCTGCGCTGCTACCTTGCTTGACTAATTGGCCCAGCGTTCTAAGTATTGGTCTCACCAGTTGTAACTCGTACTCTTGCAGGGTAATTCCGTTTGGAAGCAAACCCATAAACTGCATCGTCTGAAACGATCGAGCCCGGGACTTGTCTTTCGCAAATATCTCGATTCCGGTGCGAACGATTAGGTCACGCGCCATCTCAATATCCTGCTTGGTGAGCGTGCCGGAGCGGTACGCCTCTCTTAAGGCCATACAGCCAATCATGGTGCCCGCGCCGATCGTCAAAGCGGCAGTCCGGCACTCGATGGCCAGCTTCGTTGAAGGGTTCCGAGTCTGGACGATGCGCAATACGTTCTTGGCAAAGCTAGACATCAAATCGGGCATGTGGCTCGACGTGACGCTTACGATGGCAAAGGGCATCTGGACCCTAAGGTCATTAGCGGGAGCCGATTTTTTGCCCAATAGCCGTGCAAACATTGCAGAACTCACTCGTTTTATTGGTTATCGGCTGAGATGAATCTCCCATGAGCCCGAAAGATCAAAAGTTTACTGCGATAACATCGCCTCAAGCAATGAATGATCAGGTCCACGATGATCCGGTGACTCGACGTAACTTTCTGGTGCGCTCATCGGCCGGCGGCGTTGCGCCGCTTCTGAGCGCTCAAACTGAGGCCGCGAACGCGAAGCGACCGAATGTAATCCTAATCATCTCCGACCAGTTTCGCTGGGACTGTTTGGGCTCAAATGGACTGAATCCGCTCAACCTTACGCCCAATCTGGACGCGATGGCAAGAGAGGGAGTGAACTTCGCAAACGCGATTACCAATCAACCCGTATGCGCCCCGTCCCGGGCTGACTTATTCACCAGCCTCTACACAAATCGACATGGCGTTTGGCGAAATGGGATTGCGCTTCCGGAGCACATCACGACCCTTGCCACCGTTTTTCGCCAAGGGGGTTATTCATCCAACTATGTCGGCAAATGGCACCTGGGCTTGCCCGGTGTTGCCGGAGCAGTCGCTCCTGAATATCGCGGCGGCTTCGCCGATTTTTGGGAAGGTTGCAACGAGCTTGAATTTACGTCGCACCCGTACGAAGGCACAATCTGGGATCGAGATGGGAGGCCCATTGAGTTTAAAGACGAGTACCGAGTAGATTTCATTACCGACCGGGTGATTCGCTTTCTGCGGCAACCAGCGAGCAAGCCGTTCTTTCTAGTAATCTCCTATCTCGAACCTCACTTTCAGAACGATTGTAATTGCTTCGTAGCGCCCAAAGGCTACGCGGATCGTTATCGCAACTCATTCGTCCCGGCGGATTTGAAGTTCTTCCCGGGAGATTGGGAGTCGCAATTGCCCGACTACTACGGCTGCATTGCACGCGTTGATGAAAACGTCGGCAGACTGCGGAACGAGCTGACTCAACTTTCACTTTCTCAAGATACGATCTTGGCTTTTGTGAGCGATCATGGATGCCATTTCCGGACAAGGAATGCGGAATACAAACGCAGCGGACATGAATCGTCCATTCACATCCCTATGGTCATGGCGGGCCCAGGCTTCAATCGGTCGCTTTATATCAGGGAGCTTGTCAGCCAGATTGACGTGGCGCCGACACTACTGGCTGCTTGCCATATCGCCCCGCCTTCAACCTTCCAAGGCCGCAGCGCCATGCCGCTGGTGGCACGGGAAGGGAACGGTTGGAATAATGAAGTGTACGTTCAGATCAGCGAATCGATGACCGGCCGCGCATTGCGTACACCGGAATGGTCGTACGTGGTGGCGGAGCCAGACGGGAAATCCCATCCTTCGTCCACCATGTACGAGGAGTATCAGCTTTACAACCTTTACGCTGATCCGCATCAGCTTGTGAACCTGGCAGGCCGGACGGAGACACGCCAAATCTCTGGTGAGCTGCGCGAGCGTCTGAAAAAAAGAATGGCCGAGGCAGGGGAAGAGAGCGCTGAAATTCAGCCTAAGCCGCTCTATCCATGACTGCGTCGGGCCGGTTCATCGCAACGGGCTATGAGAGACGATATAGGAGAGCACTTTCTGCGCGGCCACACCCAGCAGAATTCCCGCGACTGACCCAATGGCAAGCAAAACGGAACGCTTTTCCTAGCGCAGGTCCGCAGGACGCAGATCCCGTTGTCTTAAAGCGCCTACTGCGATTCGGTCTCTGTTATCTCGTGTTAGCGTAAGGCATGCGAGTGTCCCTCGACATCCCCGACGAACTCGCCGCCTCCCTTACCACTCCCGGCCAGGACCTGGCGCGCGCCGCCCTCGAAGCTTGGGGACTCGAAGCCTATCGCCAGCGACGCCTCTCCGGCTACCAGCTTCGCATTCTGCTCGGTATCCCTTCGCGCTGGGACCTAGATGGCTTTCTAAAAGAGCACCAAGTCGAGACGTATACAGTCGAAGAATTGCAACAGGATCTCGCTACCATTCGGGAATCGCGGGAACAGCAAAAACTTGACCGCCCGGCATGATCGTTGTGGCCGACGCCGGTCCCCTCCACTATCTTGTGCGCATCGAAGTGATTGATGTATTGGCTCCGCTGTATCAACGCGTACTCGTTCCGCAAAGCGTCGCCCAAGAATTACAACGGAACAACACGCCGGCTTCGGTCCGCGCCTGGGTCACGCAGCCGCCCGCCTGGTGTGAGATTCGCCCCGATGCGCCCGCCGATCCCACGCTCGATTTTCTTGGCCCGGGTGAACGCGCCGCCATTCCTTTCGCCCTTTCGATCCGTGCGGACCGCTTGCTGATCGATGACTTGGCGGGACGCGCGGAGGCCCGGCGGCGGCATCTACGCGTAACCGGTACACTAGGGGTTCTCATCGACGCTCACTGGGCCGACCTGCTGAATTTCGAGCGGGAACTAGCTAAACTTCGGCAAACCAATTTCTATTTGTCGGAAGAAGTCATCGCTCTCGCACGCCAGGAACTATCCAGCGGAGCACAAAATGCATGACCAATTTAAATTGAGCCGCATCTAGCCCCGGTAGCGGCTGGAATCGGCCCAGACAGAACTGCTAACAGGCTAAGTCCTCGCGCGCAATCTCGACACCGTTCAGACGGCCCAACATGGCCAACGCGATATTGTCCGTCTGGAAGAATTCTTGTGCGATCTTTTGGACTTCGCCACGAGTAACGCTCTCGATGCGTTCGAGCATTTCATCGAGCGACATGAATTCCTTGAAGTACAGCTCTTGACGCGCCAGATTCGACATGCGGCTGGACGTGGATTCCAGGCTCAGCATCAAAGAGCCTTTCATGTGATCTTTGGCTCGGCGCAGTTCGTCTTCGCCAATCAGGTTGTCCTTCAACTCGCGAATCTCGTCCATGATGGATTTGACGACATCTTTTGCAGTTTCCACTCCCGTGCCCGCATATATCGTGAAGCAACCGGTGTCGCTGAAGAGGTTCAACTCGGAGTAAACGGCATACGCCAAGCCCAACCGCTCGCGAATGTTTTGGAATAGGCGCGAGCTCATTCCGCCGCCCAGCACAGTATTCAGAAGGTACAACGGAAATCGCAGATCGTGCGCAAGTGGATATGCCGGAACGCCCAAGGTGATGTGAACTTGCTCCAGCGATTCTTTTTTCTTGAGGACGATTGGGGCGTGCGAGCGTGGTTTGGTATCGGAAGGCAGTATCCCGTGCTCTTCCAAGTCGGCAAACTTTTCGCCAATCATTCGCACGATGGCCTCGTGATCCAGGTTGCCCGCCGCCGTGATGAGAATATTTTTCGGCGAATAGACGCGGTGGTAATAGTCGAACAGCATCTCCTGTCCGAACTTTTTCACCGTGTCTTTCGTTCCTAAAATGGGCTTGCCGAGGCCATGACCTTTCCAGAAATTGCTGATGAAGGTTTCGTGCAGCACGAATTCAGGCTGGTCGGCCTCCATTTTGATTTCTTCCAGGATCACGCTTTTTTCTTTTTCAATGTCGTCGGCGCGGAACAAAGGGTTCAAAACCAGATCGGCCAGCACATCGAAGGCGAACGGTAGGTGTTCGTCCATGACCTTGGTATTGAAACTGACTAGTTCCTTGCTGGTAAAGGCATCAAGGCCGCCACCAACTGAATCCACCGAACGGGCGATATCGGCTGCCGACCGGTTTTTGGTTCCCTTAAAGACCATGTGCTCGATGAAGTGCGAAATGCCGTTCTCCGGCCCGTGCTCGACACGAGAACCCTTACCGATCCAAATACCGAGAGATACGGAGCGCACGTGTGGCATGATTTCCGTGACGATACGGACGCCGTTCGAGAGACTGGCGCGTTCGATGTTACGAACCGTTGGAAATGCACTAACCATGTTTCACCCCTTTATAAAAGTGTACCGCGATACACTAAACCTAGATGTTGCAATCACTTGAGCGTCAAAGCCTGGTGGGATTGGATCTCTCCGAACTGCAAACTCTGCTCGGAACTGAGCAGCCCGCCTACAGGGCCCGACAGTTATATGACGCGCTGTATCGAAAACAAGTGGCTGATTTGTCAAAAATTTCCTCCCTCCCGCATCGGCTACGGGAAACCTTGACGGCGACCTGTTCTGTTGGATTACCAACACTTGAGCAGCAGTTTCGATCTTCTGACGGTACCTGTCGATATCTCCTCGGATTAGAGGACAACCGAACGGTGGAATCCGTCCTTATGCCCGAAGACGCACGCGACACGATCTGCATTTCAAGCCAGGTGGGTTGCCCAGTCGATTGCAAGTTCTGCCTGACAGCGCTAATGGGGCTGGAGCGCAATCTTTCAGCCGGGGAAATTGTCGGACAAGTCCTCTATGTGGCTCGCGAACATGGACTAAATCCTGCGGAATCCCGGCTGAACGTCGTGATGATGGGCATGGGCGAGCCGCTCCTTAATCTGGAGAATGTTCTGAAGGCTACGAAATTGTTGACAGACGCGGAAGGCGTGGGAATGTCCGTTAGGCGGATTACAGTATCGACGTCTGGGATTATCCCTAAGATTTATGAACTGGGCCGGTCTGAGGCTCGGCCCAAACTAGCGATTTCCCTAAACGCCTCAAACGAGGACCAGCGGCGCGAGCTGATGCCCATTACTCGCAAGTACCATTTGAAGGATCTGATGGAAGCCTGTCGGGTCTACCCGCTACGGACTTGGGAAAAATTGACGTTCGAATACGTTTTGCTGAAGAATGTGAATGATTCTGACGGTGACGCGCGGCGGGTCGTGCGGCTGCTGGCGAATCTGAACTGCAAGGTAAACCTTATCGCTTTCAATCCCGGTCCCGGCATTGCGTTCGAAACGCCCGATCGGGAGCGCGTCGCGAGTTTCCAGGCGATTGTGCGGCGAACTGTCCCCTGCTTTGTTCGCAAGCCACGCGGGCGAGACATTTTCGCGGCCTGTGGTCAGCTGAAGCGAGTGTCGGAGGACCTGGTCGAAATCGCCTAATTTATTTCCAGATTGACTCGACGGGGGCAACGTTCACAGACACCGAACCCGGTACGCCGCCTTTGGAGTAAATCGCGATACCAGTCGAAGCCGGGTCTGCAAAAACCAGGTTGGTCGCAGCAATTTGGCCTCCATCAGCAAAAACCTCAACAGAGTTGCGGTCCACGAGCACGTTCAGCCGCAAGGTGGGCGTTGCCAGGACGAGCGGCGCTTCCGTTCGGTCTGGGAAGTCCTTGTTGAACACCATAAGACCCGAATGAGTTCTGTCAAAGAACAACTTTTGGGCGGCCACGTCATAGCCGATGATGACGGAATGATCCGGACTCGCGAGGACGTGCAGTCCGACTTCTTGGACCGTTCCAAGCGGAATCTGCGCCTGGAGTTCATATGATCGGCCTAGCTTCGCACTTCTGGCGGCGAGCCATGCATTGACGCTGGCCATGCTGCCTGCGCGCTTTGCGATAGTATCCGGCGGCTCCAGGATGGCGATTTTGCCGGATGGAGTCTGCCCCAGTCGCAGACCCTCGGGCGTTTGGATAAGCCGCAGCGTTCGAGGAAACGTCATCTGGCCGCGCCACGGACTGGTCGGCAAATCTTTGGCATATTGCCAGTTGTCCATCCAGCCGAGCATGACGGGACGTTGCCCAGACGGCAAATCGTTGAAGGTTAGCGCGCAATAGCAGTCTTTGCCATAGTCGGTCCAAAGCGTTTGCGAAGGCGGATTATCGTTCGTGAAGCGTCTGCCATCGAAACGTCCGACAAAATACTGCTCACCGGACCCCCCTTGGAGTGCGCCTGGATTGAGGCCGACCTTTAACACCCATCTGCTCTCGCCGGAAGAGCCTTCTACCGGAACTTCGACCATCTGCGGGCACTCCCATTGGCCGCCGGTTGCGCCAGCAGGACCAAAGTCGCTGGCCGGTGACCAATGCTTCAGATCGTTCGAATTGTAGAACCGCACCTTGTGTTCGTTGGGGAGTGCAACGGCCATGGTCCATTCGCCGGTAGAGCGTGTCCAGAACACATGCGGGTCGCGAAAATCGCTCATGTGGAGGTTTAGGACCGGATTGCCGTCATACTTCGTCCACGTGCGGCCACGGTCGTTGCTGAACGCAATGTTTTGGGTCTGCAGCGCCGTCGGACGTCCGGACCCTGCTGGCGTGTGTCCGGTATAAATGGCAACCAGGCAGGCATGGCCATTCGCGCAGAGGCCGCTCGAATTGTGCTCATCAACCACTGTGCTGCCAGTAAAGATCATGATGCCGTTCTCTTCTCGAATAGCTGGATCCAATTCCTGCCAGTGAACCAAGTCGCGACTGACGGCATGACCCCACGTCATGTGGCCCCACTGATCCCCGAAAGGGTTGTATTGGAAGAACAGATGATATTCGCCTTCGAAATAGACCAACCCGTTAGGATCGTTGGTCCAGTTCACGCGGGGCGAGAAATGATATTGCGGCCGGTAGGGCTGGTTATAGGCACTCTCTATTGAACTCTTTTGGGCAACAAGCAGGGCGGCGCTGAATGCCAAGGCAGAAACGATTCGCATCCCGATGATCCTAAAGCATACGCTAATGACA
Source organism: Bryobacteraceae bacterium (assembly GCA_049802535.1). GTDB lineage: Bacteria > Acidobacteriota > Terriglobia > Bryobacterales > Bryobacteraceae > Bog-105. The sequence goes on along the minus strand of JBARMQ010000550.1, from coordinate 284 downwards.
TGATTGCGGCCGGATCACAGATTTGGTCTTTGCCTAACGCTGGCCGCCTTCTGGATGATCTCGCCAAACTTAAGCTGTTTCGTCAAACTCCAGGCCGACCTGAAGTCTGCTGCAAGATGCTGCCATTTGGTCTGCCGCGCATAGCGTTTGACGCGCTTTTCCAGATCGCCGACCCACTTGGCCTGAATGCCCTTGCTTCTGGCATACAAGGCAATCGACGCCAGTTCCGCGCACTCGGTGGCGCCCCGCAATTTGATTCTCTTGATTTGACGGGTGTCCAGCGG
>JBARMQ010000549.1:0-10363 GCA_049802535.1 Bryobacteraceae bacterium | reverse complement strand
ACATCGGGCAATGTGAATGTTCCGTCGCTGTCGCTTTGGTCGCGGCGTATCAGATCCGGGTTTCCATCTGCCGGCAGTAGCAAGATCATCGCGGCGGGGCAGGGAACGCCGTTCTTTGTGGCGAGACCGTTCAGTTTGGTCAGGTTGGATGTAGCAACGATCGAAAGATCGACCGGTCCCTCACCAGCGAGATCAACCACTCCATTGGCGTATTTCGCGCCGGTGGCCTGCACCGAACTTACGGCGAATCCCGCTGAATTCTGTAGCATGACGCGATACCGCCCCGGCGTGAGAGAGTTAGTCCCTTCGAACTGGAACGATCCGTCGGTTGCGATTTGCGCGTTGGCAGCGATCCCAGGATCGTCGCCGACGAGGCTGAGGATGGATTGCGGATTCGCCGCTAGCGGGGCCAGACCTTCCCACTTCACGTGGCCCATCACCTTAATAGGAGATACCGCGTCGGCGAAATTTATCGTCTGATCTCCGTCGACATCGACAATTTTTTGCAAATTGCCATGCGGCCCCATTAGCTTGATCTCGTAATGGCCGCTCGGAATTCCGTGTACTTCAATCGCGCCGCTTATGGAAGCCATGGGTGCGGGAAAGTTCACGGGATAGTTCGCGGGGCCAATCGCCTCGACGGATATCCCCCGGCCTTGCCCGCCCGGTATGATAATTCGCCAGGAAGGCGCCGCGCGAAGTGTGATGTGGATACGCGCCTCGTCTCCTTCGCGAATCGTAACGGGTTCGGCCGCCGAAGCATCCGTCGCATCGCCGTAATAGGTGATTGGATACGCCACGTCTCGATCGTCGTGCTGAGTTGACTCGCTTGCGGACGGCGCCGAAACGCCACCCGGGGCATTGATCATGAATGGCACATTGCCATCGAAGTTGTTCGCATACCAGGGCCGGCCGGAGACCGCCACATAGTATTTGCCCGGCGGCAGCGCTCCAAATGTGAATTCACCCGAGCCGTCCGTTTGACTCGCACCAGCCGCGCCGGTGGTCAATTTGCCCGACACAACCCCGGTTCTGAAGATCATTACCTGCGCCTGCCAAACCGGATCGCCGTGTTCGTCGACAACTGTTCCGGATAAAATCGCCGCCGGGGTCAAGGGAAAGACGATATGGGTCGAATCGGCGCCTGCGCCCAACACCACGGCAGTCGAATAGCCCTCGTCGCTTTGATAAGAAGTTGGTGGGTAGCCGTCCTTCTCCGCGCTGAGATTCCATTTCCCCGCCGGCAAGTTGGCAAAGATAAAGCGTCCGTCGGAATCGGTGATATAGGAGAGATGCCATTGCCTCCTGGGGACGTAAGTAACGGTCACCAGAACATGCTTCAGCGGCTGGTTCGTTCCCGCCCGTACCATGACGCCCGCCAGCGCAAACGCCGCAGGATTTTGGGCCTCCAACAGGGGAAGAAACGACAGTATCCCCACTGCGGTGATCCATGTGCGTCCGCGCACTCTAGGGCTGCTCCCGTTGATAGAGGTCCAGGCTTACCTGAACATTCTGATTGGCATCGAGATGAATGTCCTTGCCTGGGATATTCGCAACAGCCGCCGGATTGGCATATTCCAGTCCGACCAGATTCGAAACGGCAAAGATTCGATAGTCGCCGGAAGGAAGTTCTGGCAAAGTGAAGGGCATTGCGGAGATAGGCATCGCCATCGCTTGTAAAGCGGGCGCGGAGATGGGCAACACGACCGCAACTCCTGTAACATCTCTATCATCGCTCGATAGACTTACCGTCAGTTTGGCGCAGGCGGTTCCCATAACCACGTGAATCGGAGCCGGCGGTACACCGTCCTGGACGACCAGGACGCTGTTCGCCAAGTCTCGATTGCCCGCAGAAAGCGATTGAACGCACATGTCGAACGTAGGACTTGCCACCACCTGGTAAGTGCCAGGCGGAACGTCCGGGAAAAAGCTTGGATGATCGGGCTTCGAACCGTCAGGCTCCGGAAAGAGTGTCCCTTGCTGCGCCGAGGACGCCCTGGTCATCAATAGGACTTGCGGCCCGCCGGCATTAAGAGGCCGCGTTTGTCCTGACAAAGGCAGTTCAATCTGAAGAGGAATTGACGCGTTGGTATGCATGTCGATCCTTATACCCGTAATGTTTGCATCGCTCACCCGGATAGACCGTTCACCATAAGCTCCCGCGCCCCCAGGCTGCCGTTGGGCACGCGCAGCAAGCTTCCAATCCCCCGGAAAAACCTCATTCAGCGTAAATTCGCCCGTTTTCGGATCGGCCCCAGTCCCTGAGTCTTCGCCTGTTTGCGTTTTCAACGCAACATACGTCGGATTCGCAGAGGAACCGTCAACCGTTCCGCTGACGTGATAGAAGCGTGACGGGGATATCTCCATAACAACGCGCACCGTTTCGCCCGCTCTTACTTCTAGCGCCTGCGACCACGTGGCATCCGGCGCTGCGGGATAGTCTTGCGGCGCATACCCGATGTTCACTCCGGAATTGGGACCTGCTGAGCGGAACATTTCACGCGAGCTGGTGCGCAGGTAATAGCGGCCAGGGCGGAGGGAGTCGATGCGAAATCGGCCGGAGGCGTTGGTCATCACGGAACCGGCAACATTTTGTTGTTTCCAGCCATTGATAATTTGTTCCCCAATTGTCTGTACCGAAAGATCGGAGATGGGCTCTTGATCGCTATTCATGATGCGGCCCTCAATATGCCCCTCGGGCGTAAGCTTTAGCCGAATGTCCTGCGACGTGGCATCGCCTACGGTGACCGGCACTCCGCCGAAGAGATCCTGCGGCGAGAAATATCCAGGCTTTACGGCAACGAACGTACATCGGCCCGCAGGGATATGTTTGATCTGGAAATGTCCATCGGGACCGGTGAATGCCGCGGTTGCCTGTCCGGGAACGGGAACCAAAGCATGAGCGATTGGCGCGTTGCTAACGGAGTCGTAAACGGTGCCCGCCAGATCGTAGAACTTCCCCGCATCGGGGGAATTCTGCGCCCTACCAGCCAAAGTTATGAGCCCGGCAGCGATAAGGCGCCAGAAGTATTGACAATCAGCCATAGGGGCGCCCAAGAATCGGGCACTTTCACAGTATTGATTATTTAGAAGCCTTGGATCGTTCTTCGGTTCCCGATGGATAATATAGGCGCTGATGAGAAACCTATTCTCGGTTCTGCTGTTGGCGACTGCGCTTGCCGCGGCGCCCCTACCGAAGATCGTTCATGCAAATGGCAAGTACTCCCTGCTGGTAGACGATAAACCGTTTCTGATCCTCGGCGCGCAGGTTTTGAACTCCAGTGGTTGGCCGTCTCAGTTTGGAAAGCTCGTGGCGGGCGCCCAGTCCCTACACCTGAACACCATTGAGGTACCCGTTTATTGGGAAGACGTCGAACCGCGAGAAGGCGACTTCCAATTCGAAAACTTCGATAACATCATTCGCCTGGCACGCGAACGGAACCTGCGCTTGGTGATGCTCTGGTTCGGAACCTGGAAGAACGGAACGATGGATTACGCGCCGGCCTGGGTGAAAACCAATACTGAACGCTTTCCGCGCATGATGGATGACGGCGGCCATCCCGTACGTGTGCTGACGCCTTTGAATGAACAGAACCAGAAAGCCGACGCCACGGCCTTCAGCGAATTGATGAAACATCTCAAAGTCTTCGATGGCGACGCGCGTACGGTGATCATGGTTCAGGTAGAGAATGAAACGGGTTCGCTGTTCACAGACCGCGATTACTCCGCCAGCGCGAACCGCGCATTTGCCGCCGCTGTTCCGCGCACGCTGACGGAAACTTTGCACAAGAAGCCCGGCACTTGGAAGGACGTCTTCGGCGACGAGGCCGACGAGGCCTTCGCGGCCTACTATGTCGCGAGATACGTCAACGCGGTTGCCGAGGCGGGCAAGAACGAATATCCACTGCCCCTCTACGCGAATGTCTGGCTGCGCGAACAGAAGAACTTTATGCGTCCCGGGGAAGCCTACCCCAGCGGTGGCGCCACTCTAAACATGCTCGATCTCTGGAAGGCATTGACGCCCGCACTGGATGCCATCGCTCCCGATAACTATGTCCTCGACTACGTAAATTATCGGCGGGTGCTCGCCGGGTACCGGAGAACGGACAATCCGTTATTGGTGCCCGAGACCGGCGGACCTCGCTTTGCCTCAAACATCTTTTATGCGTTGGGCGATTTCGACGCGTTGGGTTACGCGCCGTTTGGGCTCGACATGATGGTTGACGGCAACCAGGTGCGTGACATCGCCAAATCCTTTGCCGACGACTGCCGTCTGCTTGAACCAGCTCTGCCGGCTATTGCGAAGTGGCAAGGCGCCGGCAAGCTCCACTCAGCAGTCGAGGAGCAGTATCTGACGGAGCGGCTGATTCACTCGTCCCAGTTCGACGTGTTGGTCCAGTTTGGAAACCCGCATACCGAGTATGGCGGAACATTCGGAACCCAAAGCCCGGGAATGACCGGGCGGGCTCTGGTGGCGGAGCTCGCTCCGGACGAGTTTATGGTGATTGGGTTCGATGCTCACGTCACCTTACGGCCGTCCCGCGGCCGCCCCGAACGAAACGCGCAATTTCTCAGGGCCGAAGAGGGCACTTTCATCGACGGGCAGTGGAAGCCGTCGCGAAATCTCAATGGCGACGAGACTTTCGCCGGTATCCACCTGCCTGAGCACGGGACCATGGTCAGGTTGAAAGTAATGGCATACTAACGACGCCGTCCGTCCTTAACGTGGCCGCCGTTTGTGAGGTGGTCCGTCTTCCCTGTGGCGCGGAAAGTGGGGCAGCCTAGCGCGGTTCAATCCCGGCATTGGCCGCGGGGCGGCGCACCATGTACCAGACATCCGTGCGCGACATCGCCCCGGCCCGAGTTGTTTTTTCTTGCCGAGTGCGACCTGGAACAACGATCGTCCGCGACGCCCGCGGCCTATATGTAAGCGTCCAGATATTTTTCGAGTTTGTGGTGACAGGGCAGGCTCTTACGGAGCTTTGACTCAACTTCTTGGCGACGTCGAGCCTGAATGGGCAGACGCCTTGGCCTGGTACTACTTCTGCCAGTGGTCTCACACTCAGTGGAGATCGTGGTTCAATTTCTCCCTGGCACGCCCAAGCTCTTCATCAGTATTGTCAGCTCGGTAATCTTCACCATAATTTCGACTTCGTCGGAGTTACTCCTCACGTAGGGCGACCATCGGATCGACGGTGGCAGCCCGTTCCGCGGGTAACCAGCCCGCGACAAAGGCGACCGCCGTCATTGCGGTTATTGCTGCTGCCAAGGTTACTGGATCTTTCGGTTTTAGTCCGAACAGAAGTGAAGAAGCGGCATTCGCAGCGGCTAATGCAAGCGCAGTTCCGATTGCCAGGCCGATCCCCAGCAGAATCCCAGCTTCGCGTAAAACCATTACGCGGATATCAGTGCGATTCGCGCCCAAAGCCATGCGTAAACCAATTTCACTCCGGCGCCTGATCACTAGATAGGAGATCACCCCATACAGTCCAATCATCGCCAGTACCGCGGCCAGAAGGCCGAAGAAGCCCGATAGCGTGGCCATCAGCCGCTCACGCAAAACGCCTTCCATTATGTCCGTCTCGAACACGCTGAAATTTAGTACCATCGACGGATTGATTTCATTCGCCACCGTCGTGATCGATGAGATCAAAGCTGATAACTTTTCGTTTGAACGGATCACCAACGTCGAGTGCGCTTCTGGTCCGTTTGCTTGTGTAAAGGAGACGAAGACGATCGGTGCCGGCTGCTCGCGTAAGCTGTAGTATTTCTTGTCTTGGACGATGCCGATGATTCGATATGTCTTATCCGGCCTGCCTGAATCGTGAAATGTTCTTCCTATGGGAGTCGAGTCTCCGAAAAATCTGTGTGTGAATGTTTGATTCACGATGGCTGTACGGGGCGACCTCGGTGTGTCCAAGCGGCTAAAGTCACGGCCGGCGATAAGCTGAGTCTCCATGACATGGAAGTATCCGGGAGTTACGCGGCTGAATAGCACATCCTGTCTTTGTGGACCACCTGGGATATCGACATTGTCATCCCATCCGGCATGACTCAAAGGCGGAAATAAAGTCTCCGCAGCCGAAGTCACTCCGGGAACTGCTTGAATACGCGAGAGTAGATCCCGTTTGAATGCCATCTCGCTTTCTGAAGAATGCTTCCAAAGGGAGTAGTCAAACGTCGCAATCAGCACGTGATCTTCGTTGAAGCCCGCATTCACCACCATCAAGTTTTGGAAAGTCCGCACGAATAACACAGCGCCGATCAGGAGCACCAAAGAGAGCGCAACCTGCGATACAACCAGCATGCGTCGCAGCAAAATACTCTCCCCGGCAGCAGAAAGCCCGCGTCCGTTGGCCTTCAACACCAGGGCGGGTTCAGAACGAGACGCCTTGATCGCGGGAGTGAGGCCGAATAGGATACACGCCAACATAGTCACGCCGGTGACGAAGGCAAGCACCCGCCAATCGGGCGTCAGTTCCAAGAAGATGTGATCTTGCTGGGTGCTTAAGAACGCAATCATAACTCTGCTGAGGATCTGAGCCAATACCACTCCTGCGCCTGCCGCCAGACCCCCGAGCAACAAACTCTCAGTCAATAACTGCCGCACTACGCGCGAGCGCGATGCACCAAGAGTTAATCGTAAGGCCATCTCACGCTGTCGGGCGCTGGCTCGCGCCAGCATCAGGTTCGCAAGATTAGCGCAGGCGATTAATAACACCAGTCCGGAGATTGCCAGCAGCAGCCAGAGAGGCTCCTGGTAATCGCTACGCAGTTTAGAGAAGCCGGTCGCCGCCGTGACGGCGCCTAAACGGAATGAAAGGTAGTCCTTCCTTGCTTGGCTATCGAATTCAGCGGGCACTGTTGCCGAAAATATACCCGGTGAGACTGCGCCTAATTGGGCAGACGCGCGTTCTAATGTCCAGCCACGCTTCAGTCGCCCAATCGTCGTAATCCACCAGGAAGCCGGGCTATCCATAAGGGAGCCTTTGGTGGACAAAACCGCCTCGGCACAGAGCGGAATGGCAACGTCAAAGTTCCGCCCTACCTCGATACCGTGGAATTCGCGCGGCGTTACGCCGATGATCTGGAATGGAAAACCATCGAGCACGATTTTCTTTCCAAGCGCGTCACGGTCGCCGCCGAATTCCCGTTGCCAAAATCCATAGCTCACAACTGCGGCCTGCGCCCCACAGCCGCGGTAATCGTCAAATGGGGAAGTCAGGCGTCCAATCGATGGCCGTATTCCGAAGAGTTTAAAAAAATTTCCACTCACCATCAACGTATCCACCGGCCGGGCTTCGCCCCCGCGGCCAATGTTCTGCCTCTTCGGGTACCAGGCAGCAATGTCAGAAAACCCTTTTTGCTGTTGGCGAAGCTGATTCCAGATGCCGCCGGTGAGGTCCGGGTGGTCAGAGTAGAAGTCCCCTCTGCAACAATGCGGCGAGTCTACGATGCGCACTGAAGCTAACTGCTCAGGTTTGGCCACCGGAAGAGTGCGCAAGCGCACTGCGTCCAAGCGACGCAATGACGACGATCGCAAAGCCGGGGTTCTGAAGCAGTATGCGCGCACCGTAGCGGAGGTCCACCCAGCATCGTTCAAGCAGGCCGCCGCTTGTATGGTACAGACCGGGCACATGGTTAACAAAACAGACCGGGCACATAGGTGACACTTCAGCGACTCAAAAACGCAAATGGCAGCAGCGAACAATACCTTGCATGCCATGGAAAGAGAGTCGAATCGTGGACGAAAGAATCAAATTCATCGCCGACATATTGAGAGGCGATCACAACATCACAGAACTTTGCCAGATCTATAATATCTCCCGGAAAACCGACTATAAGTAGATCGAGCGGTTTCAGGAATCTGGAGCGTCTGGACTGGAAGAGCTGGACCGACGACCGCAAAACTGTCCTCATGCGACATCGGATCGGATCGTGAAACAGATTTTGGAATTGCGCTTCAAGCATCCCACTTGGGGAGCGCCGAAGCTCCGCGCTCGCCTGGAGCAGACGAAGAGTGGAACTGAATGGCCAGCAACTAGTACCATCACGGCGATACTGCACCGGTCTGGCTTGCTGCACACGGCAAAGCGCAAGAGAAAGGTAACACCTTCTAGTTGGCCGCTGGCAGTCATTACGGCCCCGAATCAGGTTTGGTGCATGGACTTCAAAGGATATTTTCGTTGCGGGAACAGACAACGCTGCGATCCTTTCACAATCACTGATGGTTATAGCCGCTACATTATTCGCTGCCAGAGCGTTCCAAAGATGGATTTCGAGCATGTTGATGCAATTTGTGATGCGGCGATGCGTGAGTTTGGTGTGCCTGAGCGGATACGGACCGACAACGGAACACCCTTTGCGACGATGGGTCTTTTGGGACTGAGCAAACTTTCAATCAAGTGGTTGAAGCTTGGGATCGTGCATGAACGCATTACGCCAGGAGAACCACAACAAAATGGTCGGCATGAAAGAATGCACCGCACACTAAAACGAGAGACGGCCACGCCACCGGCCTTCACGTTGGAGGAGCAACAGGATCGTTTTGACCAGTTCAGGCGCTGCTTCAATCGTGAACGACCTCATGAAGCCCTCGCATTTAAAACGCCCGATTCCGTATACGTGGCGAGCACTCGGGCGTACCCGCTCATTTTGCAAAAAATCAATTATGGAGACGAATTCGAAGTCCGTACCGTACGAAAAGAAGGAGATATCAAATGGCAAGACGCCAATATTTTTATCAGCGAGCTGCTACGCCACGAATCGGTAGGATTGAGACAAATGGAAGACGATCTGTTTGAAGTTTATTTCGGGGCCACTCTATTGGGAGAAATTGATGGCTATCGGAAGACGTTTATAGGGCGCAGGTAGCCACGGTCAAAACGGAAACGATGATTCGGGTCATTGGGATATTGTCGCTCGCCATTGGTAAACCCTTTGCGACTACAAACTGTTAATCGTTTTTGTTTTGCTCAGTCTCCGAGTTGCCCAGTCGCCGGCAACCGACCGGAACCACTAAGCACTTCAACAGATAGCGTGTTCTAAGGCCAAGTGCAGCCTTCCGGTCAGTTGCAGTGTGCGCTATGGAAGCTTTCCATGGAGTCGATAGACCTGCTTCGATCCATCAAACTAACGACTTCCCGGTACGTATTGGCTTACACTTTCTGGGGTCCCAACTAACTGTTAGCAACATTAGGATAGATTGTCTCCGGGAGGCACCACCATCTTCTGGCCTCGCTCCGAAATAGTGAAAGGACGGTCCCGCATGGCGGTCGACCGACTCGCGAGAGTGCACCGTCTGGCTGCAGGCTGGTTTCGCTGTTCACATCCTGGCAACATATAGCTTGTTCGGGTAAAGGGCCTCCACGACTTTTCGGATAACCTGGGTCCCATTTTCTCCATTAGTAAAAACCACTACTCCGATTCCTTGCGATGGAACGAACATGGCCGAAGTTCTTACTCCCCAATCCGAGCCGTCGTGATCCAGAATCTTTACTCGATTCACGACTTCTACCTCCCATCCCAAACCCATGCCAGCCGTCACCGTGCATTGATCCAACGCTCCAGCTTCTCGGCATACTTTCTCCAAATCTTCCGGCTTCACCATATCTCGTGTGATGGTTGCTCGTTCTGCAGCAATTGGCTCCGTCAATCCCTCGTCGCGCATCACACTCACCACGAACTTGGCATAGTCGCCAATCGTGGTCCGCAGCAGGTCGGCGCCATTCCAGGCTTGTGCGACAACGTCGATAGGTTTCTCGCCTTTTGGCCCGTGGGGAACCGCAAGGCGTCCGGCTTGCCAATCCTTTGCTGTATAGGACGTCTCGTTCATTCCGATGGGACTGAATACCATTTCTTGCGCCAGCAGATCAAAGGGTTTGCCGAGTTTCTTCTCGGTAAACCGGCCAACATAGTTGTATCCTTCGCCGGAATATCCGGTTTGAGTTCCGGGTTTCCATCTGATCTTTAGCATTCCCCCTGTCATTCGCCGCCAGTTTGCAAATCCAGTCTGGTGTGACAAGCACAGCCGGGGAGTCAACAACTTGCTTCGCGGATCGTTCTCAAGATCGGGATCAAGCCAAAATGGCCACATCGATTCATCCAACGAGAGTTTTCTTGCCGACGCGAGTCGGAGTATTGTCTCCGCCGTTATTGGCTTCGTCAGTGACGCAACGTTATACAGCGTTTTTTCAGTCGCCGCGACTCCCGGACTCTGCTCCCCATACACTTCAGTCCACGCCACTTTTCGATCTTGGACATATGCCACCGCTACGCTTGGCACATCGCTCTCTTTCAACCATTCCGCCACATGTGCATCAATTTCGGTGCGGCCATCTTTCGTCGCTGGGGCGATCTGCGC
>JBARMQ010000548.1:0-5723 GCA_049802535.1 Bryobacteraceae bacterium | reverse complement strand
GAATACGACGACGTGATGAACAAGCAACGCCAGGCCGTCTACTCGATGCGGCGGCAATTGCTTGAAGGAGCCAATCAAAAGGAACGGATTCTCGACATTGTCCGCGGCATCGTCGGCGGCTTCATCGACAAATATTGCCCTGAATCCGCGCGAACCCATCAGTATGACCTGCTGGGGATGCAAAGCGCTGTTCTGAACCAGTTCGGCATCAAAATTGAGACCGAAGGCTTTATCAACGTTCTGCGCGAGGACATTGAAGATCGGCTCAATGAACTCGTCATCGCCCGCTACGACGAAAAGGAATCGATGGTGGGTGCCGACGGACTTCGCCAGGCGGAGCAGATCATTATGCTCAACGTCGTCGATAACCAGTGGAAAGATCACTTGTTGTCGATGGACCACCTCAAGGAAGGCATCGGCCTGCGGGGCTACGGGCAAAAGGATCCGCTGATTGAATACAAGAAAGAATCGTTCACCATGTTCCAGGACATGATGGACCGCATCGAAGACGAAACCATCCGCTATCTGTACTTCATGCGCATCGAACATGGAGAAACGCCGCTTCCCTATCCGGAAGTCGAGGACGATGATGACGATGAGGATGAGGGCGATGACTCCGACGGCAATCTGGTGGCGGTTTCCGCGGCGCAACGCCAGGAAGCCCAGCGCGTCGCCGACCAGCAGGCCGCCGCACAACAATCCGTCCTGGACCTGACTCGTAACATCCAAAGAAAGAAGGATCGCGAGCTCGCGCAACTTCAGCTTGCCGGCGGCGAAGCTTCTAGCCAAACTCAGACTGTCAGCAAGGGACCGAAGGTGGGTCGCAACGATCTGTGTCCCTGCGGCAGCGGAAAGAAATACAAAAAATGCCACGGGGCCTCGTAGCGCTGTCTTTCATTTTGTTCTCTAGTTCTCTGACGGCCGCGGATCTACTTCCTGCCACCTTAGGTTCGTTTGGCAAAAACGACGCCAGCAAGTCAAAACCCGCCGATTCTGCCGTTTGGAACGAGATGGGTTTCTTGCGCGCCGAGACAGCGCGCTATGGCAAACTGCACGTAACCGCCTACGAGATGAAGGACACCACCGGCGCTCTGGCGGCCTGGGATTGGCTTCGTCCCGCAAACGCCCACGCCTGCGATCTGACCTCGTTCTGTGCTGCCAGCGGCGACCGGAATCTGGTCTTTGATGGCGGCTTGAACTGTGTGCTGGATTTTGCGGGCGCCCCGGTTCGGAAGGCTGATGTCGCGGCTTTGCTGAAAGCGATCCCAGGCACCCGTCTAACGGCGTTGCCACCGTTGCTAACGTTTGTTCCTCGAAGCAATCTTGTCCCGAACTCTGCCCGCTATATCCTTGGCGAAGCCGCTCTTCGCGAGGTCGCGCCGGAGGTTGTCGACGCCAAACCAGGCTTCGATCATGGCGTTGAAGCTCACTTAAGCGAATACAAAATCAACGGAGTTTCGTCCAAGCTGCTGCTATTCGATTACCCGTCGCCCGAAATGGCGCGCTTACACATTGTCAACTTCAAGGTGCTACCCGATGTCTATGCCAAGCGCTCCAGTGTTCTGGTCGCCGTGGTGCTCGGAGCCAAGTCGGCTGAACAGGCCGATACTTTGCTCAGTCGCGTGGAATACGAAGCCCGAATCACCTGGAACGAGATCCCTCCTCCCAGCCCAATTAAGCCGCTCTACCAGCTTTTCACTAACATCATCTACCTCAGTGTCCTTCTCTCTGCGCTGTGCCTGGCCGCGGGGCTTATGTATGCTGGCATGCGAATTTATCGCCGCCGCTATGGTCAACTGGATGCGGATGAGGCTATGACCACGCTCCATCTTCAAGGCTAGTGCGCAACTTTTATAAGTTGCTCAGCCCTCAAGACTTAGGCTGCTTCCACGGCGGATTTTCCAATTGTGGAAATCTTATTTGCACAGCTGTGGGAAAAACAGTTTTGCCCGTAAATGATTTTGCCAGCGCGACTTACGGGCACTGCTCGCGCGCAGGAAAATTGCCCTTGACTTCACCTTCCGGTGGCCCTACACTCCAATCACAAACAGGTTTTGACGGTTGCGATGCCGTCGGATCTGGTTCTCCCATCAAACGTAACCTCTGGTACGCCAGAGGCCTGGAAACAGGAAGACAAACGCCCATTCGTGAGAGTGGGCGTTTTCTTTTCAAGCGTTTATGAGGCCTCCACCCTCCAAATCGAACGATCAAGCTCCACAAACCTGGGGACAACGCCTGGAGGCGCTTCGGAATGTTCCTCCGCTCCTCGGGATGGTCTGGCGCACCAGTCGTCCGCTCACGATCGGCACGCTTCTATTGCGCGTGGTCGCGGCCCTATTCCCGATAGCCACCCTCTGGGTGTCGAAACTGATCATCGATTTGGTGGTCCGCGCGATTCGCCACCAGGCCATCGATAAAACACTGATTTGGAAGCTCTTGCTGCTGGAATTGGTTCTCGCTGTGGCCTCCGACACCATAGCCCGATTCATCAGCCTGGTCGATAGCTTGCTCGGCGACCAATTCACCAACTTCGTCACCATTCGTTTGATGGAACACGCAACATCCCTCGACTTGGTTTCCTTCGAGGACCCCGTGTTCTACGACAAAATGGAGCGGGCGCGGCGGCAAGCATCGGGTCGGCTGGGAATGCTGGCCATGCTAGCCGGCATGGCGCAACAGTTCCTCACCCTACTTTCAATGCTCTCCGCCGTCATTCTGTTTTCACCCTGGCTCCTGCTCCTCTTGCTGGGCGCTACAGTTCCGGTTTTCCTCGGCGAAACGCGCTTCGCCATGCTGAACTACTCGATTTTGTTCCGTTACACCCCGGAGCGCCGCGAGCTGGATTACCTCCGCTGGCTGGGAGCGAGCAACGACAGCGCCAAGGAGGTCAAGATTTTTGGCCTCGGCAACTATCTAACGGACCGCTCTCGTGAGCTCTTTGAGCGTTTCTACGCCGACAACAAGCGTCTGGCGGTGCATCGGGCCACCCACGGAGCACTGATCAACCTATTTCCTACGCTTGGCTATTACGCGTCCTACGCCTTTATTCTCGTCCGGGCCTTGCAGGGCGCCCTGACCATTGGCGATCTAACGCTGATCTCCGGGGCGTTTTCCCGCGCCCGCAACATCATGGAAAGCTTGGTTAGCGGCTTGGCTAGCGTTTCAGAACAAGCCTTATTTATCAAAGATTTATTCGACTATTTCGAAACCAAACCATCCATCGTCTCTTTGCCGAATGCTTTGCCCGCTCCGAGGCCCATTAAATCCGGCTTCGAATTCCAAAACGTCTCCTTCGCATACTCCGGGTCCACCCGTCTGTCCCTGACCGACGTCAGCTTTCGATTTGAACCGGGTGAGCGGATTGCGCTCGTAGGCGAAAACGGCGCAGGCAAGACAACCCTGGTGAAATTGCTCGCGCGCTTGTACGATCCGACCGGCGGCCGCATTCTGCTGGACGGGGTGGACCTCAGAGAATATAGCGTCGAGGACTTGCGCAGCGAGATCGGAGTCATCTTCCAGGACTACATGCGATATGACATGTTAGCTGCTGAAAATATTGGATTTGGCAGAATTGAACAACTGGCGGATGACGCTCGGATCCAACGTTCCGCCGAAAAGAGCCTCGCGGCCCAGGTGGTCGACAAGCTTCCTGCCCAATATAAGCAGATGCTGGGTAGGCGATTTGAAGGTGGCGTCGATCTCTCGACCGGCCAATGGCAGAAAATTGCTCTGGCCCGCGCTTATATGCGCGATGCCCAGATCCTCATTCTGGACGAGCCGACGGCCAGCCTCGATGCCCGCGCCGAGTTCGAGGTTTACCAGCGTTTCGGCGACCTAACTGCCAGCAAAATGGCGGTTTTCGTTTCCCACAGGTTTTCCACCGTCCGCATGGCAGATACCATCTTGGTCCTGGAACAGGGGCGCATTGAGGAGCAGGGCTCACACCGCCAGTTGCTGGCATTGGGTCGAAAGTACGCCGAGCTATTCGAATTGCAGGCGACCGGCTATCGCTGAAGTCAGCCTGCTGTTCACCACCGAAGAGTGACCGTTTGTTTCTGCCAACCGGGTTGGTTCGGGAACTGAACCGATAGTGTCGTGGGGGTGGCTGTGGCGCCTTCAACCGTAATGTTTTTTCGATGCCGTCTCAGTTCCAGCACCTTCGTCTCGCCGCCCCATCCTTGGAGAGTCAACGACAGCTCGCGCAACTCTGCATGTTCATCTAACACTTTCATTTGGTGGGTGCTCGCGCCCGGCTCCGGCAGATCCTGCCGTAGCTCGACCTCCGCGCCCGGTAGCGGGATGGTGAGTTGTTCACGAGTTCGCGGCGCATGGTCGCATTCCGAACTCTCCGCCTCCTGGCGGGCTAGACAGAAAACGGCCGGTTCCGGGATTGTCGCGCTGATGACCAGGTTTTGCTTCGAACGCGTCATTTCTACCGCAAGGCGAAGGTCGCCCAATGGCACTTCATGAATGGATACTCTGTCCCAGCTTGCCGGCAGGTGAGGCGACACCCGCAGCGTTTTCGATGCGGCATCGCCCTCAAGACCCAGTAAACCGCGAATGGCTGGTGTTAACACCATCGCCGATGACCAAAGCTGGTGCGAACTGCTACGGCCTAGTGGCTGAAAAAACGCGCCCGACAACAACTCCGTAACCGCCCCCAAATCCTGCGTGAAGGTTTGGTTTGCATTCTGCATCAAATGCGCAGTTCCGCTCAACGTACGCCCTGCTCGAAACTCCGCGAGCGATACCCAACCCGTGAATAGCGGCCAAACGGATCCCTGGTGATAACTGATGGGATCGTAAATGTCTTCGTTCTTACCCAGATCCCGCGTGCCCCAATCGGTTGAGAATTCCTCCGAAGCCCAACGCGAGAACATTGCGTTCGCATTGGGCAGCGCCAGATGACCGGTCCACCACGCAACGGAGGGATAAATCGTCGCCCTTTTATCTTGAGAACCGTCCGCATTGTGGCTGAAGGCGTAGAAATGTTTGTCCGCATCGAAATATTCGCTCTCGAGTTTGCTGCGAATCTTACCCGCGGTTTCAGCCGCCGAAGACGAGAGCTGTTGATTGCCCATCAACCCAGCCAAGTGGCTCATCGCTTCAGTCCCCTGTTGGTCCAAAGCTGCAAGATAGATCTCCTGATGGGGCATGCGCGGAATCCACGATTCCACCCAACCCGTCCCTTCTGCGTTGTCGTAGATCCCGTCGCCGTCGGAGTCATGCGTACGTATGAACGTATATGCTTTTTCAATCGCGTTCCAATGGTTGCGCAAATAGGCGATGTCGCCGCTAGCGGACACATAATCGTCCATCGCCATGATCGATAGCGGCGTTGCATCCGCCGATGCGTACCAATACGGCAGGCTCTTCCAATCCACCAGGCCGGCCGTCTGCGAAAATTCGTGCATCATCTTTCCGTCCGCCCGCTGGCGCGCAAACAAAAAATCGAGCGCGCGCCGGGTCAGCGCGAAATCGCCATAAGAGTTCACCGCATACAGCGTCCACATGGTGTCGCGTCCAAAAAACCACCCGAAACCTGGACGCGCTGAGTCTCCCGACGAATAATAACCAGCCACCATTCCGGTCTCATCTCCATACTTCACCTGCATTTGGTCAATGGAGACAATGGCCCATTCGAGAGCTTGATTCAGCGTCGTGTCCGGCGATTCTACTTGCAAACTGTGGCTCAACAACTGGCGATAATGTTCCTGTGTCGA
>JBARMQ010000547.1:0-3744 GCA_049802535.1 Bryobacteraceae bacterium | reverse complement strand
ATACAGAGCGCACGATTGTTTCGTTCGTTCGCATGAAAGAGGAACTGAACCGGGTAGCCGTCGAGGGATATGCCGTGAATGATGAAGAACTGCTACCCGGATTATTTGTCCTAGCGGCGCCTGTTCGCGACTCGAGCCGTAAAACGACGGCGGCGATCAGCATCACGCTATCAGTTAGGCATAAAGAAGTTGAAAAGGGACTTCAGTATCTAGAGCTGTTATGTGAAGCCGCACATAAGGCATCTCTTCAGTTAGGGTACAGTCGTTATCAGTCGGGGTCTGAAGTATGAGGCGGATATCGCTGTTATAGAAGTCGTTCCAAGTATTCGCTTCGTTTTTCTTCAGAGAGACCCTTCAATAGGGTCCCAAAGACTCAAAAAGGAGACGTCGGGACGCTAGTGCCCGCAGGCTAAGCACCAAGGTTGGTCCCGACTAAACCGCCGAGCACGGTCATTTTTGACAAACATCAATTTATTCGATCAGGGAAAGTTCAGTTCTGATATTCGGAAAACCTCAGTGCCCAGAGTCTGACCTTGCGCTTGCATCTGATTATGACTGGATCTTTAGTGGAATATGACGAACATGACGAAACTCGAATTCCTCGCACCTACCGTGTCAAAGCTTGTAAATAGAATGCATACAACTACTTCGAAGGTGCGTAAGGCTGCCCTAGTACGCCTAAGGACGTGCTTGGCGGGTAAACCACGGGTGACGGTCACGGGTGTTCTCGTCACTTGAAAACGTGGCTATCGAAAATGCTTGCACTCTGACCGAATTCGCCGCGCTTCCGGTCATCGCCGAACGTCACCAATTCCACTGAGGCGCCGTAATCCCCAGTGGCGGACCCGTAAACACCGACCGACCTCCGACATTAGTTGAGCCTCGATGAGTGACTAGCGATTTATCAAAAACCAAGAATCATTACTGGCGACATGAGCGTTTATCGGGACTAACCATGGTCTTCTAATCCCCGTTTGAGGTATCCCCTTGGACTGGCTCCAACAATCCGCTTGAACGCTTTACTGAACGCAGCGTCAGATTCATAACCGACCAACCGAGCGATGTCGCTGAGCTTCTTGTCCCGCTGATGTAGTAACTGCATTGCCTTCTGCATCCGCCACTCGGTTACATATTCCAGTGGCGTTTGTCCGAGTAGCTCTTTGAAACGCGCTGCAAATGCGGAGCGAGACATGCTCGCCGCTTCGGCCAGAGATTCGACCGTCCACGGTGCATTCACTTTGTCGTGAAGGGCTCTCAGGGCAGTGCCCAACTGAGGATCGAAGACCGCTCGGAGCCATCCCTTGTTGCGAGCCGGTCCCGACGCGATATGCGCCCGGAGCAACTGGATCACCAAAACCTCGGCCAGCCGCGTCGCTACGACTTCAGATCCCGGCGCCTGTTCTGCCATCTCTGACGCAAGCGCCTGCACTGTGTTGTGAAGAGCAAGCGTGCGCGCCTGATCGGCCTTCATCAGGATGAAGCTCGGCAATAGTTGAGTGATCGGCTTCAAACTGGCGCGATCAAAACTCAAAGACCCACAGACGATGGTCGTTGGTGCGCCTCCGCCGCCACAAAGAACGACATTGCCGTTAGCCCTGGCTCCAATCTCGCGAAAGGTCAACTTCGGACGGGTTCGCGGGCTGTCGCGCAGAACAATCGAAGTCCCTCGTGCTAGCAGAAAGCAATCACCACCGGTGAGCGGTATCGGCTCCTCGATCCCTTCCACGCTCAGCCAGCAGTTTCCGCGCGAAAGCATAGCGAAGTGCGCCAAATCTGCGGGAGGCATCTTTTTGCCGGAAGGCTTGACTTGTACTGCGGCCTCGTTCTCCTGCTTTACGCCCCAAGGGGCTGTCGCTTCCAGCCTGTGCAGACCGAAAGCGGTTACGTGCATCGTTCTGAAGATGTCCGTGATCGGGTCCAGCTTAGGCTCCTTCTCTTGGACGAATAGACAAAATATGAGGACTCCTGAGCAGTTCTCGTCCACCGCCAAATAATCTACCTTAGTGTACCGAATGCTTCACACATTCCGAAGGGAGTAAAGATGGGAAAGCTTCAAGGTAAGGTTGCAGTCATCACGGGTGGGGCTACCGGCATCGGCCGCGCCGCAGCAAAACGCTTCATCGAGGACGGCGCCATCGTCTTCATCTTCGGCCGCCGGCAGGAAGAGCTCGACGCCGCTGTGGCCGACCTTGGGCCCAGTGCCCGCGCAGTAAAGGGCTCGATCTCGGATCTGGCCGACCTCGACAGACTCTACGCGGCAGTGAAGGCCGAGCGCGGTACCCTCGATATCGTCTTCGCCAATGCCGGCGCGGGAAGCCCGCTTCCGCTGGGCAAGATAACCGCCGAGCACATTGACGAAATCTTCGACACCAATGTGACGGGTACGATCTTCACGGTCCAGAAGGCGCTGCCGCTGATGGGCAAGGGCGGTTCGATCATTTTGACCGGCTCGAGCGCCGGCACCACGGGCGCCCCGGCAATGAGCGTCTACAGCGCCAGCAAGGCGGCAGTGCGCAACCTCGCGCGAACTTGGGCGCAAGACCTGAAGGGCACCGGCATCCGGGTTAACGTGCTGTCGCCTGGGGCGACCGCGACCGAACTCGCGAAATCAGCGCTAGGCGAGGAGGGCCAGAAGGTCTACGCCTCCATGACTCCGCTCCAGCGCATGGCCGATCCGGCGGAGATAGGAGCGGCGGCGGCCTTTCTCGCGTCCGACGACAGCAGCTTCATGACTGGTAGCGAGCTCTCCGTCGACGGCGGCCTGGCGCAAATCTGACGCGCCACTCCCGGCCGTCAATTCAACACAAAAGGCAACGAGAAACAAAAAGGAGAAACAGTATGAGTAATAACCATGGACAAAACCTGGTGGGAAAAATTGCGGTAATCACGGGCGGAAGCAGCGGGATTGGTTTGGCCACGGCCAAGCGCTTCGTGGAAGAGGGCGCCCACGTCGTGATCACTGGGCGGCGCGAGAAAGAGGTGAAGGAAGCAGTTACCCGCATCGGGAAAAACGTTACAACGGTCACAGGGGACGTTTCGCGCCTGGACGATTTGGACCGCCTCTATGCCGTCGTGAAAGAGAAGCATGGACACATCGATATACTCTTTGCGAACGCCGGCGCGGGTACGATCGCACCGCTCGCAACAGCTACCGAACAGCATTTCGACCAGACCTTCGACGTGAACGTAAAGGGAATGTTCTTCACGGTGCAGAAGGCTCTTCCCCTCTTCAAAGACGGCGGCTCGATTATCCTCAACTCCTCTGTCTCAAACGTGAAGGGTCTCGCAGGTTTTACCGCCTACGCCGCGAGCAAGGCGGCTGTGCGCAACTTCGCGCGCGGCTGGACGATGGAACTGAAGGACCGCAACATCCGCGTGAATTGCATGAGCCCGGGCGCAATCGAAACCCCGGCCTTAGCGACGACGACGGGCCTCACCGCTGAACAGGCCGAGCAAGCGGCCGCCCAGTTTACCTCGCGAATTCCAATGGGTCGCAGAGGCAAGCCCGAGGAAATCGCCGCCGCGGTGGTGTTTCTCGCTTCCGATGAAAGCTCCTATGTCACCGGCGCGGATCTCGCCGTCGACGGAGGCATAGCGCAGGTCTGACCCGGCGCGGTCGCCTCTCGAAACTTTACTTCTCACACGAAATCGGAGAAATCTTATGAGCTATGCAATTATAGGATTCGGCAAGATAGGCCAGGCACTCGCCCACGCCTTTGCCCGTAAGAACATCGAAGTCACCGT
>JBARMQ010000546.1:0-6720 GCA_049802535.1 Bryobacteraceae bacterium | reverse complement strand
ATGCGGCTGTGTGTTCCAGACGAACTGGCAACGCTCGCCGCAACGGTTGTATTTTCGCGCCAGATCGAGCATGGTGGGAGAAATGTCGACACCAGTGGCACGATCGAAGTGAACGCTTAAAGCTTGCGTGACGCGTCCAACGCCGCATCCGAAATCGAGAACGGCGCCACGTTTCGATGGGAGTGCCAAGCGATTAACCTTCCGCATCACGTCGTCGACGTCGTGCTGTCCGGTGGCGAAAAATTCTTCGGGGGTCCAGCGGCCGCCCGACTTTGCTGGATTGGTCAGAATCGCCCACATCGGGTCAGTGCGGGCGTGCTGCTCCCAATACTCCTGCCCTGCCCCGATGCTAATGACGGATCTCCATCTTGTTGTCCGAACAGGGCCAGTATACACGCCGCAGACGTTTGTCAAAGGGTGTGGCCGGCCCATTGCGAGGAACAAGCGCGGCTAATCAGGCAGAAAGAAGCAGTTCCATATAGACGTCGGCGCGGGCGTAGGGAGACGGTGTGACGCGTTCCGGATCGAGATGAACGAATCCCAGAGACTCGTAGAGGTGGATGGCAGGCGTGAGGACATGGTTGGTTTCGAGATAGAGCCTTTTGGCGCCTAAACGCCAGCCTTCTTCAACGGCTGCGTGAAGGAGTTTGCGGCCAATGCCCGCTTTCCGGTGAGCCGGCGAGACAGCCATTTTGGCAACTTCAAATTCGGGGACTGCGGCCTGCGAATCATTGATGCGGACGAGGGCGCAGCAGCCGACGCAGGCGCCGTCAATGACCGCAAACAAGATTCTGCCGCCACGATCGAGAATAGTTCGCTGCGGATGAGAGAGCGATTCCTGGTCTTTGGGCTCAAGGCGGAAATATTGCGTGATCCATTCCTCATTCAGACTTTTGAAAGCATGTTCGTCACCCGGGTGGAATGGGCGGATGAGCAGTTCGGGGGCTGCCGCGGAGGATACTTCGGTCTCCTGGCGTTCGGACAACAGCATCGTTTTTCCTCTCCTACAACCCAAGGTAGAATTTACGAGATAGAGATGTCCAATATCTGAATTCTCTAGATTAAGACGGATGAGATATGAAGATGGAAATCGAGTTGCGGCACCTAAGGTACTTTCTGGCAGTGGCCGAGACACTGCATTTCGGCCGCGCGGCACAGCAACTGGGGATGGCGCAACCTCCGCTGAGCCAGCAAATTCGCAGTTTGGAACGGATTTTAGGATATGCGCTGCTGGACCGAACGACACGCGGCGTACGGCTGACCAGAGTGGGGCAATACTTTGTGGAACGCGCGAGGGCCACGATTGCGAAGATGCAAGACGACATCGAGATGGCGCGGCGGCTGGGAGGCGGACGCGAAGGCGTGCTGACAGTGGGATTCAGCGGATCGATAATGCTGACGGCGCTGCCGACAGCGATTGAACGGTATCGGCGGCAGTTTCCCGCAGTGGAGCTGCGTTTGCGAGAGCTGGTCACGGCGGAACAGATACCGTCCTTATTGGATGGCGCGTTGGACGTCGCATTACTGCGCGATGGCGAAGCGCAGGACGGATTGAAGATGGAATCGATTTTGCGAGAGCGATTCATTGCAATTTTGCCAGCGCGCCACAAATTGGCCAAACGAGCGTCTATCCGCGCCGGCGAGCTGCGGGAAGAGCCATTCGTGTTATTCGCGCGCCGCATGGGCCCGCTAGCATTTGACCGCACGATGGCATGCTGCCAGTCGGAAGGCTTTGTGCCGAACGTGGTGCAGGACGCGCCGCAATGGCAGACGACGGTGCGGCTGGTGGCCGCGGGACTGGGCGTGTCGCTGGCCCCGGCATGTGTCGCAACGGTGGTTGTGCCGGGAGTGGTCTATAAAAAGGTGAACTCGCGGCAATGGACATCAGTCGATATCGGGATGCGGTCGGGATTGGACAATCCGGCTGCGGAAGCATTTGCAGGCATTGTGCGCAGACACTTTGTGAAGAACGAAAAAGTGAAAAAAGCGAGAGGTTAGGATAGGAAGCCTATATGGCCGCTACATCGCGGAGACATCGATTAATCGATATCGAATGGCCCGAATTCGGGATGGCAAGTTGCCCTTTGACACCGCCGAGCGCCGAGCTGGAGGTGCGAATCAGTCATTTGCGCGGCAGGATGGACGAGCGGAAATACACGCACGTTGTGGTGTACGGCGATCGCGAACATTATGCCAATTTAGCGTATCTGACAGGCTTCGATCCACGATTTGAAGAGTCGCTGCTGATCGTAAGCAAGACGAACACTCCGCTGATTCTGGTGGGGAATGAGTGCGAAGCGTATTTGGGGATTAGCGCCTTACAACAAACGGGACACTTGCGGCACGAGCGCTTCCAGCCGTTTTCGCTGCTGGGTCAGCCGAGAGAGAGGAGCCGCAAGCTGCGAGAGATCCTGGCGGATGAGGGGATTGGCTCCGGCTCTCGCGTGGGAGCGGTGGGATACAAGTATTTCTCAGAAGCCGAGCATTCCGGCGCTGAGCACGCCATCGACATCCCGGCATACATCGCGGATACGCTGCGCGATTTGGCAGGCGCGGACAAGGTTTTTAACGCGACCGATCTCTTGATGCATCCGGGATATGGGCTGCGCGCGGAGTGCACCCCGTTTGAGATTGAAATGTTCGAGTATGCCAACGGGCAAGCGGCGGAAGCAACGAAGCGGATGATTTTTGCGCTGCGGGAGGGCATGACCGATTTTGCAGTGGTCGAGGCGGCGCGATTGAATGGAGAGCCGTTGAGCTGTCACGTGACGTTTGGGACGGGAAGTAAAGCGCAATACGGATTATGCGGGCCGACGGGAGAAGTGATCCGGCGCGGGCAACCGCTGGCTTTCAACATCGCGTATTGGGGCAGCAACATTTGCCGGGCCGGGTGGATTGCTGAGAACGCGGCCGACGTGCCAGATGCTGGCGATTACGTATCTGCGTTTGCCGGACCGTATTTTGAGGCGATGGGCGAATGGTTCGGATTGATGAATGTGGGGACGGAAGGACACAAGGTTTTCGATTTAATTCAAGGCCGTTTGCCGTTCGAGACTTTTGGCGTTTACCTGAATCCGGGCCATCTGATTCATTTGGACGAATGGATGAGCTCGCCGTTCTATCCAGGTTCCAGCATTCCTGTGGCATCCGGGATGGCGATACAGGTGGACGTGATACCGCAATCGGCGAAGTACTTTTCGACGCGCATGGAAGACGGCATCGTGATTGCCGATGGAACGTTGCGGGCGCAATTGAAAGAGGCGGCTCCGGCGTGTTATGAGCGATGCCAACGACGGCGAACGTTTATGGGCCAAGTGCTGGGGATCGAATTACCGGAAGAAGTGTTGCCGCTGTCGAATACGTGCGCGATAGTGCCGCCATTTTTTCTGAAGCCGAATACGGTCCTGGCGCTAGAAGCATTTTGAGGCAGACAGTCTAGCCAGCGATCAAGCATGCCACCCGAGGAAATAGCGAGTTCCTCTTCTGGCCGCGGGCAGGCAGCCGTGCCCTTTGCGCTTCGACGCAATTCGCTGGGGCTGACAGAGCTGGTATTTCAAGGCGTGACGCACATCGCGCCGGCGACGAATATCGTCTTCACGTTTCCGATTATCGCGGCGAAGGCCGGCCCGGTGATGCCGATTTCCTTTCTGCTCTCGATGATTATTTGCCTTTTCATCGGGAACACGGTGGCGCAATTTTCGCGCTATGTGGCATCGAGCGGCGGTTACTACACGTTCGCCACGCTGGGGCTAGGGAGCCGCAGCGGATTCATGGCGACATGGAGCTATTTGATCTACGAGATTTTAGGCGCGGCTGGAAGTACGGGCTTCCTGGGGTATCTGCTGTCAGACACATTGAAGAATCAGTTTCAGGTGAATGTGCCGTGGTGGTCAATTGCATTGGCGGCAACGGCGCTGATCTGGGCGCTGACACACCGCGGCGTGCAGCTTTCGGCGCGAGTGACGGCACTGTTAGGCGGATTCGAGCTGTTAATCATGTTGGCGCTAGCGGTGACGTTTCTGATCCATCCAGGACATGGTTCGACGTATGCTGCGCCTGTAACACCGTCGGCCTCGCCAGATCATTTCGGAGGCATTTTAGCGGGGATGGTCTTCTCGATCCTGGCGTTAAGCGGCTTCGAGGCGCCGGCTCCTCTGGCACAGGAAAGCCGGCTGCCACACACATTTGTGAGCCAAGCAATTATTCTTTCGTTGGTCAGCATCGGCGCCTTTTACATATTTACGTCCTACGCGAGCGCCGTTGGATGGGGCACCGGCAACATGGCTGCGTTCGCCGCCAACGCGAATCCTTATTACATCCTGGGGCATGCGCTGTGGGGCGCCGGATGGTGGTTTGTGGTTCTCGCCATCGTGAATAGCGCGGTAAGCGTGGGTCTGGCGTGCACAAATTCCGCTTCGCGTGTGATGTATGCGATGGGCCGGGCGGGAACGCTCGCGAGCAGCTTCGGCAGGATCGATGCCGTCCACCGGACACCTACCTTTGCCATTGCCTTTACGCAGATTGCGGGAATGGCCGCGATCCTGCTGGTGGGTTTGTTGTTACGTCCGGATTACATTTTCGGGTTGCTGGAGACGATTGCGACACTCGCCGTCATTGTGCTTTACGTAATGGCTAATTTGGCTTTGACACGCTACATGCGACGGGAACAGCGAGCCAACTTCACGATATGGCGGCATGTGGCGGCGCCGTGGATTGCGACAGTGGCGTTGCTGCCGGTTCTGTTTATTACCGTTTACCCGAAACCGGCGTGGCCTTATGACATAGCACCGTATCTATTTGTGGCGATGTTGACAGGCGGATTCGGATTTATGCAGTGGAAGGAATGGCGTCATCCTGGAGCGCTTGAAAAAGGCGCAGTCATGCTTGTGGAAGCAAGCGGCACGACGGACGTTGCGAGATGAGGCGGACCCTCCCAAGACGATGGAGCACCGAGTGCCTTTGCCGGAGCGGGCACTCGGTTGGAATCGGTTATCAGAATGCAGTCGCGTGCTAGACGCTCATCGCAGAGGCCTTTGAAAAGCTGTCTACATTCGCAACTTTTCTATAGTTTTCACCACCGCGGTTGAGGATTTCGATAACTTCGGAATCCGCTAAGTAACGAAGCGTTGCGGAGGAATCAATTCGCCGAATGATACTGGCCAAACCGCTGAGCATTTCTGCTTCTGCGCGAGTCATATTCTTGCTACAGAGGAGGCCACAGTCTTCCATAAAGAGAACCTCCTGATGCTGGCGGAAAGATGCCAGGTGGTTCAGCGGAGAGGATTTCGGAACGCGCACGGTGGACGGCAAGAAGATGGCTTGACACGGGTAAAGAACGCCCCGCGACAAGATGCGCCGAGCGACCGGATCGGTTGCCAGCGCATGGACCTGCGCGTCGGCGGGGAGCGACCAATCCGATCGAGCGGAAAAGTCCTCTAAGCGAGGAAAGCGCGGCTCGGGAGCGAACCTGGGAGTGATTTGGATTTGGCTTTCGACATCGGCAAGTAACTGTTCAGCCGCCTGGCAACTTTCGCCGCAAACAACCAAGCCATGATTGCCCAGCAACAAAACACTGGTTTGTTGGAAACGCGAAACAGCCTGGTAGACACGCCGGGCGAGGTCGGGGCCGGATCGTACGTAGGGAATCCATTGCCAATGAAAGTCAGCAAGCCGGGCGGCGAGTTGCTCGGGTGCGTCCTCTCTGACAGCCAACGCGATGGCGTTGACTGAATGGACGTGAATCACTACTTTGTGGGGCAGCACGGCGTGCATTGCCGTTTCGATGGAGGCGCAAGGAGAGCCGGATGACGAGTTGGCCGTCTCCGGTATGGGCGCTGCATTCATGAAGCAGCGTCTGGCGCGCGAAAGCTGCACGGGGATAAAGAAATCGTCTTGTTCAGCCTGAATGAACCATTTGCCAGAGGCCTTGATCCAGAGCAGGTCATCGATTTTGACTGACGTGTTTCCGCCGCTGGCCTGAACCAGAGAAGGATCACTGCCCAGTTTAGCCGATAAAAATCGCAGCCGTTTGAGTTCAGAATGCCCGTTTGAAGTGTATTGATCTTGCATCCGAGGGTCATCCATTGTCTAAGGCAAGACTCGAAGAGCCGGCACCGTAGGCGGCGGGTCTGATACAGGTTTGGCAATGAGCCGGCCAATCTTGATGGACGACCGGAAAATGGCTCCAACGGGAATGAAGCCGCCAAGCTTGTGCGCTGCGATAGCGGCCAAGCCCATCGACGCGATGCATCCACAGGAGGCGCAATCGGGATCGCCGCCGAATTGACACGGCGTGATGCGAGTTTTGAGATCGGCTGAGATGGTTCGCGTAGTCAGGGCAAAGACACATTCGTCAGGGTTGTGGGGAGGAGATGCGAATTGCCGAATCAGTCCGTCAGCCATATCGAGCTTCGGAAACTCTTTCCGCAATTGCAACAACTCAGTAATGACTTGCTGACGTTCGGCAGGCAACAAGATTTCTTCTAGGACCTCGCCCTTCTGAGGCGTGAAGATACTAAACCAGACCTTAGCGATTTCGGGCCGGGGCGTCCAGAATCGCAAGAAGTCCCGCAGGTACTCCGGCCGCTTCATCAGTTGACTGGTGATGGTGGAGTGAATGGTGATCTTTTGACCGGCGATGTTCTTTAGAATTCGTTCGTAGGTCGCAGGCTTGCGGCGGACATCGTGTTCCGGTTGCAGCCCATCGATGGACACGACGAC
>JBARMQ010000545.1:0-13165 GCA_049802535.1 Bryobacteraceae bacterium | reverse complement strand
TTGCTTCTCAAAGCCTTGCCCGTTGTCGGCAACGGAGAAAATCCATTGGTTGTACTCGCGCCGCGCGCCAATTTGAATTAGCGGCGGTTGGTCGCCCCGATACTTAATCGCATTCGAGATCAGGTTCTGAAGTACCTGCGTCAGTTGAACCTTGTCCACGGCGAGCGATGGCAGAGGACTTGACTCGATCCGCGCGCCACTCTCCCGGATGGCCGCTTGCAAACCGGCTTCGGCCTCTTCGAGGAGACCTTCAAACGGGACTGACGTGGTCGTTTGCCCTGATTTTCGCAACCGCACCAGCGCGAGTAAACCGTTTATCAGTTCAGTCATCCGGCGGGAGGAGGTAACGATATATCCAATGAACTCGTCGGCGTCGTCATCGAGCTTTCCTTGATATCGGTTCGCCAGCAATTGCGTAAAGCTGGTGATGGTGCGCAAGGGTTCCTGTAAGTCGTGGCTCGCCACATATGCGAATTGCTGCAGCTCTTCGTTTGAATCCTGCAGCTCGCGGGTGCGTTCGTCGATACGTTGCTCCAGTTCCGTGTTGAGAGCTTGCAATTGGGCCTGCGCGTATTCGCGCTCCTGAACGAACGTGATTAGCGCGCGATAAAGCCACGCGAGGACGACGATCATAACCGCGGTTCCGATGAGAAAGAAGATGAAAGCCACCTGATTGATCGATTGTTGGTGGTCAAGGTATTTCCCACGGATGCGCCCGAACTGCACTTGGAAATCTGCGACGTTTGCCCGCAGGTCGTTCATCGTCTTTTCGCCGTCTCCGGCCTTAATCTTCCCGAGTGCTTCCACGAAGCTGCCCTTTTGAATAAGGTCTAGGGTTTTGTTCGATTGATCGAACAAAACGTGAGCGTCACCAATAATGCGATTCACATCCGGCGCCAAATTGGGCCGATCCTTGGCGTAGGTGCGGCACATCTCGATTTGACCCGGCAGAAAAGCTTGTGCTTCACGCAGAGGGACCAGATAAGTTTCATCGCCAGTTAGCAGAAATCCCCGCTCGCCGGTTTGCCCGCTGATACAGAGTTGAAATAACGCGTTAATATTGCTCGACAGACTCTCCAGCTGTTGCAAGCTCAGGTCGGTATGTTGCGCGGCTTGGTTCGCAATGAAGAACAATAAGCTGAACGCTAGCGGTACGCAAAACAGTACTGCCAGGCGCCGCCGCGTGCTTGTCTGTGTTGCTGCGCTCATGTTCTTTGTCTTATCCACCGCACCCGAAGAGGCGATGAATCTCTTGCGGCCGTATCTGCTTACTGTACCTTCTCTTCGGCGCGGCTCCGAAGGGCGAGGCACGTAAGAGAATCAATCGAGAACCCGTAGGATCCCCTGCTGGATGGACTCAAATGCGATCCGATGTGTTTCTTCGGGGCAGTACTGAGACGGGCGTTTGTCCGTCACTCCACGCGATACCAACAACGGGTATTGGCGTCCACCCTTAAAACGTAGCGAAGAAAGGGAAGGGAACTGCAAATTGTATGGGCGCGCCCACAGATTATCTTGATCGATATCATCGGCTGCAAGTCACCGATGCAAGGCTAAATATTTCAGAGACGCTCAACGTCACGAATTACAATTCAGGCGATGCACCGGACCGAAGCCAAGAGCAATGGATTCTGATGGATGCGTTGCGGCGGATCATCGACTCGAAGGCCAAATCGTTACCGGCAAAATTTTATTTTCCAAACGGCGATCCAACTATGAATCCGCGGGAGGTGTTCTTCTTTCAGAGCATTCGGAGAACATTCCTGGGCAAGGGATCGCCGGATGAGATATCGGACACACTGAGGTTGGCGGTTCGCGTGGGCCGCGTCGGGCCGAAAGGCGGCGCTCCGACATTGACAGCGTATGTGAAGAAGTTTGTTGGGATTGATTGCAACGCGTTTCAAGGTAACTACTTAGGACTCGATCCTGAGATTAAGCCGCGAATATACGCCAAGGGTGCAAAGGGCGTCGCGCCCGGCTCGACTAGTCTGTCGCTCTCTTTCGGATTTCTTCCGCTATCGCCTCGTCCAACCATAGACACGGTTTCTTCCGGCGACACTCTGATTACCGTGATGGACGCAAACGATCATCATGAGCACATCGCTCTGGTCGATAGCGTGAACCGGCAGTCGGACACTCAGCTGAAGCTCGACATCGTCGAATGGGGAGAAGCCGGTGAGCGAGAGAAGCATCTACTGCCGAACCGCACCGTGACGGTTGTAACTGGCGGACCGGAGCACTACGGCGTATGTTTTCGCAATGACGCGAAGACATCGCACCGTTATTTCTTCGCTCCGCCGACGACCAACTTCAGTTCGGCGGGGTGGGGAAGGTGCGGGCACGAAGAAGCATGACGAACTGAAGTTTGGGGGCGCTCGTGAACGTCAAGCGCGGCGGCATCGATCGTTGCCGCGCTTGTTACACTGAAGCCACACTCCCCTGATGGCCATTCAGACGCTATTTGGATCGGTACCGGCAGAACCGAACCTGCTTGATCGATTGAAGGCCGGCATTCAGAAGACGAGATCCGGTTTAGTCGATCGTCTAGAGGATGTCCTGTCAGGCAAAAAACAGATCGATGCAGATTTGCTTGAGGAGTTGGAATACACGCTGATCACAGCGGACCTGGGAGTGCGTACCGTTCAGGACATCTTGGCCCGCATTCAGGAGCGCGTAGACCGTAAGCTGACGAATGACGCCAGCGAGATTCGGGGGATGATTCGCGAGCAGTTGCTTGAGACGCTGAGCGCTTCAGAAGCTCCGGTACGCGTTGTGGCGCAGGCTCCTGCGGTGGTTTTTGTGGTGGGTGTCAACGGTGCGGGAAAGACCACGACGATCGGCAAGTTGACTTACCGTTTCTTAGGGGAAGGGCGAAGGGTGCTACTGTGCGCGGCTGACACATTTCGCGCCGCCGCGATTGAACAGTTGGAGATATGGGCGGAACGCGCGGGTGTCGAGATTATCCGTCAGAAGACCGGCGCAGATCCGAGTGCGGTTGTATTTGACGCTCTGCAGGCTGCAAAAGCGCGCGGCGTCGATTACGTGATCGTGGACACAGCGGGTCGGCTGCATACAAAAGAAAACCTGATGGCTGAGCTCGAAAAGATGAGGCGAACAGCACAGCGAGTCATTCCCGGCGCGCCGCATGAAGTATGGCTGGTGCTGGACGCGACAACGGGACAAAATGGGGTGGAACAGGCCCGCAAATTCACGGAATCGTCCGGCGTGACGGGCATCATCCTGACAAAGCTTGATGGTACGGCAAAGGGCGGCGTCGTGATTGCAATTGCCCGTGAACTGAACCTGCCGATTCGCTACATTGGCGTGGGCGAAAAGATCGACGATCTATTGCCCTTTGAAGCGGATCGCTTTGTAGCATCGCTGTTCGACTGAGTGCATCCTCGATGTCTGATTACATGCAGGAGGCCCTGGCATTGGCTGCGAAGGGCCAAGGCCGCACCAGCCCGAATCCTGCGGTTGGCGCAGTACTTGTCCGCGATGGCGTCGTGGTCGGACGCGGCTCACATACATGGGCCGGCAAAGACCACGCCGAAATCATCGCGCTACGCGAGGCAGGTGAAGCTGCGCTGGGATCCATCCTTTACGTGACTCTGGAACCGTGCTCACACCAGGGCAGGACAGGATCTTGTGCCGACGCCTTGATTCAAGCCGGTGTCAAGCAAGTAATAGCAGCCATGGTGGACCCCAATCCACAGGTTGCCGGACGGGGCCTGGAGCGTCTAAGGAATGCGGGAATCGCGGCAAGCCTTGATGAAAGCCGAACCGAGAGCGCGGCACAGCTGAATGAGCAGTTTATTCATTTCATGAAGACGGGCAGGCCGCTGGTGACCGTGAAGGCGGCGCTTACGCTGGACGGTAAGATTGCCGCGCCACAAGACAACGATGGCTGGATTACCAGTGAGATTGCCCGCGCCGACGTTCAGAAGGTCCGGCATTTATCGGATGCAATTCTGACCGGTATCGGGACGGTACTGGAAGACGATTGCTTGTTGACCGACCGCTCCGGATGCGAGCGCAGCCGCCCGCTTCTTCGCATAGTCCTCGATTCACAGTTGCGCTTGCCGCTCCAGTCGAAGATTGTGAGCAGTGCCCGAGGGGACGTGCTGGTGGTGCATACATCGGCGGCGCCGGCCGACCGCCGCAAGGCGCTGCGAGATGCCGGTATTCGGTTGATGGTGGCGGATGGTAGTCACGGCCGTTGTGATCCTAAGTCCGTTATCGAATCCCTGGCGCAACAGCAGTACTTATCGTTGATGGTTGAAGCCGGAAGCAAAATCAACTGGACTATGTTCGATTCGGGGCTTGCCGACAAAATCTTCTTTTACTATGCGCCGAAGATCTTAGGCGGCATTCACAGCCTGCCGGTTGCGGGCGGTATCGGACGGCAGCGCCGGGTGGACGCGATTCTCCTCGAACGGCTGCGTCTACATCAAATTTCGAAGGACGAGTTCGCGGTCGAAGCGTACCTGGTCAAGGCCTAACCAGTCTTATCATGCCGTAGCCATAGCCACGGGCAAGAGATCTTTCGATGGCCCCTTACGATTCCGAATCCAGTCTTCCACCTGCTCGATTTGGTGAGGAAGCAGATAGCGCCGTCCATATCCGATACCGCCATTCCGGACGTGCCGGACGTGCCATTGTGTCTCCGGATCGTAGGTGCTGACAGAATTCTTGACCAGGCGATCTTCTCCAAGCGAAGTAGCAAGTTTGCCGCTGAGTTCTTTGATCGTGGTGAGACTGTGCTGTTCATCGATGGCTGCGATTGCCGAACTGGCAACTTGCAAGTTCAGAAATCTGGCGATCTTGTCAACCGTCTGCCGTGGACTGTTTACAATTGATTCGTAATCCAAGGCCAAGAAATACCCCGTTTCACGATGGAAATCATAGACATCGAGCGATTCTTCCATGACTTGGAGGCAGTCGTCGAAGGAAAACCGGAACATGACAAGAAAGGACGCGATCGCATCGAATACATCGCGGTAGCTATAGATGGCGCGTGCGTTTCCGGCGCGAAAGATGTCTCGCGCGTGGTCGTCAAGCTTGTGGCACTTCACAATACGCCAGTCTGCGGTATTTCCTAAGGTTTCGAGGGCGGCGCGTGAGTCCTCGTTGTGAGTGCGGCAAATCTGGCACTCAGGGACGACGTTTTTCAAGAGAGCGAATGCAACGTTATAGACCCAGGTTGAGGCGCTACGCGGCATTCCATCGCAAAAAAGCAGCATACAATCTCCACTACCTTAGTCGGTTGACCAGACG
The DNA here is from genome assembly GCA_049802535.1 of Bryobacteraceae bacterium. Lineage (GTDB taxonomy): Bacteria > Acidobacteriota > Terriglobia > Bryobacterales > Bryobacteraceae > Bog-105. Next base: position 7,888 of record JBARMQ010000545.1, on the reverse strand, counting down.
CAGATCTTTATAGGACAAATCTGCGGGTGAGGCCGCTATGCTGAAGAGGATTCAATGTTTACCGGGATTATTGAGGCTCTGGGCACCGTCGTGTCCTTAGAGATGAAACATACTGGGGCCCGGCTCAGGGTTGACTGCGGGCACCTGGCGCACGATCTCACGCCGGGAGCGAGTATTGCGGTCAATGGAGCCTGTTTGACAGCAACCGACCTCGAAGCGGAGAGTTTTTCATGCGACCTGGCGCCGGAGACATTGAAAAGAACCAATCTCGGCGAACTGCGACAAGGCGCCCACGTAAATCTGGAGAGGCCGCTCCGGGCAAATGGCCGCCTGGACGGCCATTTTGTCCTGGGACATGTGGATGGGACCGGCGTGATTCACTCGGTGGATGCCTTGGGCGATGGTAACTGGTGGCTACGGATCGCATTCCCGCAGGAATTGGGGCGGTACATCGTTAACAAGGGTTCCTTGGCGGTGGACGGCGTCAGTCTGACGGTTGCAAAAATCGATGCGAGCTGCGTGGAAATTACAATAATTCCGCATACCTACGCCCATACCTCTCTGGGAGCGTATCGTCCGGGCGCGCGAGTGAATTTGGAGGTGGACATGCTGGCTAAACATCTCGAGAAGTTGGCGTCCTCCCTTGCGCTTGTACCCTCGGTGACGTCTGTATAAGGAGGCCAGACGCCTCAACGGACCTTGTAATTCAAGCACTTTCGAAGCTGGTAACCTATCAACGTGCCGAAGCGCCTACACGTCCGAGCGGTGGCTCGGGTAGCATCCGGCAAATCAACCCGTGCATGCTAGTCGAGCAAGAACTAATCGAGCGAGCGCGTTCCGGCGATGCCAACGCATTCAATCAGGTTGTTCTTGCCTACCGCAAACGGATCTTAGGGACGATTTCACGGCATATCGGGCGTCCGGAGGACGTCGAGGATGTGGCCCAGGAGGTTTTTGTAAGGCTGTATTACTCGCTGGATCAATTGCGAACCGCGGAGGTTTTTGAGCCTTGGCTGTACCGTTTGACGGTCAACGCTTCATATGACTACCTGCGGCGGGCGCGGCGGCGAAACGAGTCCAGGATGGCAGACCTGAGCGAGCAGCAAGTGATGATTGCGGACTCGCTGGCGGGAGGGAAGCAGGATCAAGACGAGAAGCAAAAGGGGCAGGTGCGGGAGTTTATGAACGCTCTGTTCCGGCATGTTTCAGAAGAAGATCGGCTGCTGCTCACACTCAAGGAAGTGGAGGGCCTCTCCTTGAAAGAGCTGGAGCAGGTTTACAACGTGAACGAGAATGCTTTAAAGGTACGTCTTTTTAGGGCGCGGCAGCGGGTTCTAAAGGCGTACAACGCCGCAGTGGCGGATGGCAAACTATAAATATATAAATAGTAGAGAACGAGGAAATTTCGAAGTCAGAGGTGCAACAACGATGAATTTGGATGATCCAAAGCTGGACCGCCTACTCCAACTTTACGGGGAAGCGTGTCCAGAAGTAGAGGCAAGCCCGAATTTCATGCCTGCGGTATGGCAACGGATTGAAGCGCGGCGCAGTTTCAGCTTTGCGTTTCGCCGAGTGGCAAGCGCGGTCGCGACCGCCTCGCTGGCGTTGGGGCTATTATTAATTGGCCTGAATGCTGCCGGGGAGAAAAAGCCGGCGATCATCGCGCCGACCTATGCGGACGCTTTGGCCGCGGATCACACCGTCGAGAAGACTTATTACACCGAGGCAATCAGCCCCATTCCGCGAACCGATTCGATCTTTGCCGAGTATAAATAAGCATGACCAGAAGTAATCAGAGCATCGCCTGGTTGCTCGCGGTGTTGCTGTTCTCGAGTGGAGCTGTTGTTGGCGCTCTCGCGCACCGCTATCTTGCTACGAACACTGTGGTGAACGCCTCTGATGAGATGCGGAGACGCTATGTGGACGAGATGCAGAGCCGCCTTTCGCTGACCCCGGATCAGGTAAGCAAGTTGCAGGTGATCCTGGATGATACCAAGGTAAAATATAAGGCTGTACGCGATGCCTACAAGCCAGCTTTGCTTGAGGTAAAGGGCCAGCAAATACGTTGTGTGAAGGCGATTCTGACTCCCCGCCAGATCCCCATCTATGAACAATTGTTGGCGGACCGCGAGAAGCGATCGCAGGAGCAGGAAGAACGCGAAAAGAGGGGTGAGCATCCTGTCGCGCCCGGTCACGCTCCTTCGCGATAGGGCTAAACCTAATGCGATCTAGAGGCTAACTCGCTGATTCTACTAGCATTTGCCGCAGGTCTATCGATCAGGATCGCAGTTCTTGATATACTCCGTGTGTCGGCATTAAACGCACCAGGCTGGGTATGGCCGACGCTTAGCCTGTACCTTTTGGACTGAAAAGGGACTATGGACGAACCGCGACTTGGAGACGTGATTGACGACTACTGTGTGAAGTGTCGCCGAATCACAAATCACTCAATCGTTTCAGTGGTAAGTAGCGAGATAGCCAAGGTGAGATGTAGAACGTGCTATCACGATCACGATTACCGCCACGAAACCGCTCCTCCAACCAAGAAAGAATTGAAGAAGGCTGAGGAAGCTGCGCTGGCCTTGATGGCGCAGAAGGACGGCGCCGATCAGATCGAGGCCGCTCCTGCCGTTACCGACGCCGCCGCGAAGGCCTAAGCCGCCCGCTAACCCTTCCAACTTGAGCGCTTTGCGATTGCCTGCCCACTAGACTTGTGTGCATTTCCGCAATCGCGGGACAGTATTGGCCCTCTTTGTCGTTGGATTCTTTGCCACCGTCGCCATGCTTACTCAGGCCGCGGTTCTGTTCTGGGCTCATCACGAATTCAGCCCTGTTGAATCGATGATCGCGCTCCAATCGGAGCTGATGCAGCAGGGCCGTGGCCTGTACCATAACTTTCAGAGCTATCCATACATAGTCACCCCTTATGGGCCTGTATTTTACATGCTGGCTCTGGGGTTGCACGCGCTCACGATTCCTTGGCTGCAGAGCGAACGTCTGATATCGCTCGCGGCCCTGGGGGCGAACTGGTGCATCGTGTGGCGAATTCTTCGTTTGCTGGTGAACGATAGGCGAGCCCGAGTGGCCGGTTTTCTGCTGGTTCTTGCCAGCACGAATCTCTGCTATTGGGGGACCATCGGGCAAACGGATATGCTTGCCATTTGCTTTTCACTTGCAGCTTTTCTTTCGTTTCTGGACTGGCGGAATAGTGGCGCGACGGGAAGGCTCGTTGCCGCTGGCATCTTTGTTGCGCTAGCGGTCTTTACAAAGCAGACGGCGGTTGCCGCCGGCGCCACAATTGCCGTCTGCCTGACCGGGAGCGGTCGGAAGCGAGGGATGTTATGGATTGTCAACGTAGGCGCCGCATGCATAGGCTTGGCTCTCTGGCTGAACGGCATCACGCGCGGAAACTTCTTTTCAAATGTAATCGTCGCCAATATCAATCCTTTTGCCGGATGGAAATTGTTGGCGCAGGCGAAGGCGTTTGCGCTGTTCGGCGGAGCATTACTGATTGTGGCGGCCGCCGGCTGGGTGAGACTCAGGAGCGCAAAGGGCACGGCTGCGTGCCACCAGACAGGAGAAGAACTCGCTACTTCTTCGGGTGACACGCTCGATCCCGTGCCCGTTTTGGGCGAGTTCCTCGAAAGCGCCGGCACCCCTTCCAAGGCGGGAGAGTTAGTTCCTCTTTACATCTACACGGCATTCGCAGCGGCGGTATGGTTGGCGACGTCCCCTAAAGTTGGTTCGGAGCCGAATTACCAAATCGAGACGCTAGTTTTATTAGCGATCTGTGCGGCGTGTACGCTGGACCGGCTACAGTTTTTCGATAAATTGGAAGCCGGTGATGCGGGCTGGGTCACGTTGCTGCAAATACCGCTACTGCTGTATTTCGTTCTGAACATCGCGTTGACATTCCAAATGGCATTCGCTCGTGTCGTGCATGAGCGTCAGTGGCGGCAGGAAACTGCGGCTCTCGCGCAAAGGATTGAATCGCGACAGGGACGCATGTTGACGTGGCAGTACGACCTTGCGGTGCAGTCCGGCAAACCTCTCGAGGTGGACGTTTGGTTCTATACGCTGCTCGCGAATGCCGGGCGGATCAATCCTGGTCCGCTGCTTACCGATCTGGAGCAAGGACGGTTCAAGACGGTTATTCTCGGGATGAACGTTTTTGAACGCGGCGGATCACGGTGGAGAAATGGCGAGACGCTGTTCCTACCCGAGACGCACTTGGAGGCGATCCGGCAGCATTACCGGCTGGTCGCTCACGTGCCCGGACCATACCTCGGCGGCGACTACGTTTATGAGCCGGAACGATAGAGGACCGGCCGGTTCACGCAGGCTTGCGGCAGACGATAGCCTGCTTTGAAGTTCAATAGCGTTAACGCCGCCACTTCGCAGGCGACAGCGAGCAGTATCCCGGCCCACATGAGCCGCCCGTTGCCTCGGCGATGCCAGGTCGCGTCAGGGACCAGCTCGCCAACGCAGAAAGAGCAGCATCAAAGGCGTACCAACTCCCCCCAACAGCGCGATTCTCTTCCGCGGCACTCGCGCCAAGAAACCGCAGCTGGCCGATAGTCGCCATCGTAGAAGCGCAAAGGGCCCGGCTGCGTGCCACGTGCCCGTCTTGCGCGAGCCCTATAGGAAGTACACCTGAAGAAGGAACCGATCATGACACCTAGACTGAATCCATTTGCCGCTTTGCTCGCTCCTATGCAAGCGTGGCTCGACTTTGGAAAGGGCCTCCTCCAGTGCGGCTTGGAAGAAAGCCTCATGGAGCTAGTGAAGATCCGCGCATCGAAAATCAACGGCTGCGCATTTTGCCTTCACATGCACACCGCGGCTGCCCGAAAACAAGGCGAGACGGAGGAACGTCTTTATCCGCTCGATGCTTGGCGTGAATCGCCCCTCTTTTCGGACCGTGAACGTGCCGCCCTCGGTTGGACCGAAGCTCTGACGCTCTTGCCCGAGACGCACGCTCCCGACAACATCTATGAAGCTCTGCAAGCTCAATTCACTGAGCCGGAGCAAGTCAATCTCACCTTCCTCATCGTCGCAATCAATGGATGGAACCGGATTCAAGTCGGCTTCCGCGCGGTCCATCCGGTCGCCCAGCATCAGCATCAGGCGGCTTGATGGCGTCACCTAACCAAAGCGCCGCCATCTTCGATCCATTGCGTCCGCGATTGGTCCGCGTCGCCTATCGGATGCTGGGCTCCGTCGCGGATGCTGAGGATGTGGTGCAGGAGGCGTTTCTCCGCTGGTTTGATGTCGATCGTGATGCGGTGCGCGAGCCCGAAGCGTTCCTGCGGCGCATCGTGACGCGTCTTTGCCTCGACCATCTAAAATCCGCCCGGCATCAGCGCGAGACCTATACCGGCCCGTGGCTGCCGGATCCACTCGTGCAAGCGGCGGAAACGCAAATCGATGAGGTCACACTCCCGCTCATGATAGCTCTTGAGCGCCTATCCCCTCTCGAACGCGCCGCCTTTCTCCTGCACGACGTGTTCGGCGTCAGCTTCGAGGAAATCGCCGAAACCATTGGCCGCGAACCCGCCGCATGCCGTCAGCTTGCCGCCGAGCACGCACCCACGTCCGCGCGGCACGCCCTCGCTTCAACATGCCGAAGGAGCGCGCCATGCAAATTGCTACCGCCTTCTTCACCGCGACCCGCGGCGGCGATATGGAACAGTTACGCTCGCTCCTCGCAGCCGACGTAACCGTGTATGCCGATGGCGGAGGCAAGGCGCCGGCCGCTATCAACCCAATCGCCGGCATCGAGCGCGTCATACGGCTTCATACCGGCCTTGCGCGAGTGTTTGCTGGAAAGATGTCGCAACTCGCGCGCTACGGCCTGATCAGCGGCCTCCCCGGATTTATCACTGTGGAGGCAGATGAAATTTTGCAGACCACCGCGCTGCAAATCGAGGATCAGAAGATCACCGCCATCTATATCACCCGCAACCCCGACAAACTCCGGCATCTCACTCCGATCCTTCACTGATTTCGCAATCGCTGTTGGCCTCGTTTAAGCGAGATGCCTCCAGGCTTCAAGTTCGATCGCGAACGAGCGAATGAACGGTAAGCCGTTCTTCGACACCAATATTCTCATTTATACGTCGCTCAAGGGGACCCGCGATCCGAAACTTCAAGATCACTTATTACCTCTGGTGTTGTGGTTTCGGTAATGTATTTAGTGAATTTGTTGCCGTGCCCCGCAATAAGTACAAACTGCCTTGACACGAAGTGAGAGAAGCTCTGATGGATTTCACCTTCTACTTGGCAGGACTCTTTCATTCCCTCCTTCAGCCGGTTTATCCCGGCGCGCCCCAGCCCCCACCGGCCTCAAGACCGCCGGAGGAAAAGCCAAGTCGTCACTCAACGCCATTTGAACAGCCTTACAGAAAATAGTCCCGGCACTCACTCGTACCGGGAACTTTCTGAACGCTGGATCATGAGATGGGCGTGGTAGAACCCGATTCGCTCTGGGTCTCCGGCGATTCTTTCCGGTTTGCGCAATTAGAGACATTACTTTATCAGAAACCTACACAGATCCAGTTCGTGTTTTTTTGTCGACCAACAAACTTGTCAACTTTTCCGGGAACGCCCCCCTTCGTACCAACCGCGCCGACATCAACCAACCTTGACCGGATTTCGAATGCGCAGTTTTCAGGTACGCTTATGAGGTGGCGACTGCCGTTGCTAGAGCGGGTTCGGACGAGTTGATCATCGATTCGCCCTTCAGCGCGAGCTTGCGTGTGCAGTTGGGAGGCGAAAAATATACGCTGGGCCGTTCATCTGCGAACGATATTGCTTTTCCTGAAGATCCGAAGCTATCTCGTGAGCATCTCGTGTTCGAGTGGATCGGCAACAACTGGACGGTACGAGACGTGGGAAGTCGAAACGGCACCCATCTAAACGGCGCGCGGGTGACGGGGACGATGCAACTGTCGCCAAGCGATCTGATCGGGGCAGGCCACCTCTCAATTCGTTTTCGTAAGCGAGTCGACATTGTCGGCGCAACGCGGGATGAAATCACCTTTTTCGAAGACGAACGAGAGCTCCCACCACCAACAGAATCGTTAGATCTTAAGTCCGCCTTGAAAACCGCTTCAGACCTGAGCGGGCGCAACCAGGGGAAGAATGAATACCTGGAGGCGCTCGTGCGAGCAGCGCGGGAGTTGGCGGGGCACGGCGCGCTTGAGAAGCTTTTCGAGGTGATTCTGGAGCTTTCCCTTGACGCAGCGAACGCTACGCGCGGTGTCGTGATTACACGTCAGACCGAAGGAAGTCTGAGGATTCGCGCCATCCGCGGTGAAGGGCTTCGCATCAGCACTAGAGTGCGGGATCTGGTACTGAATGAGGGGAAATCAGTACTGATCGGCGACACTAGGCTGGATCAAGATCTCGGATCGAGAGAAAGTATTTTGGCACAGAAAGTCCGAAGCATCCTGGCCGTTCCCCTACAAACCGATGAAACCATCCTCGGGTTACTTTATCTGGACTCGCCTCATCTGGTTCGCGAGTTCAGCGCTGAAGACCTGAAGCTCGTTACTGTGATGGCCAATATAGCTGCCATCCGAATCGACCATGCCCGGTTGATGGAGCAAGAGCATACCCGAAAATTGCTGATGGGAGATCTCGAGCGGGCGGCAGAGATTCAGCGTCAGTTATTACCCGCCGCCGCTCCAGAAATTGCGGGTTTCGATGTAGCGGCGTATAACCTGCCGTGCCGCACCGTGGGGGGAGACTATTACGACTTTCTTGCAAATCCGAATGGGCGGCTGACAGTCCTGATTGGCGACGTCTCGGGCAAGGGGTTAGGTGCAGCGCTGTTGATGTCGAACCTGCAGGCGCGCGCCCACGTGATTTTCGAGTCGGTCGAACC
>JBARMQ010000544.1:0-10182 GCA_049802535.1 Bryobacteraceae bacterium | reverse complement strand
GTGCAAGACAGATCGACAGATCATGATCATCAGCACCAGAAAGGGGAAGAAGGTTAGCAGGACATTAGCGGCTACGGCAAAGGAATATACGTGCACTTCCGCCTGAAGCAGGAAACGCAGCGAAGGCACAATGCTTTTCCATAGCGCCCGCCATGAGCGAACGATAATCTCCGGTCCTTGATGGAACGGGTCCCTGCGCGCGGTGACGACCACTGGCGGGAGAGATCCGGAGCCCCTATTTGAGATTTCTTCTCGCATCATTTAGCAACAAGGTCATTTAGCGGCGTCTTCTGGCCGCACATTCGACAACGAATACGCCGCCTCATCTTTCACATCGACAGTTGCTTTGATTTTTTCACCGACGCGTAGCGCATCGAAATCCGATTTTGACTGAATAGGGAATTCCATCGTCATGGCTTCCATCCAGCCGCTGACGGCTCCGGCCTTGATCGTTGCTGTTTGATCTTTGGCATCTAGCGAGATCACTTCGCCCGACATCGCGTAGTGCTTGGCCGGTAGGTCGGCTTGCCGTGACCGGGAACAGGCGATTGGAATCAGAGCAGCGAAGAGAAAAACGGCGCTGGCGAAACGGCTATTAGAAATTCCCACATTCCAGAGTAACGGGTTGAAGTCTACGTAGGCATCCCCTTTTGCAGGTATAATTCCAAGCGGTTACCTCACCAAGGAGAGTACATCCATGGCAACATCGGTTCCTGACTTACCGGCTCCCCATTCCGAAAGTTTTTTTGACGATTTCGTCGGGATGTTCAACTTCTTTATGGACCCACGGGCGGCTGCCCGGCGACTGCCTTCGAAATGGTTCTGGGTAGCGCCGGTGATTCTGATGTCGATCATGGCCATAGTGGCCGGCATCATGATGCAGCCCATTGTGCGCCATGTACTGGAAGTAACTCCGGCGCCGGCTAGCGTTCCTCCAGAACAGTATCAGAGGAGCATGGCGATCGGGATAAAGATCGCGCAAATTGGAGTGTTTCTTGCGCCGCTGGGCGTTTTGGCGACTGTCGCGATAGACGCGCTGGTGCTGTTTGCCACCTGTTCTGTCATGTCGGTGAAAGCTTCGTTTCGCTCCCTCTTTAATTTGTCCGCCGGCACTTCACTCATCACAACATTGGCAGCGTTAGCAACGGCCGCGGTTCTCGTTGGTAAGGGAGAGGTTTCGACACAGGCGGAGTTGCGGCCGCCACTGGGCCTCGACATTTTCATGCCGGAAACTACAAGCAAATACTTGCTCGCGTTTGTAGGTTACTTCTCCGTCTTCGAAATTTGGTGGATGGTTATGACGACGCTCATCATCAGCGTGGCCTTTAAGGTGGATAAGGCTAAAGCGTTCATTGTCATTCTGCCGCTTACCCTTTTAGGGCTTCTCGCACGAATTGGAGCAGCCGCTTTCCAACGCTAACCACCGAAACGAGCGCAGGCTCGCCCATGTACCATACTCCGGTATGCGGTCTTTTCTCTCTTCATTGGGCTTAGCAATCGCTGGATGGTTGTGCGTTGGCACTGTCTCGGCCCAGACAATTAGCGTGAGCTTTCCGGCTTCACGGTCCAACAAGCCCCTGGATGGCCGTGTGTTGCTGCTACTTTCAAACGATCCCACCGACGAGCCGCGGATGCAGATCGACGATACGCCCAAATCGCAAATGGTCTTTGGCGTAACCGTCGATGGATGGAAGCCGGGTGAGCCGCTCACAATTGACGATAGCGCCCGTGGCTATCCGCGAACAAGCTTAAAGGATGTACCTCCGGGAAACTACACCGTCCAAGCCGTGCTGAACGTGTACGAAACGTTTCACCGGTCTGATGGCAAGACCGTGAAACTGGCGCCCGATCGCGGCGAAGGCCAACATTGGAACATTGCGCCGGGCAATTTATTGTCCAAGCCCAGGACGGTTCAAATAGGGCCCGGGTCTCCGCCGGTCACCGTAATTCTCGATCAAGTTATACCGCCGATTCCGCCCGAAAAAGATACGAAGTATATCCGCCATATCCGCATTCAGTCGAAGCTGCTGACTGAATTTTGGGGCAGGCCGATGTATATCTCGGCGATTGTGATGGCGCCCGAGGGCTTTGACTCGCACCCCCAGGCGCGCTACCCGCTGATCATTTTTCACGATCACTTTGTGACGGAGTTTAATGACTTCCGCGAAACTCCACCGGATCCCAATCTAAAGCCTGACTACTCGGATCGTTTTCATCTTGCGGGCTATAACCGCATCCAGCAGGAAGAAGCCTATAAGAACTATCAAACATGGATTGCCCCGGGAACCCCGCGTGTGTTGATCGTGAAACTTCAGCACGCCAATCCGTTTTACGACGACTCCTACGCTGTGAATTCAGCCAATGTGGGTCCTTATGGGGACGCTATTGAGACTGAGCTGATCCCCGCGATTGAGCACACCTTTCGGGGTATTGGGCAGGGTTGGGCGCGGTTTGTCTACGGCGGCTCGACGGGCGGCTGGGAATCGCTCGCCGCGCAGATCTTCTATCCCGACCATTACAACGGTGCGTTCGTGGCCTGTCCTGATCCCGTCGATTTCCATGCGTACATGACCGTCGATCTTTATAAACAGGACAGTATGTTCTTCCTTCCCGGCGCGAACAAGAAGGTCGAACAGCCCGCAATGCGCGATTATCTGGGCCATACCTTGATCTCGATGCGTGGCAATATCGCTTATGAAGCCGCGCTGGGCGATCACGGCCGGTCGGGGGACCAGTTCGACATCTGGCAAGCAGTTTACTCTCCCACGGGGGAAGATGGGTATCCACAGCCGATCTTTGATAAAGAGACGGGCATCATCGACCATAGAACAGCTGAATACTGGCGTGATCACTATGACCTGGACTCGATTCTCCAGCGTGACTGGAACAAGCTAGGCCCAAAGCTGCAAGGTAAGCTGCATCTCTATGTCGGTTCCGACGACACTTATTTTCTGAACGATGCGGTGTATTTGATGGAAGACTTTCTAAAGCAAACCGGTGCCGCAGGGCACGGGGTGCCTTACGAGGGCGAGGTTCGCTATGGGCCGCGCGCGGAACATTGTTGGAATGGCGACCCGACCAAACCCAACTGGTATTCGCGGCTTCACTATAACCAGATGTACCTGCCGCAGATCTTGGAACGTATGCAGAAGACAGCGCCCCCGGGGGCCGATCTGACCAGTTGGCGTTATTGAAGGTCGGTCGCGACGCGGTCCGTCAAGCCAAGTGCGTCGTCGCCACTGTGATACTGTCTTCCGAGCCTGCATGCGCTTCACAATTTTGATCTGGTTAGCTGCGTTCGGCTTTCTTCATGGCCTCTTCGGTCAAGACGCGACCCCTAACGATCTGGATCGTCTGCGGCAACAACTCCGGGATGCGATCGGCGGCGGTAGGCTGGCGGAGGCTTCAGAGATTGCAGTCAAGCTTGACGATGGAGTTCAGCGGCAATATCGGACATGGCTAGCCCGCGACTCCAATCAGCGCGTCAATCGGGTCATGAGTTGGCTTCCGATTGAAACAGAGGCGCTGTTTGTCCTGCAATATCCGGTTGTTATTGAAGCGCAGGAATCCGGAGAAGCTTTACGAAGCGGGCCCGCCCAGTCTTACGCGATAGAACGGTTGAGGGCATTAAACAACGGAGATATTTACCGGCGGCTTCAGGACAGAACGATTCAGCTGACGGTTGCGGCGATACGAACTGTCAAGAATGGATCAGGCGAGTCCAGGATTGTGCCAGCGCTCATGCCGGACGAAGACGTCACATACTTCTACTTCTTCACGGAGAGCCTGGGAGGCGATTTACTGGGCGAACCGAATATCACAACAAACCTTGGCGATGTGTGGCAGGGAACAGCCAGAGTCGATGCCGGTGAGCCGCCGGCACCGAACCAGCGAGAGCGCGCTCAACGCGAGGACCAGAACTGGTTAGCTCTCCCGCAGCCGAATTTGCTGGTGCTCTGCTCGCGCCGCGAGACTTTGACCAAATTGCTTCAGAGTATAAGGGGTGGGGTTACGGACATAGCGCGGCAGGCGTTTCCGGAGAGCATGCCAGTCTGGGCACAGGTTGATAAGAAATCAGCATTTTGGGGGTTGCGCCGCTACACAGATTCCGGCGATTCGGGTTTAGCTGTCGACTTCGACGTCGATTCCGGTCAGCTAGCGATGCGCTGTTTGGGCTCCTCCGCCCGATGCTCCACCACTGACTTTGGAATGACTCAACAGTTCAAGACGACACATACGCAGGACGGCATTTGGCAATTTGAATCCAGTCTTCGGGAACGAGGCGATTTTCCGTTCCACGCCGCTCTGGCACTTCTCGGCTTCGGAATGTATCGATGAAACAGCTTGCGATCGTTGTTATTCTTTGCGCACAATCACTGTGCGCGCAGGTCTCTGGCCCCTCTCAGGAGGAACTTTTGTCTCTCACGGACCAGCTTCGCTCTGCGATGGCGGCAGGAGACTGGAAGGCCGCTGCCAGCCTGAGTGCAAGCCTAAGCGATGCCGTTCGGCAAGCCCGAAACAGCTCGCTGCAGGCAACTAACTCGAAGCAAATTGGGTCCGTATTATCCTGGCTACCGAAGGACACCGAAACGATTGCCGTTGCACAGCAACCGTTCACAGTCCCGGCGTCGAACGCGCAGAAACAGGCCGATGCCCTTACTGCTGCGCGCGGCTACATCTTGAACCTGCTGAGTCCCTTCGTAGATGAGCATGCGATGACGCCATTAGACGGCCGCACTTTGCGGTACTCGGTCATCGCCGCAAGAAAATATAGGAACCACCAAGCCTCCGGCAATGATGCATTACCCCTGGGCATGATCGCTTTCGAGGGCTGCGGCGTGTACGCTCTTGCAGATCCAATTCAGGACAGTGCCTTCTCACAGCCTCCGAATCTAATGATTCTTGGCCGATCGGTGTGGAGTGTAGAACACGATTTAGGCGGCCAGCCCACCGGCTCGACGCCTATCTATGAAACATCGTTCCTTACCCGGATTGAGCCTGACACCCTGCTGGCATGCAACGATAAGAGTTTCTTTTCGTCGGTACTTTCACAACTGCCATCTGCTTCGCAGACGTCGCGGTTCGAGGCGCTTCCCGAATGGAAGCAGATTGACAGACTCGCTCCGGTTTGGGGACTGCGCCATTTCAATCCAGCAACCGCCGCCACAGATCCCACGTATCCAGTAAATAAGGACTCCGATACCGAAGATCTCGGGGCTACTGGAATTGCGTTTCAGGCTGGCAGTCCCGAGGGGAAGATCCAAGTACGCTGGCTCACGAAGTCGAAAGAGAATCCGCTGGAAGAGGCGGTTGAGAGCGTCGACTTTAAGGACGCCATGACTGTAAGACGCGTTTCGGAAGGCGTTTGGGAAATGTCTGCGAACGAATTGGGCGATGCCGGCAATTATGCAATCTTGGTCATCATGAGCATGTTGGGATTTGCCGTCTTAGTCTAAGGTGCGGCCATTCCAAAAACGCGCTCGGTATAGAGACGGCTGCGCCGCAAGTCCTGTTCGAGCGATCGCGTTACGACGGTTTGCGGGCGATAAGCTAATTCCACGACGATGAGCGGATGCAAGTGCTGCTCTTCCAGATAACGGGCTACTTTGCGGTAGTCGATGTCACTGTCTTCGACGTCTTCCAACCAGATTCGATTTCGGGCGCTACGCACGTGGATTTCACGCAGCCTGCTTCCAACGTCTCGTAAGAAAGGAACGGGTTCAAAGCCACCTTCATACGCCCAGTCCACATCGACACAAATGTGAACGGTCTTGGGGTCAGTGTGCGCCAGGATGTAGCGCCATTCGCGAGCGCCATTTTCCAACTGCGGCGTGTGATGGTGAACGCGAAGGTCGAATCCTTCCTTCTGGAGAGTCCGTCCCATTCGGTTCAAGCCGTCGGCTTCGGCTGCGAGTTCTTCATCCGTCTTTGGCTGATCTCCGTGCTTAGGGTCGGGGTTGTTGACAACGGCCTTACAACCAAACGGGGCGGCCAGCCGCGCGTACTCCAGTGCATTGGCAATGGTCCGATCGGCGTCCGCCTTCGAATGCATCGCTCCGCCGACGTATATGGAGGGCATGCGCAGGTCAAGAGAACGCAAAGTAGCGAGCGTGTTGTCGCGGGTGGCGGGGGTGAAGAAAGCAGGATTTAGTTCGATATTTCGAAAGCCGGCCCCGCGAGCGATCTGCAGCACTTCCGGGATGACCTGGGCAAGAGGGATCTTCTTCCTTTCGGCATACTGCTGAAAGATGTAGCCTTCGACAGAGATTTCATAGGATCTCGCAGGGGCGCCCCAACTGAGCGGTGCGGCCAAGGCGGCCAACAGCAGTTTACGACGATTGGTCAATGTGCCACCGCCTTCGACTTTTCGCTGAGCAGGTCGAGTTTGTGCGGTTTGCCGCGATAGTCGCGCAAAAACACCCGATCGCCTGAAACAGCAAACGCGATCAAGCCACCCTTGTCAACAGCGAGAGGCTTGGGGCCCCGATATTCGGCGCGGATCAGGCGGGACCCGTCGTCGATATTGAAATCCCACGTGTACTTGCGCTTCGAAAATCGCTTGTTCTTGATCTTATTTTGCAAAGAGGCTTGCGCTGAACCTCCAGTAACGTCCATTAGCGTTCCGTGTTGCCAGGCTAAAGACAGCCGTGAGCCAATGGGCGACGCTCCCAACAGGGTTATGGCAAGGGGGAAGACAGCAAGCTTGAGGGACAGCTTGCCAAGCCTCTGCCGCAGCTTAATACACAGTTTGATTCTGTTGAAGAAGGTCATCCGCAAAATGCGAAAGGGGACCGAAACCGGCCCCCTTCGTCATGTCGATCGTGTTCGACCCTAGAGTTGTGACTAATTAGTCCCCTTCGCATCGGGGTAGCTTCCAGTATACCGCGCAGAGCGCTAACTGATCTTTTCAGCGATGGATTTCGCTTGCACAAATTGCAGCAAATAATCCGGCCCACCCGCCTTTGAATCGGTTCCGGACATATTGAAGCCGCCGAAGGGATGAGCGCCCACCATCGCTCCGGTACATTTACGATTGATATACAAGTTTCCAACGAAAAACTGCTTGTTAGCCTTGTCTATTTTTTCGCGATTTTTAGTAAATACGGCCCCGGTCAGGCCGTATTCAGAATCGTTCGCTAGTTCCAAGGCATGATCAAAATCGCTCGCCTTTGTCACGGCCAGAACGGGTCCAAAAATCTCTTCTTGATAAATAGTGGCTTTGCTATCGACATCGGCGATTACCGTCGGCTTCAGAAAATAGCCGTCTCCCGGCGCCGTGGTCCCACCTGTAATCAGCCGGCCTTCTTTCTTGCCATTCTCGATGTAACGCAAGATCGTGTCCCTGGCGCGGCCATTAATTACCGGGCCCATATAATTTTCCAGGACTTCCGAAGGGCCCACCGTCAAAGCCTCCACTTTGGTCTTGAGTTTACTTAGAAATGCGTCGTAGACCGAGGTGTCGACGATGGCGCGGGAACATGCAGAGCACTTCTGTCCCTGATAACCGAAAGCGGAATACATCACTGCCGTAACAGCCTGATCGACGTCAGCTTCGCTGTCGACAATGATGGCGTCCTTACCGCCCATCTCAGCGACAACGCGTTTAATCCAGATTTGGCCTTTCGGCGATTTTGCGGCCAATTCATTGATATGAAGACCTACGTCGCGCGAACCGGTAAAGGAAATAAATCGTGTTTTAGGATGCGAGACCAGCACATCGCCGATGACGCCGCCGCTGCCGGTTAACAGCGAAAAACTCTGAGGAGGAAAGCCAGCCTCAACCAAGGTCTCGGCAAATTTCGCGGCGATTGTCGGCGTGTCGCTCGACGGCTTGATGACGATTGTGTTTCCAGTGACAAGCGCGGCAGTCGCCATCCCGACCATAATCGCCAACGGAAAATTCCACGGTGGAATGATGATTCCGACACCGAGCGGTAGATAGACCAAACGGTCGCTCTCGCCGGAAAGCTGCACCAGAGGATCGGGATTCGATAAGGCGAGCGCCTCGCGGGCGTAATACTCGCAAAAATCGATTGCTTCGGAGACATCGGCTTCCGCTTCCGGCCAAGTCTTTCCGGCCTCCGTGACAAGCCACGCATCATATTCGAATTTACGATCGCGAATGATATCGGCGACCCGCAGTAACAGGCGGGCGCGCTCCGCCATGGGAACCGCGCTCCAAGTAGGAAAGTATTGGAATGCGGCTTCCACCGCGTCGCATGCATCTTTATTCGAAGCTTTTTGATGAATTCCGACCACTTGCGACGGGTGCGATGGATTGACCGACTTGAGTTTCTCCTCCGATTTCCGGAGCTCGCCCGCAACCCATAAGTCATACTCCTTACCTAGCTGCGAACCCAGCGTATTCAGCGCCGCGTGCATCGCAACGGCATTCGCTGGCTGCGAAAAATCCACGTAGGGTTCATTCACAAACGCGGCAATGGAGACATGGTCCTGGGTGACTAAAGCATTCATACTGGAGGTTTGCCTATTCGATGCTATAGGGCTTCGTCGAGTTTCTTCTCAGCCAACTTGCGGCCGCGTTCAAACATTTCGGCGGCGTCTTCGGCTAATTCCCGGCCGCGCTCGTAAAGATCACGTCCCTTCTCGTATGCGTCGCGACTGGAAGCCGCAATCGTTTTACGGCTCATCTTGGCTTGTTTAGCCAGCTTTTTGCGCATAACTGCTCCGGTCTGAGGAGCAATTAACATTGCCGCTGCACCGCCCAGAATTAATCCGCTAACAAACCAGATAATATTCCCGCCATTTTCCTGTGACATAATTCTCCTCGTTCCATTCTACGTGCGTAACGCCTGGCAAAGAACAAAACTCGATTCGCTAGCTTGGTAAGTTTCGTAACGAAGGTTTGAAACACGGATCAAACGGGTAGTGCCTGTGCCTGGGCGCAGCATTTCAGAAATGAAAATACCTCACACGGACGGCCGGCAGCGAGCGATGATAGAGGGCGTTAGTCCTGAAATCGATGGCGGCCGCTTTCCCATAAAACGAATTATCGGTGACATCGTTCGCGTGGAGGCTGACATTTTTGCCGACGGACATGATTCCATTTCAGCCGCCCTGCTTTACCGTCGCGAGGACGAGACCGCATGGCAAGAGACAACGTTAATTCCGTTAGTTAACGATCGGTGGGCCGGCGAGTTCAGAGTCTCTCGCATCGGGCGTTACCAATACACCATTCACGCCTGGATTGATCACTTTGAAACATGGCGGCGAGATCTGCTGAAACGGATTCAAGCCGGTCAAGATTCTCCCATTGACTACCAAATCGGAGCGGCGTTGGTGAGTGCCGCGGCTTCCCGAGCGCAGGGAGATGACTCGTCCTGGCTCTTGCAAGTGGCCGGGATGCTCGGCTCAACGGAGGATTTGACCGGAAAGCGTAATTTGGCAAATAGCGACCAGTTGAAGGCGACGATGATGAGGGCATCCGACCGCTCGCTCGCGACGCACTCGGATCGCGAACTCGAGATTGTAGTCGATCCGCCATATGCGAGATTTAGCGCGTGGTACGAGTTTTTCCCACGTTCCACATCGCCAACACCAGGCGCGCACGGAACCTTTACGGATGCGTTTAAACGGCTTGAATACGCCGCCGGCCTTGGATTTGACGTCGTTTACCTCCCGCCAATTCATCCCATAGGAGTACAGTTTCGCAAGGGAAAGAACAACTCAACTGCCGCCGATAGCAATGATGTAGGCAGCCCGTGGGCGATTGGCGGCGCTGAGGGCGGCCACAAGAGCATTCACCCGGCACTTGGAACTGCGGAGGATTTTCGCAAGTTTTTGAAACATGCCTCTGAGCTCGGTGTACGCATAGCGCTAGATGTGGCGTTTCAGGTCTCTCCAGACCATCCTTATGTTTCCGCGCACCCCGAGTGGTTCATTAGGCGCCCCGACGGCACGATACAGTACGCGGAAAACCCTCCCAAGAAGTATCAGGACATCTATCCGTTCGATTTCGAAAGCACGTCGTGGCATGCATTGTGGGAAGAACTGAAGAGTGTATTTGACTTCTGGATTGAACACGGAGTTTCCATTTTTCGCGTCGATAATCCCCATACAAAGGCTTTTACATTTTGGGAATGGGCCATCTCAGACATAAAGAAACGGCATCCCGAGACGTTATTTTTGGCTGAGGCGTTTACTCGTCCAAAAATCATGTAC
>JBARMQ010000543.1:0-5222 GCA_049802535.1 Bryobacteraceae bacterium | reverse complement strand
TTACTAAAGCGGAGCCACCACGTTTTCATAATCAATCGCCAGCCTCAGCCCCCCGCTCGCTATATTGGTCTATAAAGGCTTCCGCCGCTTTTCGAATCACCACGAACTGCGCCGTCAAGCCTCAAGTGTCTCTAAACTCAAGATGACCACAAGGAGCCGATATCCCCGAACGAGCCTATAATCACCAGGAAATCGAAGAAAAGTGGACCGCCCGATGGGCCGAAGACGCCTCGCTCTACACAGCCGATGCGCCTGAAAAACCCAAATACTATGTGCTCGAGATGCTGCCCTACCCCAGCGGCAAGCTCCACATGGGACACGTGCGCAACTACTCCATTGGCGACGCTCTCGCCCGCTACATGTGGATGCGCGGATACGACGTTCTCCATCCCATGGGCTGGGATGCCTTCGGTTTACCTGCCGAAAACGCGGCGATCAAGAACAATCGCCATCCGCGCGAGTGGACGCTCAGCAATATCGCGCAAATGAAGGCGCAGATGTACCGTCTCGGCTTCTCCATCGACTGGAGCCGTGAGGTTGCCACCTGCGAGCCCGAATACTACCGCTGGAATCAGTGGTTCTTCATCAAAATGTTCGAACGCGGCCTCGCCTATCGCAAAGAGGCTTTGCTCAACTGGTGCACGGAGTGCGGTACCGTGCTCGCGAACGAGCAGGTCGTTAACGGCTGCTGTTGGCGTCACGAAACGACTCCCGTGGGACAGCGCGCTATGAATCAGTGGTTCCTGAAGACCACCGCTTATGCCGGCGAGTTGCTCGACGACATGAAGCAACTGGAGGGCGGCTGGCCGGAGCGTGTGCTCACTATGCAGCGCAACTGGATCGGCCGCTCCGAAGGCGCAGAAGTCGACTTCCCGCTCGAAGGATCGGCACAAAAGATTCGCATCTTCACCACGCGCATCGACACCATCTACGGTGCTACCTGCCTGATTCTCGCGCCTGAACATCCGCTCGTCGCAACACTGCTGACAAACAAAGATGACCGGCTGAAGGTCAAGGAGATGATCGATGCGACCGCACGTCAAGATCCTGGAAACATCGAGAAACTCGGCCTATCCACGGGCGCTTATGCGATCCATCCTTTCAATGGGGTAAAGGTTCCCATCTGGATCGGCAACTTCGTTCTAATGGGATACGGCACAGGAGCAATTATGGCTGTGCCCGCTCACGACGAGCGCGATTTTGAATTCTGTCAGAGCTACGGGATACCAATCTATCCGGTGGTAAGACCGGTCGACGGCATTCTGCCTGTAGCAGATGCCATCGAAGAAGCCTTTACGGGCTACGGAATCGCCGAGAATTCGGGAGAATGGTCCGGGCTGCCCAGCGAAGAAGCCCGTACCAAGATGGCTGCATTTGCGGCCGCAAATGGTTTCGGCTCAGAATCGATCACCTATCGGCTGAAAGACTGGGGCATTTCACGCCAGCGTTATTGGGGCACCCCCATACCGATCGTCTACTGTCCAAAATGCGGCATGGTCCCGGTTCCCGAATCGGATCTGCCCGTTGTACTGCCTCTCGATGTCGAGATCACGGGCAAGGGCCGTTCACCACTTGAATCCGTCCCCTCGTTCATCGATGTTCCGTGTCCCCATTGCGGCCAGGCTGCTCGCCGCGAGACCGACACCATGGACACGTTCGTGGATTCGTCCTGGTATTTCTATCGCTACTGCGATCCGCACAACGGTCGCGCTCCGTTCGACTCCGCGACCATCGCAAAGTGGTTCACCATCGATCAATACATCGGCGGCATCACTCACGCCATCCTTCACCTCATCTATTCGCGATTTTGGACGAAGGTCATGCGTGATCTCGGTTTGATTCAAAACGCCGAACCTGCGAAAAACCTCTTCACGCAAGGCATGGTTTTAAAGGACGGGTCCGCCATGTCGAAATCCAAAGGCAACGTCGTTGACCCAGATGAGATGGTTCAGAAATACGGCGCCGACACCTGCCGTCTATATACCTTATTCGCCGCTCCGCCCGAACGCGACATGGATTGGAACGAGTCCAGCGTCGAGGGCCAGTACCGCTTCCTGGCACGTGTGTACCGGCTGGTAACGCGGCTGGCGAGCCGTTCATCGGAGGCCGCCACCGCTCCGGCCGCGGCCGACAGGAAAGCGCTTCGCAAACTGCATCAAACCATCGCCAAAATAACCGGCGATTTCGACAGCCGCTGGCATTTCAACACATCGATCGCATCCTTAATGGAGCTGGTAAATGAGCTCTACTCGCTGGAATCGAGCCTGTCGCCCGCGCCGGTTCTCGAGATCAGCCGCGCCTTGACTCTCCTGCTCGCGCCATTCGCGCCGTATACAGCACAGGATTTGTGGGAAATTCTTGGCGAAAGCGGCCCCGTCTTCCGGCATCCATGGCCCGTCTCAAACCCCGAACTCGCCAAAGAAGACTTGATTGAAATCCCGGTTCAGGTCAACGGCAAGCTGCGAGCGCACCTGCATGTGCCACACGGAACGTCAACGGCTGAGATCGAGCGCCAAGCGCTGGCTCACGAAAAAGTGAAAACATTCCTTGCGGGAAAAACGGTCGTGAAAGTGATCGTCGTCCCGGACAAGCTAGTCAATATCGTCGTGAAATAACATCTAGTGCACATGGCTTCCGTGACTGTGACCGGCCGCATGATCGTGGCCATGGTCATGGTACATGCTGCACCCCTCCGTCAGTATGCAGGGAGCGTGTTCGAATTGAACCGTTGTGTGATGAATGCCGAAGCCACATAGGACCTGGTTCAAGCACTTCAAAATGCAGTCGCTCTCCGATGGCGGCATATCATCGATCAGGACGTGACAGCATAGCGCGTGAGCATGGCCTCCCAGGCTCCAGATGTGCAGGTCATGTACGTCCAATATACCCGGCACAGACGTCATCGCACCCGTTATATTGCCCAGATTCATGCCTTGTGGCAACCCCTCAAGCAAGACGTTGAGCGATTCGCGGATGATATCCCACGCGGTGTAGCAAATTAAGCCGGCTAATGCGATCGATAACAGTGGGTCGATATAAAGCCAGCCTGTGTACCGGATCGCCACTGCGCCGATGATGATTGCCACCGCACCTAGCGCATCGCCCAGCATATGTACGAATGCTGCCCGCAGGTTCAAGTCGCCCTTCTGTCCGCGGCGGAGCGCGAGCATGATACTGCCATTCAGGACCAGGGCGAGCGCCGCGACCCAAATCATCGTGCTCTCATTCACGGTCTGCGGGCTCATCATCCGTTGCACCGCTTCCCAGAAGATGAAGAGCGATATTCCGATCAGCGTTAAGGCATTCACAAACGCGGCCAGGACGCCGGCGCGCTGATAACCGAATGTTTTATGTTGGTCAGCCGGCCGCCCCTGTAGATATACCCCAATCGCTGCCAATAACAGCGCCAAGGCGTCAGTGAAGTTGTGGCCCGAGTCGGAAATCAACGCCAGACTGTGCGCGTGAAATCCCGCCACCGCCTCGATGACGGTGAATGCCAGCGTCGCAACCAATGAGATCCTCAGCGTCCAGCCGGATCCAGGGGCATAGTGATGATGGTGGCCCAAAGCTTTTCTCTAATTTGGCAGCGGAGTCGGCGGTTGGTCCGGATCTGGCTTCTTTTCCCCGGGCCGATATAACGACGGGATCTTCTTCTGCTTATCCGTATCTGTTTCCGCGGAGTTTTTTCGTTCTTTCACTTCTTTAGCGGGCATCAAGGCTTCGCGATCCTTCTTTTCCTTGGCGTCTGCCGCTGCGATGTCTTCGGAACGCTTCTTCGAATCTTCGAGAGAAGCCTCGTGGCTGTCCTGCGTCGTCTCAATTGCATCTTCCAATACGAACTTGTACCGAACCAGGTCCGGCGGGTCGGCAGGCTCAATCTTGTTCAACTTGCCCAAAAACTCTTCCTCGGCATGTATCACCTCGATGCTGCCCTTATCGATGGGGCGATGGCGTCGCAAAGCGTCATCCGATGCGCTGTCGATGGCGTCTATGATGTGGCTGTAATCCTCTAGCGCATTGTGCACGATCAGACTGCGCCCCGGCTGGTTCTTGGCGAGAGCTTGTTCAACCAATTCGATGCGCAAACGCGCGAACTTAAGATAAAGAACCATGCGCTCGTTTGGCTCCTGTGCCTCGCGAACTTGATCTATCTCGGTCGGAGTCAGGAAGTCACGATCTTCCGCCGAAAGAATGGCCGCCACACTGAGTGACAGCGCGATCAGAGCAGCCGGCCTCATTTCTTCATCACTCCCGCCAGCAGTTGATCGTGAATCTCATCGATCTTGCGCTGCGTGAACTCAGCCCAACCACGCTCCTCCACGCCTAAATCATCTACCAAGCCCTTCAATCGCCGTTGCAGGGCCGCTACGTGCAACTCGGCTTTCTTATAATGGCCGGCCCCATGATGCAACGTGTCCAGCGACTCGACGCACTCGTGAAGCGCCTGAGTCATAGCGTCCAGCTCCGCGTCACCCTTATGAATCTGACCCTTGTCATAGAAGCCGCGCGCCTCATCGAATGCCTGATCGGCTAGCTGAAGCGCCTTGTCCGATCGTCTACTTGGGTCTCTCTCCGCGCGCAGTTCATCGATCAACGATTGCCCGCGCAAAATCGAACCTAGCAGCACTATCCAAACGGCCGCTGAAAATAATCTTTTCGCCCCCGCCTGCCTTCGCATCGATGCCGTCGAGCCTCGTGCTTCTATTGTAAGCCAGAATCCGCGAAAGGCGGCTTGGCCGCTTTATGAAGGTAGCGTCGCGGTTTCCATCCAAAAACTCTTGATTTGCTGGGCAGCAGAGAGAAGTCCGTCGAGCGTGGCAGGCTTGCGGAGGTAAGCGTTCGCATGCGAGTCGTAAGCACGTCGTATGTCCGCTTCCGCGCGCGAGGAGGTCAGTACGATAACCGGTATGCGGCAAGTCTCCGGATTAGTCTTAATCCTTGCCAAGACATCGTGCCCACTTACTTTCGGGAGATTCAAGTCCAACAGAATTATGTCAGGGTGTTGGGTTGTTGCCGATGTTCGCTGACGGAAAACATAATCGAGCCCCTCAGCACCATCTCGCGCTACGTGCATATGAACATCTGCCTGCAATTCCCGAAAAGCCTCTTCCAGCAACCGCACATCGCCGGGGTTATCCTCAATTACTAGGATTTCCACCGTTTTTCTCGACCCCCGGAGCATATTAGGAAATAACCGCACAAATACATAGGTTAATTATTAG
>JBARMQ010000542.1:0-11441 GCA_049802535.1 Bryobacteraceae bacterium | reverse complement strand
GACATTGGGCGAACAAGACTAGAGAGATGCGTGCGGGCTCCCTGCGCTCCGAAAAGATTATTCTTCACACTACTGGACTGCGGAAGCTTGGCGCTTGACGTGGATCAGGATAGCGGCGTGAATCGCGATGGCTACGAAGAGGCCCGTCAGATGCATGGCGACAGTTCCGTCACCGCTTCGCTGAACTTCGATCAGACCGTAAATGCCCAGCGGAAGAAACAGAACGATGGCGCTGACTAAGCCCGGATTGTATTCGCGAAGGCGGAGTGCCTGAACAATGTGAGCGAGGGCGTTGACGAGTAACAGGTACAGTGCGATCAACGCAAAGCCGCCATTGATGAAGACAGTAAGAAGTATGGAAAGCCAGATAATTCCCCACACTCCCGGGACATTAATAATGAAGACCGCTAAAGGAGACAGGACGTCCCTGCCATGACCGACGGTGCGATTAAGTACCAGCCTAAAGCGATCGTTGTCGTGCTCCTCATATTGATGAATCATGTATACCGGCAGGCAAAGGAAAGCCACAGTGGGCACGGGCGCCCAGGAGCGGACGAGGGCCGGCGCGAGCAACAGCAGAAGAATTCCGGCTAGAAAACCGCCGTATACCCAGTTGGTGACCAATCGGTTTAACATGCGATGCAACTTCCTATTACTGTGGGGCCGGGCCGCGCACGACCTGGACGAAATTGGCGGGATTTACCCACTTTGAAAATGCGGCACGCACTTGATCGGCCGTCATTTCGAAGTAATGCTTGGCAGCGTTCTGCTGCTCGTTGAGTGGAAGTCCGATGCGCGAGCGGGCAATCATGCCGGTGGCGAGATCGTCTTCACTCGATTCGCCGAGCGGAATTTGCCGGAGCAAGAGGGCCTTGGCTTGCTGGAGCTCCGCCGGAGTAACATTGCTGTTTTGCATGTCGCGTAGATCCTGTTCTACCAGGGCGCGCGCCTTGGAAACATTCTGGGGATCACAGCCGTAGGTGACGGTGTATTGGGCGCGGGTCTGGCCGGCGGTTAACGAATCATCGACATTGTAGACCAGGCCAGCCTTTTCGCGGACGTCGCGGTAGAGGCGGGTGGCGTAGAAACCGCCGCCGAGGACATGGTTGCCGAGTTGGAGCGCATAATAGTCCGGGCTAAATCGATTCAGTTCCAGTTCCTCGACCAGGTCGACCGAATCCTGAACACTACTGGGATCGGGCACGTTGACGGCGGATGATTTGTTCGCGGGAACGGGCGGCAAGACGACATCGGGCTTTGCGCCGGCTGCCTGCCACTCGCCAAAATATTTCTCGATAATCGGCCGGGCCCGATCGGGGGTGATGTCGCCAATGACAACGATGGTGGTCAAGTCGGGCCGGTAGACCTTTCCGTAATAAGCTTGCATGTCGTCATACTTCAGAGAAGAGACGGACTGGGGCGTGGCTTCGCGGGTGAGCGGATCTGTGGGCGGCAGAAGCGAGTGAACGAGAGCGCGTTCTACGTGATAACCGGGACTTTGCAATTGGCCTTCGACGATTTGCGCGGTTTGCTGCTGGACGACCTGAAAGGCATCCTTAGGTAAAGCGGGATGCAGTTCGTTATCGGCGAGTAATTGAACGCCGCGATCGAAGTCTTGTTTGAGGACCTTCAGATTGAATCCGGCGCCGGCAGTTTCCGAGGCGGCGATATCATCGAGAGCCTTTTGAAACGCAAGGCGATCCAGGGTCTTGGTGCCGTAGGAAAAGAGACCTTCAAGAACGTCGGATACGCCATCTTGCCCTTTCGGCGCTTCCAATTCGGCTTGGGTTTTGATGGAGCCAACTAAGGTGATGGTGGGACTGGCGGTTTCGGTTTGAACGATCAGGCGAATGCCATTCGATAATTTCAGATCGACTGGATGTATGGTTTGAGGCGGAATGCGAAGGGATTTCACGGCGACTTCAGCCCATTCGGGAAGCGCTACGGGCTTAGTGGGGGCGGAGGTGGTCTGTTCCGAGCCGCCGAAGCCTTTCGATGAGACAGGCTCGCCGGAGGGCGCGGGCTTTAAGGTCGCGGTGATCCAATCCTGGTTGAGGATGTATTCCTTTGCGACGCGGTTTACGTCGGCGATGGTGACTTTCTTGATGGCGTCCACATCTTGATCGGGCGATTCCCTGCCCTCACTGGCGAGTGCCTGGGACCAAAGTGAGGCGAGGTTTGAGATGGAGTTGCGGCCAAATTCGGCGCTGGCAATTTCGCCCTTTTTCGCGGCATCGATCAGATCGGGAGGAAGGCCGTTGGTGGCATAATCGGTCAGGATCTTTTTCATCTCCGCCTGAGCGGGAGCGGGATCTGCGCCCGCGGGCAAAGCCACTAAGGCGAACGCCGCACTCGCTTTGGGATAGGTCTCTACCATGCCAAAATCAGTGCCCAGGGCCTTTCCTTGCGGCACTAGCCCATACAGATTGGCTCGTTGGCTTCCGATCACGTCGCCTAGAATTCGAGCAGCCGCAAAGTCGGGGCTGTCTGTGCCTGGGAAGCGAAACGAAGCAAACGTTAGTAGATAGGGCAAGTTGCTTTCGAGCACAAAATTATCGGCCTTCACCGGTTTGAGATCGATGTCCGGCCGTGCAGGAACAGCGTGCCGTGGGATGGAGCCGTAATACTGCTTGATCTTCGCCACGGTTGCAACCGGGTCGACGTCGCCGGTAATGACGATGATGGAGTTATTCGGCGCATACCACTTTTGATAGAAGTCCTTCAGCATTTGACCGGTGGTCTTGTCGAAAGAGGGCTTGGTGCCCAGCGGGTCTTCGGCGTAATGGGTGTCCGCGAAGAGACCGTGGTTCAGGCGAGTGATGAATTTATAGGTGGGATTGGATAAGTCGCGAGCGACTTCCTGTTCAATCGCGCCGCGTTCCTGGTCCCATTGAGCTTGCGAATCCTCAACGCCCGCCATGCAGGCAGCGTCGACGCGTAACGCGACGTCCAGATCCTGAGCAGGCACGGTCACAAAATATTGGGTGATATTTTGCTGGGTGTCAGCATTCGAAGCGCCGCCAAGCTGGGCGTAGATAGCGGCGATTTGATCGGCCGTCAATCCGGCGCAGCCGCGAAAGGCCATGTGTTCCTGGGCGTGGGCCATGCCGGGGAAACCATCTGGCGTCTCGTTGCCACCAACCAGATAGTTCGTTTCGATGGTCGCGACGGGAGCAAGAGGGTCGCGCACGATGACCACTCGCAGACCGTTGTCGAGGGTAGCTCGCGTGACTTGGCTGGTTTCCTGCGCGTACGCCGGGACGTAATTGATGGCAGCGAGCGCCAGGAATAGAAGTGCGGAAGAGGTAAATGGAGTGCGCATGGGCAGACATCTCCAGCTTACGGTAGAAGATCTTTCGAAGCTGAGGGTCAAGGTATGAGCTGTGAAGTAGGGAGCCAATTTGTCATGCAATGCGCGTACAGGTCAATGTCCAGCGCGTTGTACTTCTGAATGAGCTCTTGTGTTTCGCCGTCAATCGGCGGGTGCGACTCCGGGGCCGCATTTAAAACTATGTCTGCTTGATTGGGCGCGTTCCAATCCATGATGCGCGCCAGACGGGCCAGCGATTCCGGCATGCGTTCGGCAATGCCGACGAAGGCGAAATAGCGATCCAGGTGTTCAAGCGCGGTTTGATAATGAGCGCGATGCAAGATTTGATCGTAGGGCCCAGTAGGCCCATGTCCGAGACCATTCCAAGATCCCGCCGCGAGCCGAAGGGCAGACGGATTTGGGCGCAGCGCCTGCACGAGGCCAATGCCGGCGATCAGAATGCGAGTGACATAGTTATTCAATTCAGGGGCCAAGTGCCCGGAAATCGCAGCTTTCAGCGTCAATCCCTTGCTGATGGCGGGGTATAGACGGGAACGGGGCTCGCGAGCCTGGTGAGCGAAGAAAGACAGAATACGGCGGGTAGGATCGCGCAGGAAGGTGATGTAGCGAGGCCGATCGTCATCGAGCAGAAGGTGAACGCCAAAGCCGTAGTGTCCATAGATAATGGTTTGCGGATCGGAACGGGCGAGCACATTGGCAACAAAGCCAGGATCCGGGGCGTAAATTGCGAGTTCGCCGTTGTAAGTGGTGATCAAGCGCTCCGGCGGGACCTGTGAGGAGACGAATTGAAGCAGTGTCGTGCCAGCTGTTTTGGGGATGTGAAGAAAGTAGATCAGGGGCGGAATCCGTAGTCACATAATAGGACGCGGATCATTGCTTTTTTGCGGCCGAGGGGCGTTCGAGCAAGGCTCCATTGCGGCGTATCCCGGCGCCGGCGCCCCATACGTCGCGGCCCAATGCGTTCAGTTGCCCTTGGGTGATGTCGCGCACAACAGCGTCATGTGCCGCAATGGCATCGCGACGGCGAATGGCGTCGACAATGGGCTTCAAGAGCGATTCCACATCTTTAGGCATTTCTTGCGCGCTCTGCGCCGCCAGATACACCAGGCGGGTTGAGCGTTCCAGCACGCCGCGGAGGAGCGTTTCGAATTCAATGTTGTGGCTCATGCGGGCAATCTGGATGTGGAAGATTTGGTTTGCGTCGAGGAAGGCATCCAAGCCCGTTCCGGCCTTGGCGGCTTTGATGGTTTCTTTAAAAGCGGTCTCGAGCGCATCTATTTCGGCAGGTTCGGCGCGCAGCGCGGCCAACTCAGCGGCGACCCCTTCAAGAACGATTCGAGTCTCTAACAAGTCACGCACGGCGCGAAAGCTGAGTTCCGGCACAAAGTATCCACGGCGAGGAACAACCTCCAGAAGATGTTCGTTATGGAGCCGGTTACAGGCCTCGCGAAAGGGAGTGCGGCCGATGGCGAAGCGGGATAGAATTGCCGACTCCACTAAGAAGCTGCCTTCCGGAAACTCGCCATGCAGGATGCCGTGTTTGATGGAGCGGTAAGCGCGTTCGGCGAGGGTGGCGCCGGTGTCAACTTTGGTTCGAGGACGCCGCATGTAGCAAGGTTGGCAGATTGGCGCCAATATATCTATGATATATTCTGTGACGGAGAGCGTTTCTTGCCGCGTTCAGACATCTTGGTTCCTGCCCATATCCTTTCCCTTCGCCCGTATGAGGCTGGCTTAACGCCGGACGCTATCCGGGAACGGTTCAAAGTCGACAGAATCGTAAAATTGTCGTCGAATGAAAATCCGCTGGGTGTCTCGCCTTTGGCAATCAAGAGCGCGCAGCAGGAATTGGCGCAGATGTCGCGCTATCCCGATGGCGGTTTAGCTCTGCGGCGCAAGATGGCGGAGCGCTTCAGCATGCAGGTTGAGAACGTCATTGCCGGGTCCGGAAGTGAAGGGATCATGGCCGACATTCTTCGGACCTTTCTATGCGATGACGATGAAGTATTGACAACGGAGGCCGCATTTCTGGGTTTTCAAGTGATCGCGCATGGACGCGGCGTCAGGTACAGAACGGTTCCGTATGCCGATTGGCATTACGATCTGGAGGCGTTGGCCAAGGCGATTAACGACCGGACGAAGCTGATCTATCTAGCCAACCCCAACAACCCGACAGGAACAATATTTACACGGCAGTCGTTTGAACGGTTTTACGAGCAGGTGCCGCGGCGCGTGCTGATCATCCTGGATGAAGCCTATTACGACTACGCGATGGACGATCCGGCATTCCCGGATTCACTGCTCTATCGCTTCGATAATGTCATCACACTGCGTACGTTTTCGAAAGCGTATGGCCTGGCGGCGGCGCGGGTGGGATACGGATTTGCGCACCAAGATTTGATTGCGATGCTGCTGAAGATCAAGCTGCCGTTTGCGCCGGGCGGTCCTGCGGCCGCGGCTGCGCTTGGCGCGCTGGACGACGAGGACTTCCTTCAGCGGTCGAAGGAGGTCAATACACAAGGCCGACATCTGCTGACGCGAGCATTTCGGGATGCAGGGTGTGCCGTCCCGCCTTCAGCAGCTAACTTCATCATGAGTGTTTTTGAGACTCCACAGCAGGCGCAGCATGTATTTGGGGAGTTTCTGCGGCGGGGCGTCATTGTGAGACCACTGACGGCCACCGGTATCCCGAATGCCCTCCGGATTTCCGTTGGCACGCCGGACGAAAACAAATTTTGTATCGCTGCGCTCAACGAGATTTGCGCAAGGAACGAGGAACAACAACCCTATGCCACAACTTTCTGAACAAACGATTGAAACGACGAAGAACGAAGCGGACTTCCTGCCGATTCATGGAACGGACCATGTCGAGTTCTATGTAGGCAATGCGAAGCAGGCCGCCTACTTTTATCGCGCAGCGATGGGCTTTCAGCTGATTGCCTATCGCGGACCGGAGACGGGAACGCGCGATCGCGTGTCGTACGTGCTGCAGCAAAATAAGATCCGCTTTGTCTTAACGACTCCCTTACAACCTACCGGTGGGATCGCAGAACACTTGATGCGCCATGGGGACGGCGTGAAGTCGATTGCGCTGACCGTCGACGATGCGGCTTCGGCATGGGAGGAAACCACCAAGCGTGGAGCAAGGAGCGTTCAAGCGGCCATTACGACCGAAGATAAGAATGGAACCGCGCGCTGTTCGTCGATTGCGATCTATGGCGACACCATCCACACCTTTGTAGAACGCGGCAACTATCGCGGCGCGTTTCTTCCGCATTATGCTGCCGTTCCGAACGAAGATACGGCGGCGCGACCGGCCGGTCTGCTGCACATCGACCATATGGTTGGCAATGTGGGCTGGGGCGAGATGAATACCTGGGTGGATTTCTACGAGCAGGTGATGGGCTTTCGCATGTTCAAGCATTTTGACGATCAGGATATATCGACAGAATATTCCGCGTTGATGTCGAAGGTGATGGCAAGCGGCAACGAACGGATTCGATTCCCGATCAACGAACCGGCAGCGGGCCGGCGTAAGTCACAAATTGAGGAATACCTGGACTTTTATGGAGGGCCCGGCGTTCAACACATCGCGTTAGCGACACACGACATCATCGATACGGTGACGCGCCTGACGAAGCAGGGGATTGAATTTTTGAAAGTGCCGACGACCTACTATGAGGAGTTGACCGAGCGGGTCGGCAAGATTGATGAGCCCATTGAGGATCTAGCCCGGCTCGGCATTTTGGTCGACAGGGACAACGAAGGCTATATGCTACAGATCTTCACGAAGCCGGTGGAGGATCGGCCGACCTTGTTCTTTGAAATTATCCAGCGAAAGGGCAGTCGCAGCTTCGGCAAAGGCAACTTCAAGGCCTTGTTTGAGGCAATCGAGCGCGAACAGGAACGGCGCGGAAATCTTTAGGTGCCTATGCCATCAGCAGAGCTGCGTTATCAATCGGGATTTGGGAATGAATTCGCAACGGAGGCCGTCCCCGGGGCGTTGCCGAAGGGCCAAAACGCCCCGCAACGGAACACTCTGGGCCTCTACACGGAGCAATTGAGCGGAACATCGTTTACTTCTCCACGCGGAGCGAACCGAAGGACTTGGACTTACCGGATACGGCCGTCGGTTACGCACAAGCCTTTTCGCGAAGCGCCGGTGGGACGATTTGGCAGCGATGGTTCTCCGAAGCCGCCGGCGCCTCCGAATCAGCTCCGATGGGATCCTCTGCCACTTCCGGCTGAGCGGACCGATTTTATAGAGGGGATCGTTGCGCTGGGAACCAGCGGTAGTCCGGAGTTGCAAACCGGTGTGGGGATATACCTCTACGCGGCGAATGCAGATATGCAAAACCGTTTCTTTTATAACGCCGACGGTGAACTGCTGATCGTGCCGCAACTGGGGCGCCTTCGGTTGGCCACCGAATTAGGTGTATTGGAAGCGACGCCGGGTGAGTTTTGTGTCATACCGCGCGGCATGAAGTTTCGGGCCAGTCTGCCCGATGGCACGGGGCGGGGGTATATTTGCGAAAACCATGGCGCACACCTGCGCCTTCCCGACCTGGGGCCGATCGGGGCGAATGGATTAGCCAATCCCCGGGACTTTCTGACACCGGAGGCCGCATTTGAAGATCGAGAGGGCGAGTTTCAGATCGTGGCCAAATTCCTGGGCGGCTTGTGGGTTGCCGACATTGACCATTCGCCGCTGGACGTAGTGGCATGGCATGGAAATTACGCACCCTATAAATACGATTTGGCGAATTTTAACTGCATTAATTCGGTTTCTTTCGACCACCCGGACCCATCAATTTATACCGTTTTGACTGCGCCGACAGCCCTGGAGGGAACAGCGAACATCGATTTCGTTGTCTTTCCACCGCGATGGATGGTGGCGGACCGGACGTTCCGGCCTCCTTGGTTCCATCGAAACATGATGAACGAATTCATGGGGTTGATCTTTGGCCAATACGACGCAAAGGCCGAAGGATTTGTGCCCGGCGGGGCGAGCCTTCACAACTGCATGTCAGGACACGGGCCTGACGCGGAGACATATGAACGCGCCAGCCAAGCGGATTTGAAACCGCAGTATCTGGCAAATACGCTGGCGTTCATGTTTGAGACGCAATTGGTGATCCAGCCGACGCGATTCGCTCTTGAAAGCAAAATCTTGCAGCACGAATATTACGAGTGTTGGCAGGGATTGAAGAATAACTTCGTGGCCGAATTTGCCAAATAGGCCTATACGGCATGACAAATGTCAGCTCGTGGGTGGAGTCGGCAAACGGCTCCGGTACCGGGTTCGGTATCGAGAACCTTCCGTACGCCCTATTCCGTACGACAGAGTTGAAAAAACCTTCGCTCGGAATAGGTATTGGCGACAAGATTTTGGATTTGAGAAGGTGTGCGGATGAGGGTTTTCTCAATTCCCTGCCACTGGAAATTCAGGAGGCGTGTCGCGGCGTTCATTTAAATGAGCTGATGGCGCTCGGGAAAAGCGCATGGTCCAGTCTGCGAGCTCGTATTACGGAGCTGCTTTTGGCGGCAAGTGAGGAGTGGCGGACTCACCGGCACGCCCTGGAGAATCTGTTGGTTCCTATGGCGGGGGCTGAGCTGCTACTCCCAGTAAATATTGGCAATTACACTGACTTTTATGCGTCGCTTAATCATGCTGAGAATGTCGGCCGATTATTCCGGCCCGATCAGCCTCTGTTTCCGAACTACAAGCACGTGCCGATCGCTTATCACGGCCGATCGTCATCGATTGTCGTAAGCGGCACACCGATTCCCCGCCCGAGTGGGCAGAAACGTCCGGGCGGCATGGACGCGCCAATGTTCGGGCCAACGCAAGCGCTTGATTTTGAACTGGAAATCGGGATGCTGATCGGGAGTGGGAACCGTCTCGGAGAGCCGATTGGTTTTAACGAGGCTGAGTCGCACATCTTCGGCGTGTGCCTGGTAAACGACTGGAGTGCGCGGGACATACAGAGCTGGGAATATCAGCCGCTGGGACCATTCTTGTCGAAGAGCTTTGCTACCACCGTCTCTCCGTGGATCGTGCCCATGGCTGCGCTTGAACCCTACCGAGTTCCACTTGCTCGATCCGAAGGCGATCCACCGCCATTGGCCTACCTGCAGCCCGAAAACGGCGCGAATACCATATTCGATGTTGTGCTGGAGGCGGAGTTAAGCTCACTAGACATGCGCCGGCAGGGGTATAAGCCCCTGGTGATAAGTAAGTCTAATCTGAAA
Organism: Bryobacteraceae bacterium; assembly: GCA_049802535.1. Lineage (GTDB taxonomy): Bacteria > Acidobacteriota > Terriglobia > Bryobacterales > Bryobacteraceae > Bog-105. The sequence goes on along the minus strand of JBARMQ010000542.1, from coordinate 1,858 downwards.
TATCTCTATTGGTCATTACCCCAATTAGTTACTCATCACGCCAGCAATGGATGCAACTTATTACCTGGCGATTTGCTGGCAACCGGAACGATCTCGGGAAAGACGGAAGATTCTAAAGCGTGCTTACTTGAATTGACGCGTAATGGCGGCAATACTTTAGAATTACCTACCGGAGAGCGCCGGACATTCCTGGAATTGGGAGATGAAATTGTTATTCGCGGCTGGTGTGACAGGGAAGGTATCGCACCAATTACATTAGGCGAATGCCGAGGAATCGTAGGCTAAAAAAACTGGCCCGCCGCTCCGCAAGTGAGCGAACGGGCCAGTGGAGGAAATGAGTTACTGTCCTACTGCTTGGGCGCCCGGCGCTTCTGAGGAATTCGCGCAAAACGGGCACGGAGTCAAGCATGCCACCCAAAATACTAGCGAGTTCCTCTCTCGTCTGGTGGCACGCAGCCGTGCCCTTTGCGCTTCTTAAATCCGATGAGAACCAGGCCTGCGCCCGCAAATCCGAGGGTATAGACGGTCGCCGGTTCCGGTGCGGAGGCTACGGCGCCGTCAATGCCAACTTGCTTACCACTATCGATCACGGCAGATTCGGCTAAGGTTGAGGAAAGCACGCCAAACTCATAGCCATCGAAATACTGCATGACATATGTTCCGGACACGCCATACGCGGAATCATAAAGGGTCTGCGTGAACTGTCCCGACGATGCCGAGTAGTTGACGTCTAACACGTTGACGCCGTTGACTACGGCACCCTGCAAATTCCCAATAAAAGTGAGGGTCGCGGTGGATCCGCCGACGTTCACATTCATATTGAGGTCGACAGGGCCTGTGAAGGTACCGGAGGGCGAACTGGTGCTGTCGGTAAAGACGAACTTACCAAGGGCCCCAGCCTGTTGCAGTGCAACGCCGGGCGCACCATAGAACGTGGGGGAAGCCGTCACATTTTGATTACTTGTGTAATTAGATGTGAAGGTCGCTGAAAAACTCTTATCCCCCGATGGCAGAGTAAGGTTATCCAGCGCCCCTCCGGAGAATGAACCGGTTTCCGTGACATTAAAGCTAACAGTAGAGCCGAATGCCAACGGCGCAACGAACGCCGCGAGAGCAGCGCCGCAAAATAGAAGTTTGTTTAACATTATGTAAGATGCCTCCGAAGCGAATCATCACGGAATTAAGTGCCTCCGGTCGAAAACGCGTATATGCCCCAGCCTACGGAATCTACTAATCAGTGTCAATTTCCCCGAAAGACCTTTTCATCAGCCTTTTAGCTTGAAATTACTGTCGAGTACTAAACACCTTAGTACAGGTCGTTTTCACACTATTCGAGAGCGCTATTTGCTCGCGCTGACTTAGTACCCTTAACCATTCTCATCGGAAAAGAAACGCTTTAACCTGAAATCGTTTGCGAAACTCTACCAACAAGAAAGTATTTAACGTGGATCTTACCTTCGGAGGACATGTGCTCGCTAATTTAGGAAAAGGCCGACAGGGTGGTTTGCTGTCGCGTTTGGGAATTTCAACTGGTATCTTCTTATCGATCGCTCTCTCGGGTTTGGCGCAGGGGTCGCTTACTATCCCCGCCACCATAACTGGAATACAAGCTGAGTCGTCGTCGCTGACGACCGCCGAACCGTCGCCGGGAGCATTTTCTACCTTCGCAGTTGCTACGACGGCTGGCAGTTTTACCGCGGGCACCTATAGTGCCTGGTGTTTGAATTCGTATGGAGTGGTTCCGAACATTTCGGTAACCTACAGCGCGTTCTCTTCGGAAGCGGTCAGTTCCAGCAATCTTGCAAGCGCCGGCGTCACACAGACGGAATTGAACGAGATCAACTGGCTGATCAATAAC
>JBARMQ010000541.1:0-7836 GCA_049802535.1 Bryobacteraceae bacterium | reverse complement strand
CGCTCGAGCACAGCGAGAAACTTCTCGCGATCACCACGCGAAGCCCGTTCCTGGAGTCGCTGCCAAGCCGCAAAGTGATCGGCAAATGCCGATGCAAACACATCTTCGATTGCTATGTTCTGGGTTTCAGCGATGGCGCGGGCCTGGTCGTATAGCTCTTCAGGGATATTGATGCTCACGCTCATGTTCTATTCTCCAGCAATACCAGAACGTCGGATGGTGCATATACGTGGACACCGAACCGACTTACACCGTCGAAGTCCCGTGCATTGTACGTAACGATTGCCGCTCCGCATTGCACTGCCAATTCCAGGATACGCTCGTCATCAGGGTCGCGCAAACTGGGCCGGAGACGGGGCACCGACTGTTCGAGGTTGCCTTCACGGAAGAGGTAATCCAGGAAAGCATCGATCTCCTCTGTCGTGATGCCCGCAATGAGGCCAGGGCGCTTGAGCACGTCTTCATACTCAAGCGCTAACGCGACAGAGATATTGGCCCGAAAGCTACCCTCTGCGAAAAGACGCAGCAAGCGGTACGAAGCCCCGCGCCTGGAACGCAGACCAGCGACGAGAACGTTTGTATCGAGTACAAGTTGCAGCACGATTCGCCGACTTCAGTTCGGCTTCTTGCCTTCGCCGGCTATGGATCTCAAAATGTGTTTGCCGGCCAAGTCGACATAGTGATCCGCCACAACGCCCGTGGTTCCCATACTCTTTTGCAGATCTTTGCCGAACTCCGTCTTGGCGTCGGGCCCTTTCGGTTGGAGGTGCCACAGACGGGTTCTTTCGCGCTCGACGGCTTCTCTGATCATCTTCTTCTGAGCCGCGGAATGCTCCTCGCCTGCAGAAGTGAGCGCGGGGCTAGTCAGAACGGCGTCTAGTTCGGGATAGCAATGAGTGCGGATGAAATCACGGGTCTCTTCCCCGAAAGAATTCAGCTCGATTTGGCCGTCGTCATCGAGCCGGAAATCCGCCATGAACGTCTCTAATGGGACCAGCCACTCGGCTTCCGCGCCGGCCCATTCGTCGAGTTGGACAAGAGCATCCCGTTTGCTGTCCGCCTTTACGACGGAGAACTCGCCATTAGGCCAACGACACAGGTACAGGCCTTCTGACCAGTCGTCTAGATCGTCGTCTGCTGATGAACCCGTCGAAGTTGACGTAGACTCTTCTTCCAGCTCGTCCGCAAAGTCGTCATCGTCCTCTGCTTCGTAGTCCGGTTCGGTGTGCGAGACTTCATCGGGTTGAATGCCCAGTTCTTCCAGAAAAGTGTTTTGGTCGAGTAAGTGTAGAAGCGCGCTTCCCGGTCCCTCGATGAACTCTTCACTTTTGAGCTCACGTTCGGTCTCGCCTTCGTAGGCAATGCTCGGCGAACCCGCCGCGTAGACCCGGCGGGCAGCCTCTACTATCTTCTGCTGCTGCTCATCTGTAAGGGTGAATTTCAGCTCGAGTGTGTATGTTTTTGACATCAGGACCTCCAGTCAGAATTCAGGAACTCAGTGGTTTCGGACAATGCATCCGCTCCTCAAGGTAGGCGCACACCCGTGCGGCGACGAGATCAGCCAGTTGATCCACCGTCAGTTCCGAGATGCAAGCAGACTTGCCACATGTTTCAGTGATTTCGTTGCGCCCGACGGATTCGTTGCCGAGCTGCTGCTTCAGCTCCGTGACCAGAGCGTCTACATTAGGATCACTCTCACGCAAAGATTCAATTCGTTGGATACCGTAGCAGACGGTTGAGTGATCGCGACCGTTATAGAATCGCCCGATCTGGGTCGTGCTCCAGCCGCCGACATGCCTCCAAGATACATCGCGATCTGGCGATTGAAACATGCCGGTTGCTCATTCCCAGGAACTCGTGTCGGACCCAGGCGTGCCGAAACCACGGCGTCGATTGTGGTGAGCGAGGGCCGACCGAATGCACTCGATGCAAACGCCATGGTTGCCATCTAAGCCCCCTTTCCAGCAAGCGCCAATGCGGGCTGAACCAGTATGTATTCTCCATCTGAACTGACTCGGGCTGGGCATTCGGGCCATAAACAGCGAATCAAATCAAACCAGCGGTCCAGACGCTCACGAAATTTCCGCGGCCTGGCGTACTCCACGCTGCCGAGTTGTGCGACTAAACCAAACTGACCAAAGATCGGAATGCGTTCTGGCTTTCTGGCGGTGAAGCAGCGATAGGACAGCCACATATATAGGTCCAATGCCGCCGGTGCGGACGATAGCGCTTTCGCCGCCTCGAGGTCCGTCGGGATGGAGTGTGTCGTCACCTCGCGGTAGAACTCGTCGCTGAGGACGATGACGTTTTCGAACCCGCCCGCCAGCAGGGTTTGGTTTGGATCGCGCGAGTACCAGATTCGTGCCTCGCGCATGAAGTTAAAGCGCGCTTGATGCGCGACGGCCGCCTTTGCGGTTTGCGTATCCGTCCCGAAGAAGATCGTTGCCCCAAAGACCCGCTGGAAGGAGGCGATCAGCCGCCGATATTGCGATCCCCCTTGCTGCATGCCAAAAACATCTAGCATTTCTGCAGCGCTACGGAAGGTAATCGTTTGTTTCTGCTGCCGCATGGCGAGCGTGGCCAGGAAAATGGGAACCAGCCGATCCTGTCCCCAGGGAACGCCGTAGTTTGGGTGTCCGATCACCTGCAAAACGAATTGGCCATTCCGCCGTTCGTGCATCAATGCCTCTTTGGGTGGCCGCTTGACCGGGAGTCCGCACAGAACGAACGGTCGGGAGGCGAACCCGAGGTTCGGGTTGGCGCCCTCCCGGTTGAGACGGACGAGCTGAATGGCTTCCGCCTGCCGGTGTTTCCGTTTCGACACCAGCAGCTCTGGATGACTGCGCTTGAGAAGTTCCCCTGCTGTTTCAAATCCAACAACCTTGTTAATTCCTGAATTCGTCAATTCCTGTTCGCTCCTCTAAGGGCTGCCGAAGCAGCCCGGCTTGAGCGATTCAGGCGAGAAATTTAGAAGCAAAACGAAGAACGCTTCGGGATCGAGTTTTTTACTCCATTTACTCCGTTAAGCGTCGTTTTGAGGCATCGCGTGTGTTCTCGGTGTTTTCGGTAGTCAGAATGCACCGTCATGGCCGTCTTAGTTCTTTATTTTCAATTGATAGACGAATTCCCAAGCTGGACGTCGCGGGTTCGAACCCCGTCTCCCGCTCCATGTTTTCAATACTTTAGCAATATTCGTCGTCGCGCTCCAAGATCCTTAATTAATGGAGTAACGAGCAGAATGAACAACTGAAATACCCCCAAAAGTGAGCATTTCCTCACGATTCCGAGCTGGCATTCGATGGCAAAATGCGTAAGCCGAATCCAGTCCAAGGCGAACACCGCCAGCCTTCTCCCAAAGAACGAAACATCTAAGTAGCCGTTACTCATCCAGTTCTTCCGGCAATTGCAGGAAAATCCATCACTCGGCTTCGAATAAACGCCGGATAGAGATGACGCTGGAATGCGATCTGTGGAAGTGTTCATAACAAGTGCGGGCGAAGAATCGAAAGTCTTCCGCCCGCAGCCGAAATTTCTGTGAGTAGCAAAAGATGCGGGACCGCGCGTGGGCACGGCAAGAGGCTCGCCACCATTCAGCGTGGCACGCCGGCTTAAATCGAGAGCCCCTGTTGCCTCGGCTCTGAGTCGAGGATCCGGTACCCATATCCGCATAGCCCTTCAGCCGACGATCGTACATCCGCTCCAGCATCCTAACGTTCGGGTCAACGTAGTCGTACACCTCGACGACCCGCTTATTATCATGCAGTCGATGAAGGCGTCCTACGTATTGCTGGAGCGTTCCCTTCCAGGAGATCGGCATGGCGAGGAACAACGTATCCAAGCGCGGGTCATCGAAACCCCTCGCCAATATAACTGCCGGTCGCGAGAATCACGCGCTGTTCGTTCTCTGATACCGCCGCCAGTTGCTCTGCAATCTCGCGACGCTGTTTGCGCCCCAAACCACCCTTCAGAATAAAGACGTTCTTCATCAAGCCGGCGAGCTTTTCCCCAAATTGACCCAAATGTTCGGTTCTGCCGGTCAAAAGCAGCGGGTTACGGCCGCACCGCACAGCTTGTATCAGATCCGACGCGATCATATGGTTCCGCGCCTGATCGTTGACCAAGGCGGTGTAAATTTCCTGAAGACTGATACCGGTCTGCTTGCCTGACGTCCGGAAGTCGGTCAGGCGAGGTACGACAACATGCTCAAAAGGCGTCGACTCGGTCATCGTGCGGGCTTTCATGCGATAGCGGATCGGCCCACACTGCATGAAGATAATTGGGTGGTGACCGTCTTTTCGCGCCGGCGTCGCCGTTAGGCCGACCACATATCGGGCCTTCACCTCTCTCATCACTTTTTCAAAGGTGAAGGCTGCGATATGGTGACATTCATCAACGACTATGTGTCCGTATTCTTCAACGAAGTCCTTTACGGCTTGTTCCTGGTACAGGCTCTGAATAACGGCAACATCGATTCGGCCAGTCCGTTTGGTCTTCCCGCCACCTATTTGCCCGATCTGCTCGATCGGCAATTCGAGAAACATCGCCAGGCGCTCCCGCCATTGATCGAGGAGTTGCTGCCGATGTACCAAGACGAGGGTGGGCACATTTCGCTGGGCAATGAGCCAAGCTGCGAGCACCGTCTTGCCGAACGCTGTCGGAGCACAAACCACACCGTCGTCATGGACGATCACCGCTTCGGCGGCTTCTGCCTGATGCTTCCGAAGGACTCCACGAAACTCCACATCGATTGGCGCCCCGGAGTAGCGTTCATCCCGAATTGTTGCCTTCACAGAGTGATGCCGTAGCAGTTCCAGAGCATCCACCAACGAACCCCGTGGTAATCCGATGTGTTGCGGCATATCTTCGCCGCACCCGATCACCCGCGGCTTGTCATACGTCGAGAGGCGCATAGACTGCGCTTTATAGAACTCAGGATTTTGGAACGCCGCGAGACGAAGCAAACGGTTTAGCATTGCCGCGGGCAAGTCCTTCTTGGCGACGTAGACGAGATTGGCACGCGTAATCTCAATAGATTTCGGAAACGGGCCTGGGATCGGGGCGTCGACCCGCTTTCTTGAGGGAGGCAGTGTCCACGGATCAGTCGTTTCATCGTCCTCTGCGAGGCTGATGCGGACACCAACAAGGTCACCTACCCGTTGTGCCGCCTCGACGATCCCTTCGGCATCGACGCGTCTCATCCGATGTATAGACGCCAGGAAGGCCCATTGGTCGGGATGTGGCTTCAGTTGCTCATCCAGAAACACACTGTTGTCCTGGTCGCGACTTGTCTTTTGAAGCGGCAACGCGATCAGGTTTCCGAAGCCGCCCTTCGGCATCGTGTCTTGATTCGGAAAGAATCTATCGTACGAGTCCAGCCCAATCTGATGGCGTCGCTCCATGCTGCGCGTGAGTAACGCACAACCTAGCTTGCGAGCAAGGAGGGCAGGTACAGCGGAATCGAAGAAAATCCAGATGTGGCCACCCTTGCCTGACCTTGATCTTTCCAGCGAAGCCGGAATCTTCCATTGCCGGCATGTCTCCAGAAAAGCATGACAGTCGTCCGCCCAAGCCGCCTTGTCGAAGTCCGCTGCCAGGAACCAGCAGGTTTCGTCCCGCAACAACGGGTAGACGCCGACAACGATTCACCTTTGAGATGCGCTCGCAACACATCGTCCGTTAGCGGAAGATACTTGCGCGTTTCGCGATCGACTCGCTGGCGGTCTTGAGGCGTTGCAGCGTAATATGCTTTCCAGTCACGTTCTGATTTTGGAGTGTATCCCTTGCGGCCGCCAGAACTCTCCCACCTCACGGCGTACACGTCTTCACGCCCTTGAAACAGCTCACGGAAGAGGCGAACCTTCGAGTCACTCGAGAGCTTAGAAGTCGGCGGTTGAACTGTTCGCTCTACCGGTACCGTCAACTCTGCCGGTGGCTCAATTCGATGCTTTGCGAGCAATCCCCGAAGTCGGCGATTCTCTTCCTTAAGTCGGCCGAGTTCGTCACTTATCATAATTAGCGGCCCCGCTCAAGGCCGCCACGATCTCGCGGAAACGGTCTTGAATCTGAGAGGCGGTTCTGATGGGGAATCCGAGATCTTTCGCTGAGGCCTCCAGTTCCAGACTCCACTCTGCCGGGAATTGCGCCTCAGGTGGGAAATCGTGAGTGGCGCGCTCGCTGAAGACAGAGCGGGCCGCCTCCGCCGTCTCTTCGTAGTCAAGTTCGCCGACCGCATCAATGAGGATGATGTCGAGCACGTCACGCGCTCGCCCCGACGAGAATGGTCCAGTACAAGCGTGCAGCTTTTGTGCGACCTGTCGGCAAGTTTCAAGCATCGGACCGGGGAGGTAACGGGAACACCCAGCTCCGCTAGACCATGAACTTTGGGTTCGATCAAGTCGGTATGGTCTAATTTTGCGGGTCCAAGATCGACCTCGATTGTCTGCCAGGAGCGTGTCTTGTACTGCACCGCTACCTGCATTCGAACGGTATCCGCCTGCTCCATGTCGCGAGTGCGAGATTTGACTCGGAATGTGAACTGGTCGAAGCCGATTTTCAGGACTTCCGATAGTGTCTTGAGCCGACTCGTTTTTGTACCTTCAATGCCGATATCGAGATCCTTGGTCGCACGAGCTCTTTGCGCAAACCTCAACTCCATCGCTACGCCGCCTTTGAGGTAGTAAGTGCCCAATAGCCCGTCAGCAAGTCCCCGCTCCAGTACACTGCATATCGCGAGAAAAGAAGCCCATCGCCGCAATCGCTCCTGATCAATGCCCTGTTCGCGGGCAACACGCGCTAGGGTCTTCTCCAGGCGCTCCGGCGGCCGTCTCGGAGTCATTAGTTCTCCGCCTCCCCTTCGGCGCGCATCTCCTGAGTGCGTAAATCGACCTTGCGACGGAGTCGTCGGACTTCGGCGTCTTCAATAAAACCTGCGCGACGCGCATCGGTAATCGCTTGACGCACGAGATCCACTCTAGCTCCTGAATGGAGGAGATCTTCGATCGTTCGGTCGATCGTTGTTACCGGTATGCCTTCGTGTACCTGAATGTCGTCTCGCGTGATCACTTTACGGTGTACGACAACCCCCTTCGGCTGTTGCCGTCGAAGGCGGCTTGATATGGGCACGGTGATGTGGATGCGATCAGGATTTGCGTCGGAAATTCCGTAAACGTTTAACGCAGTCAAGTGCGAGATGGCGACTTCGCCAGGCCCACGATTGGCTTTCGCCCACAGAACCGCTTCTAGATATTGAGAGAACCTGCCGGGAGGAAAGTGCGGAATACGATAGACGCCACGGGCGGTACGCTCCAGTCGACCGCGCTGAGTGAGCCGAGCTAGGACTGAGTCGGTGAAACCCGACTGTCGGGCCTGCTCGGCGGTCACGAGCCCATCGTGCTCTTCTGCAATCGTCAGGAGCTCATCGAAGCGAGATCGGGGCATGTCAATATCTTTCCACAATGGAACTATCTTGACAAGCGATCGAAATGCCAGAAACGCACGTGAACTCGCGCCAACGATTTCACATCAGGGCGCACAGCTTGGCATAGATCTACGTCGTATACCCGTCGCGAAAAGTCGGCCGACGCCGATTACTCCGCATCCGACAAAACCGCACAAGGCCAATTATCCTTTCGTTAGCCTTGAGCCAACAAAACTTTCCAGCGCATTCCTTTCGTTGGGATTTTTCTCTCACTCAGTATCGCTGCAATAGTCCTAAACGTTGATATCGATGAGAGTATGCGCTCGCTCATGGTCAAGCGTCCCCAAGTCTCCCGGACTCTCGTACGCCTTTACGTATTGAGTTCAGTCACGCTCGCAAATTTCCTCCCAACATTTCTC
>JBARMQ010000540.1:0-1520 GCA_049802535.1 Bryobacteraceae bacterium | reverse complement strand
GCGGCGACCAGCGACTCAATTACGCTAACGTCATTCAGAATGCTTGGCGTGGAAGTATCGCACACAACCGCTTCGATATTCTTAGCTTCGATGCGATCGATCACAGCCTTCACCGAATATCCGGCCGCGGGCGCGTCGACCAGGTCAACGTCGTGCCCATTCTTGATCGCGACTCCAGCCGCGGTCGCCAGCCACTTGGGGTAGTACAAGGTCCCACTCTTGGTGACCGCGGGACTGCGCTGCTCTCTGGAGAAGCGGGGATGAAACGGCGGATTTAGAAACAGCACGCGCATTCGTTTTGAGCCTCCGAAGATGCAATTCGATCGCATCTTCCTATGTGTGGGAGAACATTTCCACCCGACCTATCATAGCATCTGGCGTCGTCCCCGGCACCGTTATATATCGTTGATTCCGTGACACTATTCCATCCGATAAGCGTCAGCTAAATCCGTCAGCGAAATCCCGATGCCGAGAAAGAGACCCTATTATTGGGATGCGCAGCAAAGACCGGGCGTTCAAACCTTCGGCAGTGTCAGATTTGACCGCAGCGTATCCGCCGTCTTTTCTGAACAAGAACTCCAGGTGAATTGCCGGCTTCGCTCCAACCCCTTTTCCACCAATCCCTGACACATGGTTGGGTCGGAGGCCATAATCAGGAGTTTTGCCGCGATGTCATCCACCTGGAGAGGATCGAAGTAGAGGGCTGCGTCCCCGCATATCTCCGGCAGAGAAGCGGCTCGCGCCACCACTACCGGGACGCCGGCGGCCATCGCCTCGACAGGCGGAAGGCCAAATCCTTCATAGAGAGAGGGCATGATGAGCGCATTTCCATGCCCAACCAGCGAAAGCAGCTCTTCGTGGGATACAAAACCAGTTAAATGAATACGTTGGCTCTCGCGCCTCACGCGCTCGAAGAATTCAGGAGATTCGCCGGTGATGAGACCGTCGCTTTGTCCTACGATTACAAGGTCATGCGGCACCCGATCGCGGATCTTCAGGAAGGCCTCAACCATTCGGCCGAGATTCTTGTAGGGCTTGATATTCCCTACATATACGAAATAGGGTCGGGAGCGTATGGCCGGGAATTGCGCGGCCCGGTACCATTCAGCCGAGATTCCCAGGTGAGTTGGAACGATGTTGTCTTCGCGCGGTCCCGAGGTAAGGCGAAGAAGCTCCGCCTTGCTGAAATGGGAGACAGTGAAGATCACCGACGCTCGTTTGCGCAGCGCGCGGAACATTGCCCGGGCATAAAGCCGCTTCTTCGTGTTACTAATAATTTCTGGCACAACACGATGACTGAGATCGTGTACTGTCACTGCCAGCCGTCCGCGATAAAGGAGCGGGATAGTGTAGTACGGAGAGAAGAAGAGATCGGTGTCGGTAGGAATGGCCAGGGGAAGTTGAATCTGCTCAACCAGCGAATAGCGCCCAGCCCGGCAGTCAATCAACCGCACGTTCGCCGACCTGCTCCACGGAAACTCCTCAAGCCGCGTCCGATTTCCCAATCCGACAATCGAAAC
>JBARMQ010000539.1:0-5820 GCA_049802535.1 Bryobacteraceae bacterium | reverse complement strand
GAGAACACCGCGTCGCTCCGCTTTATGGAGAAGCTGGGGGCCGAACGTAGGACCCACCTCAAGGAAGTAGGCTTTAAGTTTGGCCGTTTTCTCGATTTGGTCTACTTTCAAATTCCCCTGGGATAGTGGTCTAAGATATGTCAGGGCATCATACATTGTGCCTGTCGAGACGCACGATTCTTCGAATTTTGGTCAACGCGGTTTGGACTCCCGCTGCGATGGCGGGAAGCGCGTCAAGTGATTTCTGGAACAGCGAAAGTCCGGATCAGTGGACGAAGGAAGAGGTTGAGAGGCTAACCACCAATTCGCCATGGGCAAGGCCGGTGTCTGCTGTCGTGCCTGTATATTCAGCCGATAGTGGCCCCACACCCGGCGACCGCAGGAACCAGCGAAGTGGACGCGGGCAGTCCAGGCCGGCGACACCTCCGCCGCAGTTTCCTGGCACAGTTCGATGGGCCAGCGCCAAACCGATCCAACAGGCTCTCCATCTAAAACTGCCCGCCGTTTTTTCGGACTACTACGTTATTAGCGTCAGTGGATTGCCGGTGATCGGCGGATATAGCAGTGGCGGTTCGGCTTCCGATACGTCTCCCGAACACGCATTCGACGCTTTGAAACAGGTGACGTACTTGGAGATCAAGAGACAAGATCCTATCAATCCAGGCGAGGTCTATCAGGATCCGAACGAGAGCTCCGCGATTTATTTCGGCTTCCTGCATCAGTTCCTGGACTTCACCAGCGCAAAGACGGCGACATTCTCGACGTCGATGGGTCCATTGGAGGTCAAGGTGAAGTTCAATTTGAAAGAGATGAAGTATCACGGCGAACTGGCGGTATGAGGCGTCGCTGAGAGGTCCGTTACTTGAAAGGTGATATAGTTCTGGCAAAACCGGCTGCGAATTTCTGATAACGCTTTATTCGCACAGTGGATCTAGTTACAGGAGGTTATGTCCATGCGGTTGATGCGAGTCTGGTCTTCGGCGCTTTCGCTTTCAGCGCTCTGCGCCGCCGCGGCAGTTATAGTTTGGGCGGGGCCGGCGTGGCTCACTAAGGACTTCAAAGATTGGACGCAAAAGGATGCCTCGGCCGTATTAACCGAGTCGGCCTGGGCGCGGGTGATGCCGATGCCATCGTCGGAACGCCCTTCGCAGGTGATTGTCGACAACGGTGCACTTGCACCCGGCTCCCAGTCCTCCTCAGCGATAGGCCCTAACATGACGAATACTTCGATGACTGGCGCAAACCAGGGCTCGGAGGGCGGCAATCCGTCCCGCACTCCAGCTATGACTCCGGCAGCCATGGCACAGAGCACGGGCGCGCCCGCGACGCAGCCCACGGTTACGGTCATATGGGCCAGTGCTTTGCCGGTGCGGCTTGCGGAGTTGAAATTGCGCACGCAGGGTAATCCGCTGACGAACGCCCAGATTCAAGCGGCTATGAAGCCTCGCGAGCGCTACGTGATTGTGGTGGTCGGTCTTCCTCCCCCCGACGATTTATCTCAGGTCAACGCACTGGCCGCGACCTCGTCGCTTGGAACGCGAGGGAAGACAATTCCTTGCAGCGAATCCGATTTCCGCACGATTGCAAACCACAACTTATATATCTTCCGCTTTCCGAAGACCTCCATCTTTAATCTTGACGATCGCGACGTTGAGTTCCGCATGACCATGGGACACATGCAGATCAAGAGGAAATTCGAGCTGCGCGACATGATTTATCAAGGCAATCTAGCGCTGTAAACGAAAGACGCAGGCGAAAGGCGCATATTGACATAAGCGGAAGGCGCAGATGAATAAGTACGAGGAGCGTTCGCAACATCAGCATAAGTCGAGCATGCGCGTTTCGGTACTGATGGGAGTGATTGGACTGGTGTTTGCGGGCTTCGGATTAGCTGCAATCGGGTTGATATTTGCCGCGCCGCCGGGCTTCTGGAAGGTGGCCCTTCTCATTATCGCAGTGCTAATGCTGGTTATGCGTCAGGCGATGCGTGGGCTGAATAAGCGGAAGTCGAAGGCCGCGGAACCAGATCCGGAATCGATTTTGAAGCTGAATTGATGGCTGTTCAGTCGACCGAAGCTGCAAGCTTTAGTTTCGCTAAACGGCTACTTCAGTTTAATTTCCTTGACTGTTACTCGCCAATTCGGATAATAAAGTTACTTCCCTGACGGCGTGGGAGCCGTCCGGCTTAGCAATGTAAATATTCGCTTCAAAAGGGGTGGAGAATGACCCACGTAGACCGTTTTGGCCCCGTGTCCTTCTTTCTATTGGCAGCAGCTTCCAGTTTTCTATTCGCGCATGCCGCGTTCGGACAGGCCGTGGAAACTGCGAGCGTCAGCGGCACAGTGATCGATCCCACCGGCACGCCTGTGGCGAACGCGGCGGTGACGATTACCGAGACCGAACGGCAGACCGTCAGCGCCACCGTTACGGACTCAACCGGTCACTATGCGTTCAACGCGCTTCCCGTCGGTCCCTACCGCTTGGACGTGAAGGCGCCGGGTTTCAAGAACTACGTTCAAACGGGAATCGAGTTAGAGGTTGGCGCGAATGCCACCGCCAATGTGGCAATGCAGCTTGGCAACGTGACCGAAACTATCGAAGTGACGGCAAATGCCGCCATGCTCGAGACCAGGGAGAGCACCGTCGCGCAGGTGATCAGCGAGAAAGACGTTAACGATCTGCCGTTGAACGGCCGCTACGTTACGCAGCTGGTCTTGCTATCTGGAGCCGCCATCACCATAAGTCCGGCGAGCGGCGACCTTACGGGCAGCAAGAACTTTTATAGTTCAACAACGATCTCGGTGGCCGGAGGGCAAGCCAATGCCACCAATTATTTGCTGGATGGCGGATATAACGTCGACACGTTTACGAACGTGAACATGCCGTTCCCCTTCCCCGATGCATTGCAGGAGTTCAGCGTCGAGACCAGCAGTCTTCCAGCGCAATACGGTGAACATCCGGGCGGCGTGATGAATGCCGTGACAAAGTCCGGAACAAATGCATTCCACGGCGATCTGTTCGAGTATCTCCGCAACGGCGATTTGAATGCGCGCGGCTATTTTGCGACCGCACGGGACAGCTTGAAGCGCAATCAATGGGGCGGAACATTAGGCGGGCGAATTATAAGAGACAAGCTCTTTTTCTTTGGCGGGTATCAGGGTACGCCGGTTCGGACGAATCCGCCGTCCACCATTGCGTATGTACCGACGGCGGCTGTTGAGTCGGGCGATTTCTCGGTGATCGACGGCGCTACCTGCACCTCAAATCATCAGGTTAAGAACCTCAAAAATCCTATGACCGGCGCCTTGTTTCCGAACAACCAAATCCCGGTGTCACTGTTCGATCCGTCCGCTGTGAAGATGCTCCAGTACCTCCCCACGGCGACAACTGGATGCGGACAAGTTACTTACGGTATTCCGGCGAATACGAACGAGAACGAGACGATCGGCCGTGTAGATTGGGCGATCAACTCAAAACACAGCTTTTTTGGCCGCTATTTCATCGACAACTATGACCTGAACGCCAGTTTTTCGCCGACCAATGCGTTAGTTACCACGAACCCCGGCAATTCGGAACGCGCACAGACGATAACTTTGGGTGACACGTATACCTTTAGCGCAACCACCTTGAATTCGGCTCACGCGACGTTTGAGCGGCGCCGCGACAATCGCGGTCCGGCGGCGACCGGAATCAGCCCGGCAAACATCGGATCGGACGTTTATTCCCAAGATCCTAATTTTCTTGAGTTGAGCGTGAGCAGCCATTTCAGCACTTACTGTGGCACTTGCAACCACGCCTACTTCAATACCAACACCTGGTCGTATACCGACGATTTGACTTTAATCCGGGGACGACACCAGTTCATGTTCGGAGCAGATGTCATTCGCACCCAGTTGAACGCGGACAACAATTACGTATTAGATGGTGACTACGGGTTTACGCAAGCATTCTCTGGCGATAACTTAGCAGACTTCATGTTGGGTTATCTGTCCACCTATAGCCAAAGCAGAGTGCAGGCAACAGCAAACCGGCAGACGGATCCTGGTATTTATGCCCAGGACACATGGCGAGTGAATGACCGCTTCACGGTGACCGGCGGTGTGCGCTGGGAACCGATGTTATTTCCGCAAGATGTTTATGGCCGCGGAAGCACTTTCAACCTGCCCGATTTTCTGAACAACGTGCATAGCTCTGTGTTTCCGACGGCTCCTGCCGGGATGCTGTACTACGGCGATCAAGGCGTGCCAAAGGCGTTTGTCCATGACAAATGGGCTAACTTCGCACCTCGTTTGGGACTAGTCTTCGCGCCGAAGGGGGGCCACGACACATTCCGGTTGGGCGCGGCGATCCTTTATGACACTACAGAAATGTTTTTTGACGAACGAGTGCAGTCGAATCCACCGTACGTGGATGAGATTGATGAGAGTTGGGCGCTCAACACGAAAGGAGTCTTGTCGACCGGCGCTAACGGCTATGGAACATTGACGAATCCCTGGATCACTTATCCCGGCGGCAATCCGTTCCCGATCAATACGGCCTATTTCCCGTCCTCGGGCGCCTTGTACGTAACGATGCCGTTGCACTTGAAGCCTACCTACATCAGCAACTGGAACGCGAGTTACCAACATCAGTTTGCCAATAGCTGGTTGGCGACAATTAGCTATCTGGGAAATAAGACGAGCCATCTTTGGGTCGGTCAAGAAACAAACCCCGCCGTTTACATTCCAGGCAGCACCGCTAGCACACAAAACCGCCGCGTCTTGACACTTCTGAATCCCACACAAGGGCTGCCAATCGGGTCCAAGCCAATCGCGGACGACGGAGCCAACGCCAACTATGAAGGCGCGATCGCTTCCCTGCAGCATCGTTTTGCCCATAACTACACGGTGCTGACTAATTACACTTGGTCGCATTGCAACAGTGAAGCAGAATTCACGGGCGAGATCACCGGCCCGATTTTTGAAAATCCGAACAACCTCGCCCAAGATTACGGGCCATGCGACATGGACGTGCGACAGATCTTCAATGCATCGTTCGTCGCGACGAGCCCTCACATCGGCGGTCCGTTTTGGGGCAAAATCTTGGGAAATTGGCAACTGGCGCCAATTGTCGAAGCGCACAGCGGATTACCGTTCAACATAACGTCGGGCGTTGACAATTCAAAAACCGGTGTCGGACTTGACCGGCCCAACGTCGTGAGCCCCAGCATCCCTGTTGTCAATGCAAATTGGGGCCCGAATCTGCCGCAATATTTAAACCCCGCGGCGCTGACGCCAAATCCCACCGGCACGTTTGGAGACCTGGGACGCAACGCGGTGGACGGCCCGGGCACGCTTGAATTCGACGCGTCGTTAAGCCGTATCTTCAGTTTTAGAGAACGATGGCGGCTGGAGGCTCGTTGCGACGGATTCAACGTGATTAATCACACCAATTTCGCTAATCCGACATTGGCGCTGAACAGCAGTACGTATGGACGCATAACCGGCACGCAATCGACTGGACCAGGACAATTAGGGACGAATCGAATCCTTCAATTCGCGATGAAGTTGTATTTCTGAGCGCGGCATTTCAGGGTTTGGCCTGCGCCAACGGGACAGGAGGCGGTTTGTCGTTCGCCGGTTGCCGTTGCCGGCGCGGGACCATGTGAAGATTTGAAGTCGCCGGAGTTGTGGCTAATAGCGATTGCAGAAATTTCGCAATGGAGACCGTCAAGGCGCGCGGGTATTCCGATTTCACCATGGCGAGCGCCTGGTTGCGAATGATACGGCGGCCGGCGACACGGAAGATTTCGAAAAATCGCGGGCGATCCTGAAGCGCCGA
>JBARMQ010000538.1:0-5361 GCA_049802535.1 Bryobacteraceae bacterium | reverse complement strand
GTTACAAGGCCACGGCAAGGCGGCGTTTTCAATATCAGATCGAAGCGCGCGTAAAGGCTACGACCTCATATTCACCGACCTGAGGAACGGTAAAGACCAATTCAGATCCGGCAATTTGAAACGGCAGATCCTTGCCGGTGCTGAGCGTGGTGGCTTTCGCCGGATGGAAACCTGGAGGCATCTGAAGCCGGACGTCCTGCTTACCAGCCGGGGAGATGGCGCGGGCTGGCCCTTTCATGAGCGCGGGCGTGGTGTAGTTGACGAGATGGAGCGCGAGCCCAGGTTCGGTTTCCCAGTAGAAGACGTCGAAAAGTCCTGCTCCGGTAACCGTCGCATTCAATGTGTCTTTCGCGGCCCATCGCACTGCGTTGGACAAGATACGACCTAAGTCGGGATTCCAGCTTCGCCAAAATGTTCGATCGATGTCGTCGCTGAAGTAGACCACGCGACCTGCGCCGTCTTGCAATGTGACGGCGGGACCCACTGTGGCGGTGGATTGCGGGAAAACAAATTCGGGCGGGTAAGCGGGATAGGGCGGAATGCGAGTCAGGACAGGATCGGGGATGTCGTGGATGGGAACCCGGAAGATGGGTCCGGGCAGAAATGTGGTGTTCTCAATCCCACTTAGGATGGGATGACGCCGCTCGATCTGAAGGTAAGAGTTTTGCAGAGGCCCTTCGACAGGTCCCTTGACGGATGCACCAAAGACCTCAGCGAGCGCGAAGTCTTTGCGGGGTTCGCCCCATTCGTTGTAGAGGGAGGTCTCAAACGTGGCGACTAGCGAGCCACCGTTTGCGTGATACTGCTTTAGAGCGGCGCACGCGTCGCCGGACAGGAGCGCCACGTTCGGCAGGATGACGACCTTGAACTCAGCAAGCCGTTCGGGCGTTATGTCTTCGTCGTGCACAAGGTCGAAGGGAATGCGGGCCTCAAGCAGCGCGTAATAGTAGCCCTGAAGCGCTTCGGTGTTCCGGGCAAGAGCCGGATGCCAGACCTGGGTACGTTGCGGCCAAACCAGAGCCACATTTGCGAGTGAACGTTTATTGAAATAGTGCTGCTGATTGACGGCGAGCCGAACGCAAGTGTTTCACCTCCTGCGTTTGCTGTGAGCCGATTCAGCCGATATGCAAGCGACGTCGCACAACCTTGTCAGTACGTGTTTCAGCGAAATCGCTATATCTCCCTGGCCACTGTCAGACCAATTCTGGAATGTAACGCTGAGAAGGGAGTGCGTGAGAGCAGCGAGAACCCGCGCGGTTGTTTGGTCCTTCGAGCCCTTCTTGAAGCGTTCCGTGAAAGCCGCGGCCACTTGATCCTGCACTTCGGCCAATCGAGCGATCTGGGCTTGTCTCGCGGCTGGGTACTTCGCCGCGATCTCCATAACCTTCTTAGTTCGCGGGTTGGCCGCCGAAGCTTTGGCGACGGTCAGGAGCGTGTATCGCAACACTTCTGCAGGTCTGTAGGTAACAGGACCACCCCGTAATGAGTCAGTGAGTGAGGTTCCATAGCTCACGATCGGCTGCGCCATCAGATCGCTCTTCGATTCAAAATACCGGAAGAAAGAGCGCCGTGATGTGCCTGCAGCAGCGGCGATATCTTCGACAGTGGTTTCGTCGAACCCCTTCTCGGCGAAAAGGTCGATTGCCGCCTCCCATATGGTGTCTCGAACGAGGGTTTGTTTCCGCTCGTTCAAACTGACAACCGTTGCTGTTGGTTGTGTCGCGTTGCTGTCTTCGAATCGTAGAAGGGATTTGGGCACCTAGCAGAACGTTAACACAAAAAGCGCTTGAGGGCCACATCTGCACCTGGTGCCGGAACGGTGTCAAGTGTCACTAGCACTGAAGACTTTGCCAACTACTGGCCGCCAAACCCCAAAATTAAGTGCTCTTCGGTGTTGACATGGCACTTAGTGTCACATAAACTGATCTCAGAGCTCGATGCTCACATCGCCTGTAGAAAGGTTCTTCCCTTGAAAACAATTCTTCTTTTGATCTCCGCCGTCGCTCTGGCGGTGGCTGCCGATAACGCCTCGGTCGCTGGGAAATGGCGCGTGCATACCAGCATGGCGGGAAACGAGAGCGATTCCGATTGCACTTTCGTGCAGAAAGATGCCGATTTGACTGGAACGTGCACCACTGACGACGGATCGGTGAACATCACCGGTAAAGTCGACGGAAAGAAAGTCACCTGGTCCTACAAAAGTGAGTACAACGGATCTCCGCTGACCGTTAATCACGAAGGTACTCTGACTGCGGACAACAAAATCAGCGGGACTGCTACCGTTCCTGAATTCTCCGTCGACGGCGACTTCATGGCGACTCAAACGAAATAAATAGAGTTTCCGATCATGGCCAACAGCGGGCAACATCGTGCCACTGATTGAGTTCCTCTGAAACCGGCGACCCTTCCTGAAAGCAGCCGCATGAACGCCAGCTGTCGCGCACGGCTCAGCCATGCCCGCTTATCGGAAAATGGGCAGCCCTGCATAGCCGGGAGCGCCAAAGATCGCCGATTTGAAGAAGCGGTACTGGTAGAGATCCGCGTAATTAACTGCTGGGGTAAACAATGAAGGTGCATGATAAGGTCTTCCTCGTCACTGGCGCGGGAAGTGGAATTGGCCGTGAGCTGGTGCTCCACTTGCTGTCAAAGGGGGCACGCGTCGCGGGAGTCGATCTGAATCCCAAGGCGCTCCAGGAAACCGAGGGCTTGGCCGAGTCGCACAAGACTCGCTTCGCGAGTTTCGTGGCAAATATATCCGACCGGCCAGCGGTCGATGCGCTTCCTGCTCAGGTATTGGCCCGCTTCGGCTGTGTGGACGGCATTATCAATAACGCCGGCATCGTACAGCCTTTCGCGAGGATATGCGACCTCGATTTCCCGGTCATTGAGCGCGTTTTCAACGTTAATCTAATGGGCACGCTGTACATGATCAAGGCTTTCCTGCCGCACTTGCTCCAACGCCCTGAAGCACACCTCGTCAACATATCCAGTATGGGCGGGTTCGTTCCGGTACCGGGGCAGACCATATATGGAGCGGCAAAGGCCGCGGTCAAACTCATGTCGGAAGGACTGAGCTCCGAACTGATCCATACGAATGTTCATGTAACGGTCGTGTTTCCAGGGGCCGTTGCAACGAACATCCTCACAAATTCAGACGTGAGCGCCCCGAGAAAGAGCGGACAAAAAGGGACCATGAAAGCGCTCCCGCCAAGTAAGGCAGCGCAAATCATCGTACGTGGTATCGAGCGTGACGCATTCCAAGTTTTTGTGGGCAAAGACGCAATGCTGATGGACAAACTGTATCGGTTGAATCCGGCCTTCGCTGCCCGGACCATCGCAAAGAAAATGAATGCGCTGCTTCCCGCGTAAGTAATACCGCACCTGTTCCGGAGATTTCTAGAATCAAGAAAGCCAAAGCTTTGAAATATTGCAACCTCGAGAAGAACCTTGAACGCGGTCATTCCTCAAAACCGATCGTATCCCGAGCAGCTCAGGTTTTGAGCTTTTTGCTCTGCGTGTCCGCGATGGCGGCCAAAATGCCCGCCGCGCATCGCCTGCAAATTACGGCCGACTTCGATTGGAAGTTCAGTCTTGGCGATCCCGCCGGAGCGCAGTCCTTAACATTCAATGACAAGTCTTGGCGAACGATAAACGTTCCACACGATTGGAGCATCGAAGGAACGCCCGATCCGAAGAACTTGACGGGCCCGGGTGGTGGATACTTTCCGGCTGGTATCGGTTGGTATCGCAAAACGTTCGATGCTCCGAAGACCTGGAAAGGCAAGAGGATCAGTGTAGAGTTCGACGGCGTTTACATGAATGCGACCGTCTATCTCAATGGGCATGGGCTCGGCACGCACCCATACGGGTACACAAGCTTTGCTTTCGACCTATCACCATTCCTTGCATTTGGAAAGGCTAACGTCCTCGCCGTGCTTGTGGACAACTCACAGCAACCGAACAGCCGCTGGTACAGCGGTTCGGGCATTTACCGGTATGTTCGCATCGTGGTGACCGATCCCGTCCACATTGCACATTGTGGCGTGTTCGTCACCACTCCGGAAATCTCAGATACACACGCGAAGATCGTTCTAAACGCTCGAGTTGCGAACGAACTGACGAAAGCAACAGATGTCATCCTTGAGACCACAATCATCGCTCCAGGTGCCACCCAAGCGGGAGCCGCGCGTTCATCGACGCCGCTCGCCGCGATGCACGATGCCGATCTAGAGCAAAGCGTCTCGGTTCCGAATCCGGAACTGTGGTCTCCTGAAACGCCGCGGCTCTACCGTGCCGTTACGAAAGTCATTCAGCGCGGGAAGGTCGTGGACGAAGTCACCACAACGTTCGGCATTCGCTCCCTCGCATGGTCGACAGCCCGCGGGTTCGAACTGAACGGCAAACCGATTAAGCTGCATGGCGGAAGCGTTCATTACGACAATGGTCCGCTTGGGGCGGCTGCGTTCGACCGCGCGGAAGAGCGCAAAGCTGAGCTACTAAAAGGGGCGGGCAATAACGCCGTTCGAACAGCGCACAATCCACCGTCACCGGCTTTTCTCGATGCCTGCGACCGCCTTGGGTTGCTCGTGCTCGAAGACTCGTTTGATGTTTGGACCAGACCGAAGGTCAAATACGATTACGCGCGGTTTTTTAACGATTGGTGGCAACGGGACCTGGATTCCATGGTCCTCAGGGACCGTAATCATCCGTCTGTGGTCATCTGGGCGATTGGCAACGAAATCCCTGAAGCTTGGACTCCTCAGGGAGCTCCCATCGCGAAGAAGCTTTCAGATGAGATCCGGTCGCTCGACAGCACCAGACCACTTACGGAAGCATTTCCGGGCGCCACTTACACACCCGACACGGACGCCGTCTTCGCAAAGGTGGATATCGGAGGGTACAACTACAATCTGGCAGCCAATCAGGCTAAGGATCACGCGCGTGTTCCGAGTCGCATCATGATGACGACCGAGTCCTTCCCCTCCGATGCTTTCGAACAGTGGCAACTGGTGCACGACAATCCGTACATCATCGGTGAATTTGTTTGGACCTCAATGGATTACCTCGGCGAATCCGGAATTGGCGCTTGGGGCGAGGGAACTCCCAAACAGGCTTTGCAAGCGGAACAAATGAACCGTTTTGTCAGAGTCTTCACAACAAAGATGGGCGAAGATGGCAAGAGTCCATTCAGTGGGACCGCTTCAGCTCCGAATCTCCTGTTTCCGGGGTATCCATGGTTCGGTTCGTATTGCGGTGATTTGGACATCACGGGTTTCCGGAAACCGGAATCCTTTTACCGGGATATCATCTGGAACGGTGGCGACCGCGTCTATGCCACGGTGCGCTTGCCCGATCCCGAGG
>JBARMQ010000537.1:0-3856 GCA_049802535.1 Bryobacteraceae bacterium | reverse complement strand
GCCCATGCGCTCGTAGGTGGGCGATAGGACCTGACTTCGTTTGGCAGCCGTGAAGGTGACGGTGCAGTCGGCCAGGACGTATTCCCCGGTTGGGTTCGTTTCTTCAGATGGCAAGCCGGATGGGATGTCGACGGATACTTTACGCGCCAAGGGAAAACGCTGGTTGATGGCTTGAATGGCATCGAGCGCCGGACCTTTAGCCGAGCCGGTCAGGCCGGTGCCGAGGACGGCGTCAATCACGAGCGTAGAGAAGCTGGGTTCGTTTGGTAATTTTTGCGAGATCGGACAGCCGGATGCCGCGAGCATCTTCCGGTTCTCGTGGGCGTCACCGGTCAAGGTTTCCGGATCGAACAACTCAATGACCTCGACCGATTGGCAAAGCCGGCGGTAAAAGAGTTGGCGAGCGATGACGAAGCCGTCTCCCCCATTGTTCCCTTTCCCGCACACCACGGTGATTCGATGTTCGCGCAGCGGGGAAAACGACTCTATCAGGAAGTCGACCAGCCGGCTGCCGGCATTTTCCATCAGGATCAGGCCGGGTATGCCGCTCTCAATTGTGAGGCGGTCTACCTCCCGCATTTGAGCGACGGTGAGGACTTTCATTTGGCCTCAACGTTTCGGGCCAGCAGAAGCGTCATGTCGTCGAAAAGTTCGGCTGCTCCGGTCCAATTGCGAACCGCTTCCATCACCGTGCCGACGATGTCGCAATCGTCGCGGTGAACGTTTCTTTGAATGAGTTCCATCATACGGTGTTCTCCGAACTCCTCTCCATAGGCGTTTTCGGGCTCAGTGATCCCGTCGGTGTAGCAAACCAGCAGGTCGCCGGGCTCCATGACGACGCGGCTTTCGTCGTACTTGGCGAAGGGGAAGGCGCCCACCACCATTCCATTGGTGTCGAGCCGTATGACAGTTCCCGATCGAAGCAAGAGCGGCGAGAGGTGTCCGGCATTGGTATAGGTGAGGGTGCGAGTGGACTCATCGAATAGGGCGAAGAAGAATGTGGCGTATTTCTCGGGCGCCGTGTGCGCAAAGATCTGGCGGTTCAGCTGAGAAACGAGGGCCGCGGATTCTAGCGTGGCTCTGCCCGAGCTGTTTTCGCAATTGCTGATTTGGGCGCGTAGAGCGGCTTGCAATGTCGCCATAAGCAAGGCGGCCGAAATGCCTTTGCCCGCGACATCGCCGATGGCGAAGGTGGTCCTGCTCTCCGAGACGGACTGGTAATCGTAATAATCGCCGGATACCATCCTGGCGGGTTCACAGCGAACGGTCAGCTTCAGCCCGGCGTTAGGCGGCGCTTCCTTTGGATAGAGATTGTTTTGGACTTCGCGGGCAATTTCAATCTCCGTCTGGAGGCGCTCCTTCTCCTTTTCAACTGAAACGAGGCGCTCCAGCGTGCCGGTCATTTGATTGAACGAGACAGCCAGTTCGCCGAGTTGGTCACGGCTACGGATGGAAATGCGGTGTTCAAAATCGCCTTTGATCACCCGGCGCGTTCCCTCATAGAGCTGATTGACGGCTCCTGTGATTCGGGCTGAGAGCGAAACACCAATGACGAGCGCTACCAATTCGACGAGCAGAAACAGGCCTGCGACTACGACGACTGCAACGAAGAGAATGCCGCGGTAGGTTTCACTACTCGTGAAAAATCCGTGAAGTATGGCGGAGGGACGAGAGACGACGGTCAAGTAGCCTTCGTGAGTCCGTCCCGGCCGGCTCCAATCGAAATGGGGACGGGAAGTGAAGCCCGTGACGAGGATGTCAAAACGGTTCACGGGCGGCGGAACTCGGCCATTATGCCGCGGAATATCTTTGGATGAGAAGGAGATGCCCGAATCTCCTCCTTCTCTGATGTCGTAATTCGCTCTTTTCGAATCCGCTCCCTTCTCGGAACTTTGACCTCCTTCAAAAATGGCAATCTCACCCAGGCGCGGGACAAGATTGGCAACCAAGCTATCGGGGAGCGGCGCCAACGCCGTGATCTCCTCGCCATTGTGAAGGATGTGAGACCAGGCATAGAACTTGCCGGCACGATAGAGGAGGCCATGAACATTGCCCCAGCCCGCAGGTGTCTTCAGCGGCGCGATGCTTGGCGGATAGCTATGCGTTCCGGTTTGGTCTTTGACGCTGAAGAACATTCCCGGCAAGCCTTGCTCGTGCTCGGAATCAATGATCTTTTGTGAGACAAAGTTGCGGGCGTTGGGCGGAACATCTTCGAACTCGCTGGCGGAGCGCGCGACCGTGGCAATGCGGCGGTCCAGTTCGGAGTTAGCCAGATAGACGGCTAGTTCGCTCATGAATGCCCAAGCGCCTAGGCCGATCAGGACGAGAATAAGCACGATGGGCAGCACGCCGATGAGGGCGTACACAAATAGCAGCCGATTACGAAGACTCCACAAGGAATGCTGAATGACGAAACGCACCAGCCGGATTCCCTGCCACACGCCGAGCACGATAACAGCGAGGGACGCAAAGGCCAGAACAAGATTCCAGCCGAAGGCGTACGCAGTCATGTAAATGAGGACGGCAACGATAAACGCGATGCCGGGCTTGCCGAGCTGCTTTAGAATTTTGCGAAGCTGCGACATGGAGGTTTCCGACTAATTATCTCTTGCCGACGCGGCGAGCGATGTCCGATACGGCTCCGGTGGACAACGATTCGATACAGTCTTGAGATATGAGTGATATCGATAGGCGTCAATTTTTGGCGGGCACGGCGGCGGGATTACTGATTTTGAAGCCGCAGACGGTTCGTGGATATCAGGCAAACTCGGCGGTGCGCTTGGGATTGTTGGGATGCGGGGGTCGAGGGACAGCGGTCGCAACTTCGTTTTCGAAGAATACGACGGCGCGGGTGGTTGCGTTGGGCGACATCTTTGCCGACAAATTAGCGATCGCTAAGCAGACGTTCGACGGGGTGGCGAGCTCGCTGGGATACTCGGGCCCCGATCCGAGCCTGATGTTCCGGGGGCCGCATGCCTATCGCGAGATGGCCGAGTCGAAAGAGATCGACGCTATTCAGATTTCGACCCCGCCGTTCTTCCACGTGGAACATTTGGCGGCATCCGTTGCGGGCGGGAAACATACTTACTGCGAAAAGCCAATGGGCGTCGATGAGGCGCAGGCAAAAAGGGCGCTCGAGATCGCCAAAAAAGTGAGCGGTAAGCAGAGCGTAGATGTCGGCTTCCAGATTCGCAGTGCGCCACCATTCAAAGCGCTGGTGGAGCGTGTTCAGGGCGGAGCAATCGGCAAACTGGTCAGCATTTCCGCGCATTACTACGCGCCGGCGATTACTTATCCGGATCGCCCAGCGGGCATGTCGAAGGACGAGCTGCGCTTGCGGAACTGGAATTGGGACTTGGTCTTATCGGGCGACATCATCGTTGAGCAGGATATTCACGTGGTCGATATCTGCAACTGGGTACTGGGATCACATCCCGTACTCGCGTATGCGACTGGCGCACGCAGCGTACTGACTCATTTTGGGAATAATTACGATAACTATCAGGCGAATTTCACTTATCCCAACGATATCCACGTCAGCTTGAACGCAAAGCAGTATGGCGCGGCTGGCGACTTCGACGTTTCCGAGCAGGTTTTTGGAAGCACCGGGTATTCGCAATCTCCATACTCCGGGCCGATGCGCATTGTGGGCGAGAATCCTTGGGAATGGAAGAGCGATGCACCCGCGGCGCAAGGGAATGCACAATTTGCGGCAAATGGCGTCTTCACGGATAATCTAGCGCAGGCGGACGCGGAGAAGGACAAAGGCTTTATCGAGAGCATCGTGAGCGGCCAACCGCATAATCAAATTGCCCTGGGAGTCGAGACCGCGCGTTCGGCGATGTTGGGGCGCATG
>JBARMQ010000536.1:0-17898 GCA_049802535.1 Bryobacteraceae bacterium | reverse complement strand
GGTTTGATACAGGACGGTGTTGGGATCGACATCGATCTTGGCATCGATCAACTGAAGAGAAAACGGAGCGGGCACGGCTGTCGCTGCTTGGTTAATTAGCTGTTGGGGTTTTCCGCTGTCGCTGGGATAGTCCTTTAATATCCAGCTCTTCACAATCCCGCCGCGGTTCGAGAAGATAACTTGATACAAGCTGGTGTCGATATACGTGGTGATCTCGGCACTCGCTTGAACCTGGCCTGGGGCTGCCGGCTCGGCCGGGGGGACTTCCTTTGCCGGCACCGCGGGTTTTGCCGTCACGGCCGCAGCGGCTGTTTTGTTGTCAATATGAGTGACGGGCTTAGGCCCAGGAACAGGCTTAAAAATGTATTGCGAAACCAGGAGCACCAACATCATCAGGGCCAGCGCGATCGGCAAACGCTTTTCAAGTGATGGCGGCTGGGGGTTCACATTACCGGGGATAGATGGCATTTTAGAAACTCTTGTTTTAGATCGCGCACAACGGGACAGCAAGCGCCACTTCGCTTAAGGAACGAAATAGTTGGGCATCATCGGCCGCTAAGGGACTAACGGACCGGGTCATAGCCGCCTTCATGAAACGGGTGGCATCGGCACAGGCGCTTTACGCCCAGCCAGACGCCGCGAAAGGCTCCATGCTTCGCGATAGCGTCCGCCATGTATTCCGAACATGTCGGGTAAAAGCGGCACGCGGAAGGCAGGAGAGGCGAGAGAAACAGCTTATATACACGCAAGAGGGCGATCAGGACTGTTTGCATTTCAGAAACACCCTGCCGATTTCCCGACAAAGGTCCTCGAACGGTGCTTCCGCGGCACTTTGCCTGGGGTTGAAGACGAGCGCCCAACCTGGGGCGAGCTTCTCCAGTTGATTTCGGACGGCGCTACGCATACGCCGTTTGATTCGATTTCGTAAACACGCCTTGCCGATTGCGCGGGGAACTGTGAAACCGAGGCGGGAAGGACTTTGGGCTTGCGCAACATCGCCAACAATGACATTGCTCAGGCAAAAGGCCGTGAAATAACGGCTGGTCACACGAATTCCATTCTGGTAGATAGTACGAAATTCGGGTGATTTGAGAACGCGCCTATTTTTTGGAAGTGACAGCGAATTCCGGAATGGCGCACAAAGTAGAACCGCTGAAGTGCGCGCTGGCATATCATTGCTGCACACGAGCGTCGTGTGCGTACCGGTCCTAATGAGCCGCGCGAACCGCGGGCTCATCGCTGACGGTCAGTTTGTGACGCCCCTTGGCACGACGGCGCGCAAGAACTGCCCGCCCGTCAGCGGTCTTCATGCGCACCCGGAAACCGTGGGTCTTGGCCCGGTGACGGTTGTTCGGCTGAAACGTACGTTTTGGCATCTTAAGTCCTTCGAATCTATTTTACAGGGGTTGCCACAGGTTGGACGGACGAGGGAGCCGCGGAAGAAGAACGCACGTGCACACTGCTGCCAGTTCAGCAAAACCCAAACATTCACTATAGCGGGACTAAGGCGAAGTGTCAAACGCAGTAGCCGGACACCTTTGGCCGGGTCTGTCGCCCTCTTGATACGCTGTGGGAGTGCATTTCCGAACGCATTAGTCGATTAAAGCTACTTTTTGGCGGAGTTGTGCGAGCTGTGCTTGGAGGTCAGGTCCTCCTTTTCGCGTGCACATTCTGCATGGTTCCAGCTTATGGACAGGTTGCGGGGCGAGAGGCATTCCCGCAGCCACAATTTGTCCGGACTGCATGGAAATCGCTTGACGGCCCGTGGGATTTTGCCTTCGACGACTCTAACAAAGGTCTGAACGAGCACTGGGAGACGAAGTGGTCCTCCGCAGCGCGCAAGATTGAAGTCCCATTCTGCTTTGAGAGCCGGGCTGGCGGCATTGGCGACACGAATATCCACCCGGTGATCTGGTATCGGCGCACGATTGCGCTGCCCGAGAACTGGTCCGGTAAGAATGTCCTACTGCATTTCGGTGCAGTCAACTACCGGGCTTGGGTGTGGCTGAATGGACAGTTCTTAGGAGCGCGCACAGGCGGTAACGTGCCGTTCACATTTGAAATTTCTAGAAGCCTCCGGCGGAATGGAAATGTACTGACACTGAGGGTGGAGACGCCGGCCTCCGACCAAGGTGTTCCGCGCGGAAAGCAGTATTGGGAGCCGAAATCGAAAAGTATTTTCTACACGCGCACCAGCGGGATCTGGCAGCCTGTTTGGCTGGAGGCAACGGGCGATAATTATCTGAATCAGGTGCGCGTCGTTGCCGGACAAGATGGCATCGCGCATTTCAAAGCAACGCTCGCACACCGGTTGCCGGAGGCGCTCACATTTGAAGTTTCGCTTCGGGAGGGCAACGAGACCGTAACGCGTCAGAGCGAGACGAAGCTTGGACTGGCGACGTTAGATGTGGCGGTGAAAGACGCGGAACTCTGGTCTCCCGACGCGCCTCATTTATATGACGTGACATATCGGGTGCGTCGCGGCACAGCAGTGATCGACGAAGTACAGTCATATATCGGATTCCGCACAGTTAGCGTCGCGAACGATCGCGTGACGGTGAATGGAAATCCGGTCTACCTGAAGTTTGTGTTGGACCAAGGCTACTGGCCACAAAGTATTTTGACGCCGCCTTCGGTGGATGCGATCAAGCGGGACGTTGAGTTGATGCAAGCGATGGGATTCAACGGCGTGCGTGTGCATCAGAAGGTGGCGGACCCGCGTTTCCTCTATTGGGCCGATGTCAAAGGATTTCTGGTTTCCGGTGAGATGGCGGACGCTTTCGTTTTCGACGACGACGTGGTGAAGCGATTTACTGACGAATGGATGGCTGCGGTCGAGCGAGAATACGACCATCCGGCGATCATCATCTGGAATGCAATCAATGAGAGTTGGGGAGTTCCCGACCTAACCGACGTTCGGCAGCAGGCTTATTTGAAGGAACTGTATCAACTCACGCACACGCTTGACCGCACTCGGTTGGTCATCGACAACGAAGGATGGATGCATACAGACGAAACGGACCTGTTTGCAATCCATGATTACGAGAAGTCGGGCGAGGCCCTTTATCGGAAATACAAAGACGTTACGGCCGAGAGCAAGACGGTGCCTCCAAACGGGCGGCCAGCATTGATTCCCGGGTATACCTACAATGGCACCCCGCTTTACCTTTCCGAGTTTGGTGGTATAGCGTTCGTTCCGCCGAGTGCGGATGTACCAAGAGAGAGTTGGGGCTACTCGGGTGTGGAAAAATCGCAAGAAGCCGCTATGGCAAGGCTTACGCAGCTATACCAGGGGATTGCGAAGCTGCATAATCTCGCCGGCATCTGCTACACGCAGCTAAACGATGTCGAACAGGAAGTGAACGGCCTGACGACGTATGATCGAAAGCCTAAGTTTGACCTTGAGAAGGTCAAGGCGCTCAACGATCTGCTGAGGTGATGGGTCTTCAGGCATGGTCCTCTTCGGCGCACTGCATTTATCGCTGTTGGCGGCGATTTTACTGATTGCGACGTTACTCCCAATCCTTTGCAGGCGCGAAGTGTTTGAGGGCCGGACGGTGTTGAAGGTGCTCGCCTGTGTACTCGGGGCGGGAGAAATAATTTGGTGGGTCTTTGTTTATGCGCACGAGGGATTGCGAGTCACGGATTTGCCCCTGCAATTGTGCGACGTCTCTCTGTGGACGACCGTTATCGCCTGTTGGACGCTCGTACCGTGGTTAGTTGAGTTCTCCTACTTTGCGGGACTGGCTGGTGCAGGCATGGCGCTGGTGACGCCGGATCTATGGTCGCCTTGGCCGTCCTATCCGGCCGTCTATTTTTTCGTGTCGCATGGCGGAATTGTCATCGGAGTCGCTCTGTTGGTCTTTGGCCGGATTGCTCCACTTCGAAAGGGCGCGATGTGGCGCGCGTTCGCGATGGTGGTCATTTATGCCGTCGCCGTAGGATTGCTCAATGTGGTGTTGCACACCAATTACATGTATCTTTGCCAAAAACCGGAAAGCCAGACCGTGCTAAGCGTGTTTGGTCCTTGGCCATGGTATTTGGCCGGTGGCGCTGGACTCACGTTGGTGCTGTTCGAAATGCTTTGGCTCGTGGCTGCGAAAGCGCCTTCGGCAAAAGAAGCTTGATGCGAAGTTACTTTTCTGCAGAATTTCTATAGAAACAGAGGCGCAGCGACGAGGGTAATGGTGCTGAGCAGTTTGATGAGGACATGCAGCGACGGCCCAGCGGTGTCTTTAAACGGATCGCCGACAGTGTCGCCGACGACCGAAGCTTTGTGCGCCAGCGAACCCTTCCCCCCGTAAGCGCCGGTCTCGATGTATTTCTTTGCGTTATCCCACGCCCCGCCACTGTTGTTCATCATGGTGGCCATGAGGACGCCCGAGATCGTTCCCACCATGAGAAATGCGGCGACCGCTGCCGCTCCCACCGGAGTTGTGGCCGTCTCATTACTAAAGTAGCGGAAGATCAGACCTACCGCGACGGGCGCGACAACCGGCAGGATTCCAGGCGCGACCATAGCCTTCAAAGCCCCCTTCGTAACGATGTCGACGCAGGTGCCGTAATCCGGATCGGAGGTGCCTGCCATGATGCCGCTGTCGGC
Source organism: Bryobacteraceae bacterium (assembly GCA_049802535.1). Taxonomy (GTDB): domain Bacteria; phylum Acidobacteriota; class Terriglobia; order Bryobacterales; family Bryobacteraceae; genus Bog-105. Next base: position 13,295 of record JBARMQ010000536.1, on the reverse strand, counting down.
GTTGAACTGGCGGCGAACCTCTTCAATTACGGTTTGCGCCGCACGACTCACGGCGCGAATTGCCAAGGCGCTGAAAAGGAAAACGAGCATCGCTCCAAGCAATGCAGCGGTGAAGATAGGAACATTGCCGATGTCGATCACGAAGGGCCGGGTTGGCTCCCAATGCAGCAGAGACCGCACCTGGTCGATGTATGCGGAAAAGAGTAAGAAGGCGGCCAGCGCGGCGCTGCCAATCGCATAACCTTTGGTCAGAGCTTTGGTGGTGTTGCCGACTGAATCTAGACGATCGGTCCGCTCCCGGACCTTTTCGTCCTGATGCGACATTTCGACGATTCCGCCGGCGTTATCGGTGATCGGGCCAAACGTATCCATGGCAAGGATATACGCTGCTGTGGAGAGCATGCCCATGGTGGCGACCGCTGTTCCGTACAGGCCGGCAGCTTGCGTCGTGATACCGGGCATCATTTCGGTCAATCCCGCATGGGCGCCAAGGTAATAGGAGCCGAGGATCGCCGCGACGATGGTAAGAACCGGCAGCGTTACGCACTCAAGTCCAACGGCAAATCCGGTAATGATGGTTGTAGCGGGCCCCGTGGTGCAGGCCTTTGCGATCTCCTGAACAGGGCGAAATCGATATTCGGTGTAGTACTGGGTAATGAATACAAATAGAAAGCTGGTCACGATGCCGAGCACGCCGGCGAGGAACAACATCATGTTGCCCTGCAGAAGGATCTGGACAGCGGCATAAAAGCCAGCGAGCGCTAGGATCGTGGTTACGTAGAATCCGCGGTTAAGGGCCTTCATTGGATCCTGGTCTTCTTTGGTTTTGACCGAGAAGACGCCAGCAATTGATGCGATCAATCCGAAGGCGCGGGCCAACAGCGGAAAGAGAACGCCCTTAATCCCGAACACCGGATACAAGGAGACGCCAAGGATCATGGCGCCGATATTCTCCGCGGCGGTGGACTCGAAGAGATCGGCGCCACGGCCAGCGCAGTCTCCGACATTGTCGCCGACAAGGTCCGCGATAACAGCCGGGTTGCGAGGATCGTCTTCCGGAATTCCCGCTTCGACTTTGCCGACTAGATCTGCGCCGACGTCCGCGGCTTTTGTATAGATTCCGCCACCCAGTTGGGCAAAAAGCGCGACAAAGCTGGCGCCGAATCCGAAGGCCACGATTTGGGCAGGTACCTCTTCCGGATTTGTCAGGCCGCCGAAAAACCAGAACAAGCATCCGACGCCAAGCAATGATAAGGCCACCACACTAAGCCCAGTTACCGCCCCACCGCGGAGTGCAATTTGAAGAGCTCCGTTCATGCTGGTACGGGCCGCCGAAGCCACCCGTATGTTTGTTCGAATGGATACCCACATCCCGCTAAATCCGGCGGCAAGAGAACAGGACGCACCGACTATAAAGGAGAGCGTCATCCGACCGGCGAGACCGGCATCGCCCTTTCCGGCGTAGTAACCGACGAAAATAATCACAGCTAAAACTACCGAGAGCAGAATGATGGTTCGGTTCTGGCGGCGCAGAAACGCCTCGGCTCCCGCCTTGATGGCATTCGAAATCTTCTGCATGGCCGGAGTGCCGTTGTCGCGACTTGTAACGTAGCGTGCAAACAGGACTGCTACGACCAGCGAAGCAACGCTGATGGCGAGAGAGACAAAGAGGTACGTCGACGCCTCTGGTGGGATTACCGTCGTTTGGAGCCAGAGCGCGAACGGAGCGAACAAGCTATGCATTCTGCAAAACTCTCCTGAATTGCTATTAAGGTGCGGAATCACGATATCGCAGCGGCTTGTGCAATTCAAGTAGATGACGGCCGTATTGGACTATTGTGTTGGTCCGAACCGGATTTGTCGCGCCATTCTTCAGTGGTAGTTGGCGTGCTACTGAAATTCCTGTAATGAGGTAGATCTCCGATGATGTCTGGGCGCCACCCTTTTGTAGTCGCGGTTCTCGCCGACCTTTCGGGCCAACAGCCTAACCCGCTGCCCATGATGAAGAATCGGCGGTTTGTGACGGTCACCAAGAACTCGATCTCTACCCTGTTTCGACACTTACGGCCAGCAGTTCGCTTGAGCGCGCCCATTCCCAACAGCGACGGGAACCAAGATGTGCTCCTTAGATTCGGCGAGGCGACGCCCTTTGCACGAGAATCGATAACCGCAGAGTTAAGTGTCCAGCGCTTTGACCCGGAACTGGCGGCGATGCTCGCGGACTTTGTCTTGAGCAGCGAACAGTATCAAAACCTGACGGGAACTTGGGAAAGCATCCGATGGCTGGTCGAGCAGCTTGGGAACGAGGATATGTATCGAGTCATCGTGCTGGACGTGACAAAGCGCGATGTCCTAAGAGATGTTCAGCGTGCTCCGAACGTCGAAGACTGCGCAATGTATAAAAAGCTCTTCGCGCAAGCGGCGGGGACGTTTGGAGGCGAACCCGTAAGATGCGTCCTTTGCGATTTTGAGCTAACCCACAGCCCGGAAGATGGCGATTTGGCCGGATCGCTCGCGAGCTTGGGTGCTGCGGCGAACGTTCCGATTATTTCCGGAATTGAGGCGGCTGGGTCGTTTGACGACATGAGGCCGTGTCGACCGCGAGAGGCGACCCGGTTGTTGAAGACGGACGAATGGGAATTTCTCTTTCCCGTATTGCCTCGTTTCAAAGCCGAGGTGTTAGGCCCAACTCCTAGCTGGAGTGCAGATTGCCATCCGCGAGCAGTTTACTTGGTGGGCGCTGAGACTGCCAAAGCGTCGTCGGTCCGTCCTGGGCCCGAACGAGTTGGAGGGACATCCGTGCTCCAATTACGCCCCCTTTGTACTGATCCAGGTCATACTTCGAAGCTGCGCCTTTGGGAATTGTTGGACTTGTGCAAGCTTTGTGATGAGATTCAAGACGAAGTCAGGCGTTTGAAGCGCCCGCTTGTTAAGCCCAGCGACCTCAGGACCAAGATCGCGGCAGTGATTTTGAGATTTGGATGCGAGGTCTTCGAGGCATTCGATATCGAGACGTACGTGGACAAAATGGAGCTTTCTCTGGTGTGGAATCAAGAGCGCATCGCCGATGCCGGTTCAACGACGGTCACAATTGACCTTACTCAGCTGCAATGACGGGGTGGTAGGAACGGGCAGATTCGAACTGCCGACCTGCCGCTTAGGAGGCGGCCGCTCTATCCATCTGAGCTACGTCCCCGCACGAGGGTGTCTGATTGGTAGTTTACCAGCGGCTAAGGCCTTTCTGGCCGATGTCTTTGCGGTATTGCATGCCGTCAAAATGAATCTCCGCAGCTGCCCGGTATGCATTGTCGATGGCGGATTGTAGGGTCTCGCCCGAGGTCGTCACGCCAAGGATACGGCCACCGTGAGTCACAAGGCTATCGCCAGACCTCGCCGTCCCGGCCTGAAAAACTTTTGCGCCCAAACCCTCCGCCTTTTCGATCCCGGTGATCGGGTCGCCGCTGCGGGGACCGCCGGGATAGCCAGCGGCAGCCAAGACCACGCATACAGATGGCTGCGACCAAGGGCGCGACCGGATGCCGCCGGTGCCAGTAACGACCATGTTGAGAAGCTCGGCGAAGTCGCCGCTGTAGCTATGCAGTAAGGCTTGCGCCTCCGGGTCGCCGAGGCGGACGTTGAATTCGAGGACCTTTGGCCCGTAAGCGGTCATCATCAGGCCGCCATACAGAAACCCGGCAAAGGGATAACCCTCCTCTTGCATTTTCCGGATGGCCGGCAACATGATGCGTTCCAAGATGAGGCTCTGTTCGGCGGAAGTGAGGATTCTACGATCGCAATATGCGCCCATACCGCCCGTGTTTGGGCCTAGGTCGTCATCGAGCAGGCGTTTGTGGTCCTGACAAGGCGCGAAAGGAAGAAACATCGGGCCGTTGGTCAGGCCAATTAAGCTCACTTCTTCTCCTTCGAGAAATTCTTCAACGACCAAGTTGGGGCCGAGGCGGTCGATGGCGGATTTGGCTTCCGCTTCCGTTGCGGCGACGTCGACACCCTTGCCGCCGGCGAGCCCGTCAGCCTTGATCACGACGGGCAAGCCGAAGTGTTTGAGGGCGTCAAGCGCTTCTGTTGTCGAGGTCGCCTGGATCGACCGGGCGGTCGGGATGCCAGTGCGCTCAAAGAACTGTTTGGCGAAGATTTTGCTGCCTTCTAATCTGGCAGCGGCACGGCTAGGGCCAAGTATCCAGAGGCGACGGCGGCGGAAGTGGTCGACAATTCCCTCTACCAGAGGAGCTTCGGGGCCAACGATGGTCAGGTTTACTCCGTGCGCTTGCGCTAGAGGAACCCAACCAGTGATCTCGGCCGGGGAGTCAAGACAGGTCGCATATGCGGCAATACCCGGATTTCCGGGGCTAGCGTAAATTTTCGAGATTAAGGGCGATTGCGATAACTTCCACGCAAGGGCGTGCTCACGCCCCCCGCCGCCGATGATGAGTACCCTCAAATGGCTAAAAATCCTCCGATGTGCGGTCCAAAGATAGAATACTGGATGTGCAGGTAAAGAAGTACGAGGTTGTTGTGGTAGGTGCAGGGCATGCCGGCTGCGAGGCTGCGAGGGCGTGCGCGCGGCTGGGTCTGCGGACTGCCATGGTGACGATGAACCTCGATTTGATTGCGCAAATGTCGTGCAACCCGGCGATCGGGGGCATCGCCAAGGGCCATTTGGTCCGAGAAATTGATGCGCTCGGCGGAATTATGGGCGAACTGACGGATGCTGTCGGCATTCAATTTCGTTTGCTCAACACAAGCCGGGGGCCAGCGGTTTGGTCGCCTCGCGCACAGTGCGACAAGAAGCAGTATCGGGTGCAGATGCGGGCACTTCTCGAAAACGAACCCAATTTGCGGATTGTTCAGGGTGAAGTGGCCGAATTATTGTTTTTACCAAACGAACTCCCCCGGCGAGCATGCGGCGTGCGCTTGAAGGACGGGCGTGAGTTGACTGCGGAAGCGTCGATCGTCACAACAGGGACTTTTCTGAATGGCTTGGCCCATGTCGGCGAGACCAAATACGAATGTGGAAGAAATGGAGAACCAGCTTCGAATACGCTGGCTTACCAACTGCGGAACCTGGGTCTGAGCTGGACGCGCCTGAAGACGGGAACTCCGCCACGGCTGGACGGGAGGACCATCGATTGGTCGCGATTTGAACCGCAGCCTGGAGATCCGACACCGACACCGTTCTCGTTCATGACTACAGGCATTGATCGAGACCAGATTTGTTGTCATCTGGCATACACAACAGAGGAAACCCACCGAATTCTGAGCGAGAGTATTGCCCGTTCGCCGCTTTATAGCGGGCAAATTGAAGGAGTTGGACCTCGATATTGCCCATCGATCGAGGATAAGATCGTCAAATTTCCCGAGCGCCGCCGTCATCAAATCTTCCTGGAGCCGGAAGGCATTGACACGAACGAAGTGTATGTTAACGGGATGTCGACCAGCATGCCGATCGACGTCCAGAGTTTAATGGTGGCCTCGATTCCTGGGTTGGAACAGGCGGAGATGATTCGGCCGGGTTATGCGATTGAGTACGATGCCATCGACGCGCGCGAACTGACGCATAGTCTAGAAGTGAAATCGATACGTGGACTTTTCCTGGCGGGGCAGATTAACGGAACATCGGGATATGAAGAAGCTGGTTGCCAGGGTCTAGTGGCAGGGTTAAATGCTGCAAAGTCTATCGCGCAAACCGCGCCGGTGGTGATTGAAAGGTCACAGGGGTATACGGGGATTCTGGTTGATGATTTGATCAGCAAGGGCGCGGACGAACCGTATCGGATGTTCACGTCGCGGGCGGAGTTTCGGCTGCATTTGCGAATTGATAATGCCGATGAGCGGCTAACGCCGCTGGGTCGAGCGGCAGGCCTAGTTAATAACGAGCGCTGGTCTCTGTTTACGAAAAAAGCCGAGCAGCGAGCAAAGATTGAGTCGCTCCTTGACAGGACACGAGTGAGAGAGGCCCAGGGCGTTCTTTTTAATGGCGGCGACGATAATCCGACACTGGCGGTTTGGTTGAGGCGGCCGGAGGCAAGGATTTGTCAAATCTCATCTTGGATCGAAGGGAAGTTGAACCACTCCTTGGTTCATGGTGTCCTCGACACAATTGAAACGGAAGTGAAGTACGCCGGTTATATAGGGCAGCAGGAAAAGCAAATCACTCGGTTGGAAGGGTCCCAGGGGCGTGAGATCCCCTCAGGATTTTCATACGAGGGAATACCCGGATTATCAAACGAGGTGAAGCAACGGCTATCGCGGGTGCGGCCGACAAGTTTGGGCCAAGCGCGCAGGATTTCTGGGGTGACGCCAGCAGCAGTAGCGGTGCTTGCCGTATATCTTGATCTGACACATGTTTCACGTGAAACATCGCCCCACGGCGTTTCACGTGAAACATGCTAGGATCATCGCTGATTGGAACTACGCTAATTGGCACGCACGATCTCTATCGCCAACCAAAAGGGCGGAGTGGGCAAGACCACAACCGCAATCAACCTAGCGGCAGCTTTAGCTGCAAGCGAGACGCGCGTCCTCCTTATCGATTCAGATCCGCAGGGAAATAGCACAAGTGGGCTGGGTGTAGAGAAAGCGGAAGATCGCCAAACTATCTACGATGTGCTTATTCGAGAGCGGCGACTCGTGGAAGCCATTTCGTCAACTGAAGTCGAAGGTCTTTCGCTCGTTTCTGCCGATCAGAACCTGGTAGCGGCCAATCTAGACTTGGTGGATATTGAAAACCGCGAGAAGCGCCTGCGGGATGCCTTGCGACCAGTCAAAGATCAATACGAATTCATTTTGATCGATTGTCCACCGGCCCTGGATCTCCTCACGTTGAACGCCTTAGTCGCCTCCGATTCGGTACTGATCCCGATTCAATGTGAGTTTTTCGCGCTTGAAGGTATTTCGCAGCTCATGGATACGATCGATCGGGTACGCGAATCGTTCGGACAGGCAGTGGAGATCGAAGGCGTTTTGCTCACCATGTACGACGACCGCACCAACCTAACGAAGCAGGTGGAGTCCGACCTGAGAGAATTTTTTGGAAAGCAAGTCTTTCGCACTGTGATTCCAAGATCTATTCGCCTGGCGGAGGCTCCGAGTTTTGGCAAATCGATTCTGGCTTACGACCCCCGATCCAGGGGCGCTGAAAGCTATATTCAGCTCGCAAAGGAAATACTCGCGAATGAGCAAAGAGCCCGACCGAAATCCGCGAAAAGTGCTGGGTAAGGGACTTTCAGCGCTTCTCCCTCGGGGCATCTCGCCTCCTAGGCCGCAGGCCGACAAGGCTTCACTCGTGCTCCCGGAAGGCGACACAGGCATTCTAGGGATGTTGCAATCGATTCCTATCGACCAAATCCAAACAGGCACCGATCAGCCCAGAGAGATTTTCCAGAACGACCGCTTACAGGAGTTGGCTCAATCTATCCAGGCCAATGGCCTAATCCAACCAATTGCCGTTTACAAGAATTCGCAAGGCAAATACACAATTATCGCCGGGGAACGCCGGTGGCGCGCCTGCCGGCTTGCAGGTCTCACACATATCATGGCCCTGGTTCGTGATGTGGAGCGGCACGAGGCTTTGGGACTGGCGCTGGTCGAGAACCTGCAGCGCGAGGATCTAAATCCAGTTGAAATCGCACGAGGTTTTGAGCGTTTGTCGTCCGAGTATCGCCTCAGTCACGAGCAAATCGCGGAGCGAACCGGAAAGGATCGTTCAACCGTCACGAATTTCCTAAGGCTTCTGCGCCTGAGCCCCGCGGTCTTGCAGGAGCTTGCCCAGGGAGCGATCAGTGTGGGGCATGCACGCGCGCTCTTGAACATCACCGATGCTGAGTCGCAAGCGAACGTTTGCAATGACATCGTCAGAAACCATCTCTCGGTTCGCCAAGCGGAGGCGATGGTGAAGAAGTTAACCACTGAGCCGCGCCCTGAACGGGAGTCCTCTAATGCCGAAACCGAAGCCCCAGATCCTAACGTACGCGCCGCGTTGGATGAAATGGCGATGGCCTTGGGTACTCGAGTGCGGATGATAGCCAAGTCCGAGCAAGCAGGCAAAATTGAAATAGAATACTACTCGCCGAGCGACTTGGACCGCATCTATTCGGTTATCGTCAAGTCAAGGCCGTGAAGACGTGGTGCCGGCGGCAGGAGTTGAACCTGCGACCTACGGATTATGAGACCGTCGCTCTAACCACCTGAGCTACACCGGCAGGGTGCTCCTACCAGGGTATTCAGCGCGATGGCACCGTGTCAAATGCAGGCGCGTATAGGAGAATTCCCCTAAGTTGTGGTGATAGGCTCATGTTGTGACGGCGATTGAGTGCTCTGGAATCTCAAAGCTATACCGGATCTACCACTCGCCATCCAAGCTTCTACTCGAACTGCTAACCTTCCGGCGCCGAACTTACCACCAGGATTTTCACGCCTTGCGCGATGTTTCGTTTGAGATCCACCAGGGGGAAAGCGTTGCTCTGCTTGGCCAAAATGGATCTGGCAAGAGTACCCTGCTGCAGATCGTTGCCGGAATTCTGACTCCGACGGCGGGCGACCTGCGCGTGGATGGCAGAGTGGCAGCCTTACTTGAGTTAGGCTCCGGCTTTAATCCTGATTTTACAGGCCGAGATAACGCGCTGTTGGGAATCTCATTGTTGGGTATCGTCGGCTCAGAGGCCTCAACGGTCTATCGACAAGTCATAGAATTTGCCGACATCGGAGAATTTGTTGACCAGCCTGTGCGCATCTATTCGAGCGGCATGGCGGTCCGTCTAGCTTTCGCTGTTGCAATCCACTGCAAACCAGAAATTTTACTGGTAGATGAGGCGTTATCCGTGGGCGATTTGGCATTCCGCACCCGGTGCTTCCAAAAAGTCGCGGAGTTGCGCGGACGCGGCGTGACGCTCGTCTTGGTTTCGCATTCCGCCGCAGAAGCCAAACAATTTTGCGATCGGGCTATTTGGTTAGATCAGGGCGCACTGAAGCAGGTTGGGCCAGCGGAACGGGTAGTCGATGAGTACTTGGCAGCCATGACCGAGCGAGATGCTCGTTATGCCGTTCGGCACCACGAGGTTTCGGACCCAGTTCTCGCATGCGAGGTTGAGGAGTCAGCCGGCCGTTTCTTTTCGTTGCCAGAAAGGGCGGGTGCGAGCTGCGCAAAGGGTGCGATCACAGGATTGGCTCTCCTCAGCGACAGGGGGTACCCGGTGTCTCACATGGAGGCGCTGCAGCCAATTCACCTTAAGATCCGAATACAGGCCAAACAAGACTTGAAACAACCGACCGTCGGCTTTGTTATTCGGAATCACATGGGAATGATTTTTTCCGGCAGTGACACGGACCTCGAGTTGTGTACTCTCCCCTCATTGGCCGGGGGCGAATGTCTCATGGTCTCATTTCGAATCACACCGCCAGAGCTATATCGCGCGAGTCTGGCGATTTCGGTCTTTCTTAGCGATGGTGGCAACGAGATGTGCGATGTCGTTGATAACGCTTTTGTTGTCCAGATGCTAAGCACGGGAAAGGTAGTTTACGGCCAATTACACGTGCCGAGTGAAGTTAAGGTCCATACGCACCGGCATGCCGTCATCTCGCGAGACGAGACAAACGCAGTCGATGTTGTATAAGGGGAAAGCGCGTGGCTATTCAGGAAGTACATTTCACCGGTGAGCGAGTGATTCCAGGTGAGGTCAACCAAGATTTATGGAATGAGCACTATTCGCGTTACCGGTTCGCCGCTACATTCGCGGCCGAGAAGAGGGTTCTGGATGTAGGTTGCGGAGCGGGTTACGGAACAGCTCTGCTCGCGGAGAGCGCCGCAAACGCAATCGGGTTTGACGTGTCGGCAGAGGCAATAGAGTATGCTAGGCGACACTATGGGCAAAAAGCCCGATTCGTTGTCGGGGACGCCGCGCATTTTCCTGAGGATCTGCATGGCTTCGACGTCATCACCGCTTTCGAAGTAATTGAGCACTTGGAGGGATACGAGAACCTAATCGCAGAAGCCGCCCGCGTTTTGACCGACGGGGGAATTTTTCTGGTCTCGACGCCAAATAAGATCTACTATACGGAGACGCGGAGGGAGGCAGGTCCCAATCCGTACCACGTACACGAGTTCGAATTCGCGGAATTCGACGCAGTTTTGCGCCGCCGGTTCCCACACGTTCAAGTGATCGCTCAAAATTTGCAGGAGGCTGTTGTGTTCGGAGGCGCGGCGAGCATGGTTGGGTCGTCTTATATCGCTGCCGCCCCTAGCCTGCGAAAAGCTCAGTTCTTTATTGCGCTGTGCAGCAATAGACCACTGACCGCGCCCGCCTTCGCTTATGTAGCTGAAGCTGGGAACCTGTTGCGGGACCGTGAGCATCACGTTCGGCTTCTTCAAGACGAAGTGGCAGCGGCCCGAGCAGACCATCTGCGACTTTTAGAGGAACACGAGCGCTGCGAACGTGACCTTGAGAAGAGTAACAACTGGGCCGAGTCGCTGGACAAGGAACTGGCGCAGGCGCGGCAAAGCATATCGGAGTTCCAACAGCAAGCGGAGGAAAAGACACAGTGGGCGCTTGAGCTAGATCGTGAGCTTCGAGATCAGTCAACGGAGCTAGTGGGCGTGGTGGCTCAGCTTGACGATATGCAGCGCACCTTGAGAGACCGAACGGAGTGGGCGAAGGCGCAGGAGGCACTCTGCCTCGAGCGCACGCGGTGGGCGCAACAGCAAGAAACGGCGGTGCAGTCACAGGGCCGGCTAATACAAGAGCTGCAAGAAGCCGTTGAAGAGCGCACGGCGTGGGCACAGCGGCTTGATGGGGAACTAGCGGAAGCGCACAGTGTCATCGAGGAGCGAACAGCCTGGGCTCAACGGTTGGACGTGGAACTGGCGGAACATTCCAACGTGGGGCAAACGATGAGAAGCGAATTGGCTGTGCTGCTTGAGCGTGCGGCGGAGTTCGGAGTATTGTCGGCTCAATTGAGCGATGAAAACCAGCGGCTGAGAGAACAGCTCGTATCGTTCGACGAGACACGCGCGCGCCTGGCGTCCATCGGAGAAAAGGCCGACCGGCTGGCACACGAGCGGGAGTTGGTAAGAACATCGAAATGGCTGAAGCTGGGTCATCTACTGCACGTGGGGCCTCGTCTGTACGAAGACACGCCGCCTTTATGAGCCGCGTTCCGCGCCGCGCAGCGGAAATTGGACTCTTGTTCCTCAGCCCGCTGTTTCTTCTGATGAGCGCGCTTGTGATGGCGGCCTGCGACCTGTGCTTCGCACTGTTCGGGGGCCGGAAATCAACGCAGGTGACTTCTGAAAACCTGCATCGCTCACCCGTGACAGTCGTTATTCCCAATTGGAATGGCCGGGACCTGCTCGAGAAATTTCTGCCTTCCGTTGTGGGGGCCTTTCAAGGATCGTCGGACAACGAAATCATCGTTGTGGACAACGCCTCAACTGATGAGAGCGTGGAGTTTCTGCGAGCTTTCTACCCCGAAGTGCGCATTCTCGCACAAAAGACAAACTTGGGATTTGGAAACGGCTCAAACGCAGGTTTCCGGGCGGCGAAGAATCGAATCGTAGTTCTGTTAAATAATGATATGCGGGTCCAGACGGATTTCCTGGCGCCGCTTCTCGAACCGTTTGCCGATCCACTGGTTTTCTCTGTCTCCTGCCAAATTTTCTTCTCCGATCCGGCCAAACGCCGCGAGGAGACCGGTCTCACCGAAGTCTGGTGGGAGGACGGGCGCATACGCGCCAGCCACCGCGACGATGCGAGCATACAGGTACCATTTCCTTGCGCGTATCCGGGAGGCGGATCCAGCGCTTTTGACCGCGATAAGTTTTTGGAATTAGGTGGCTTCGACGAGTTGTTACGGCCGTTCTATTACGAAGACACAGACCTTGGCTTGATGGCGTGGAAGCGTGGATGGAAACTGATCTATCAACCTGCCAGCGCGGTATTTCATGAGCACCGGGGAACGATTGGAAAGACGTTTTCGCCGCACTACATCGAAGGCGTTCTGAAGAAGAACGTCGTATTGTACTGCTGGAAGAACGTTCATCAATGGAGCATGTTGAGCGCTCATCTCGTACGCTGCCTGACAAGTTCCACGCTTGCCGTTGTGACGGGAAACGCAAATGGAAGATATACGCCGAGCGGCTTGGCACGGGCTTTTCTGCAACTACCAGAAGTTGCCGCAGCCCGGTGGCGCGCTCGTTCATTGGCGTCAATTACTGATATTGAGGCGCTCCGGCGGCCGCGAGGCGGTTACTATCGCGACCGTTTCGTGGCGGGGCAATCGCCGGTTACCGACAGGCTAAGCGTTCTGTTTGCATCGCCATACCCGATTGAACCACCCATCCACGGCGGGGCTGTGTTTATGAAACAGACGCTGGAAGCGCTGACACAACTCGCTGATGTCCACCTGGTGTCCTACTTAGATCGGGCGGACCAACTCGCAAGGCAGGCGCCGCTGGGAACTATGTGCGCATCGGCCCACTACGTCTTCAGAACGTCGTTACCGCCGGAGAAACCCGCGACATTATTGCCCCATGCGGTCCGAGAGTTTTATCACCGCGATTTCGAATGGATTATTCATCGAACGATATTCCTCGAACGAGTCGATGTGGTGCAACTGGAGTACACGGTGCTGGGCCAGTTCGCAGGCGAATTTAAACACATTCCTTGTTTCCTGTTCGAACACGACATCTTCTTTCAGTCTCTGTGGCGGGGTCTCGGCGCGTGGTCTGGTTTTGCGCAGCGCTTCTTTGCATTGCTTGAATATGCGAGGATGCTGCGGTACGAATTGCGGCTCTTGCCCAAAATGACAAGGGTGCAAACGTGCAGCGCCGCGAATACGGAATATCTTCTTAGCTTTGAGCCGGCGCTCCGGTCACGAATAGACAGCGGGCTTCGATCAGGAATCGACACCAAGCGGTATCGCTATGTGACCGCTAACCGGGAGGCGAACACTATTTTGTTCGTTGGCAGTTTCCAACACGTTCCCAACGTGCAGGCGCTGAATTGGTTCACCAACGAAGTGTTGCCGCACGTATTATCGCAGCGGCCCAATACTACCTTTGTGGTGGTTGGGTCAGACCCCCCAGCCTCCCTAAGCTACCTGGCAAATCATCCCAATATTCGGTTGACTGGCAGAGTTCCAGATATTCGGGAGCCGCTTGAGAGATATGCCGTATTCGCTTGCCCAATCCTGAGCGGCTCCGGAGTGCGGGTGAAATTGCTGGAAGCGTTTGCGGCAGGTATTCCCGTAGTTTCGACACGGATCGGCGCGGAAGGACTCAGTAC
>JBARMQ010000535.1:0-2566 GCA_049802535.1 Bryobacteraceae bacterium | reverse complement strand
ACCAAAGGACCCGATCAGCTAAAGAGAATCATCGAAGCCACCAAAGAATACCAAGCCGCTCATCCCAAACAGCCGAAGAAACAAAGGGCCCGCAATACTAAAAGGGATTAACTGGACGATGTACTAGCTTTGTCCCAATCGTTTGAGAAAATCGGCGACTTTGACAATCGGAATGCCGGAATAGACGCTCAGCGGCAGCACATGACGGGTATCGCCGCTAACGATGAAATCGCTTTTCGCGGTAACGGCGCATTCCAGTATTCGGTTATCAGAGGGATCGGCGGCGATGACATCGAGCGTTCGCTCGGGACTGACGCGTTGCGTAAGTCTGCCGATTCTTTTCTCTGCTTCCAGTAGCCGCTCGGGTGAATAGCCGCATTTCATACGTAGCACTCGCAGCACTTCTTGCGTGATCGCGTCGGAAACGTCTAAGCGGAATGTCCCTGCGCGCGCCAGATCCAAGAAACGTCGCGGCGTGCCGCCGAATTCAAAACCGGAAATGTAGATGTTGGTATCTGCGCTGGCGCTGACCACTAACGGCCATTTTCGGAACGCTTTCCCTCACGTTCTTCTTGGCGGAATTCGTGTATAACTCGTTCTACATCCTCTTCGTCGATGCCAATCTTACGTGCCTGTTGATGACCATAAGCGTAAAATTCCTTCCAACCCAACTCATCAAGATAGCGTTTGATTGCAGTATGCGTGAATTCATCCAGGGTGATGTGCTCCGCAGCTGCCATTTTTTCCGCCTCCGTAATGACGGCATCAGGAATACAGATGTGCAGATTTTTCGTTTGTGCCACCAAGAGCGCTCCCTTCCTATTGTCGCAATGTTAGGAACGTGCGGCTGCCCCGCTATCCGGACAGCATCGCGCCTGATCCCGGAGGAGAGATTCGCGCCGAAAAAGTTTTGACGCGACGTATGCCCTCGGTCGGAACGCGCCGCCAAGGCGAAACGGCCGGAAATCGGCCGACTCGAGGTATGGGCCACCGGCGGGAGTTCGGATAAGAAGTCGACGTCGCCGGAGGCGATGGAAGAGGCTCGGCTCGGTGCCTTTGCTTGCAATGAGCGTTCTGCTGGCGGCCTCGTGGAGGATCGTGCAGCGACCCTACATCACCCCTGGTACCAACCAGGTCTTCCGAATGGATAGACCAGATTTAGTTTCTTGTTGGGCATGTCTCAGTGCAAACAACGGAACGATACCTCGGCTGCAAGCAGCGGATTCGCAACGCCGTTAACGATCGGATCGGCATCCAGCTAAAGCGCCGAACGGCTTCGGACCGTAACGGAGGCGTTTCCGGCTAACCAGACACAACACAATTCCCGTCCGGCATCCCGGCTTACACGTTTGTCCAAGCGATGATTTGCGTTAGTTCGATGCGCAAGACAATCGAAGATGTAGATTTGGCGCTCGCCGTCCCCTTCTTGCGCGATATTCTTGGCTTCTTGGCAATCTCAGTTAGTTGAGCTTTTGCAAAATTCCAGATACCTATTTCTTTCCTTTGGCATTCCCTGCTTTCATGCCTTAGCGGTCGAACTTGTCTTGCCAATTCTCGATCACTGTAAACGGAGGGGGTGGCGCGGAACCAGTCGTCGGCATGACAAATCGCTGCCCGTCGGGAGACACATCGAATTGAAAATCTCGCGTGGTGCCGGATTGCGGGATTCCGGCGATGCGGAACAGAGGCTTGGGCTCGCTAAATGCGAGCGGCCCTTGGACCTGCACCACGTGGAGCACGTTGTCTAGACCTACAAAGAAAAGCTCACGACCATCCGCCCGCCAGCGAACTAACCAAGCGCCATTCCTCGAAACCTGCCGCCGATCGCCCGTTATGTGCGGCGTAGGCATAGGATCGAATCGTTGAAGATAAACTTCAGGGCGGCCTGATTCCGTCGAGACAAACGCGATCCGCTTGCCGTCTGGAGCGAATGAAGTTCCCCATTGTGCAAAATTGTCTTCTAAGAGGGGCATCAGCCGATGGGTTTCCACATCCGCGATCCACGCTGTGTGTTGCTCCTCACCCACGCCGTCGTCGAGCGCGATGAAACGCCCATCCGAAGACCAATCCGTGGGCAACGTCAAGTGAGCTTTGACTTCACTGACGAAGTCCTGTGGCCCAACGCCGCCAGCCAGGTCTATAACGGCAACCTGGGGCGCCCCAACCTTTGCAGATCTGGCAACAGCAAGGCGCATTCCATCGGGTGACCACACCGGCCTGCGATGAACATCCGGGGGAAATGTGACACGCCGGCTTTCTCTTCCGTTGGCGTCGAAACTCCAGATACTCGTGCCCCCATTTTCCGGGCTCCACACTGCTGCCGCGACGCGACGTCCATCGCGCGAAATCCGGACGTTCCCCCAGTACTGCATCGGAGCGCCCACCTTGCCGGTTTCATTGCCCGACCGGTCGTACCACTTCAACTCCGAATTGGGGAACGCCGCTTGGTACACCAGGACTCCGTTTTCGGAAGTCGAGAAACTCGCAGAAAGATTCGGGCCGTAATACAGGACGTTCTGCGCAATCGAAAATGGCTCTCCTGACACATGCACGCGATCAGGGTCGA
>JBARMQ010000534.1:0-19190 GCA_049802535.1 Bryobacteraceae bacterium | reverse complement strand
GATAAGGACTGGCGTGATACCAGGCAGTGAACGCGGCTCGTCCATTGATTGCGCTCACGGGAGAGAGCCACAGCTCTGTAAGCTGGTTGGGATTCGAGAACGGCAGGCTTCTAAGCATTAATGCATTCAGCACGCTGAAGACGCCTGTGCTGGCTCCCATCGCTAACCCCAACGCCAGCACTGCTAAGGACGTGACAAAGAAGCGATTCCGGTAAATACGGAGCGAATGCTTTACATCAAGCTTCAACTCGCGAAATACTTCACCGGGCACTGATGTCGCCAGATCGCAGAATGCATGCAGCCATAATCGACCACGATCCAGACGGTCTTTGGCTTCAAGATACTCGTCCCGAAACTGACGTTCCATCGGCATCTCGTACTCCTCTCGAAATCGCGCTGGATAGAGCTTTAACAGCCACCCGTAGAGTTTTAGCCGGCCTCCCATGGTCGTCTCAGGCAAGTTTCGGCAGCCCAAGATGCGATTCGGCCAGACACACCAAATCCCGTAACCTGATTGCCTCGGCTTCTACAACTTGCTGACCCAAAGTCGTAATCCGGTAGTAGCGCCGGCGCTCATCGTCGAGGTGCGGATCGGGGCGTTCATCCGACTCTTCGATCATCCCCGCTTCTAGCATCTTGTTAATAGACCCGTAGAGCGCGCCAGAACCAAGGTTCACCTTGCCTTCCGTGCGCTGCAGGATGGCGCGCTTGAGGGCATATCCGTGCCGTTCCCCTTCCGTCAATGTCAGCAACATATGGAAGACCGGCAAAGACAATGGGAGGAGATGGTCGAGTTCGCGGCGTTTTGATCTTGTCATACTAAGTCAGTTCTTGACCTAGTATGACACACTCTTTCTCTACGGGCAACTACACGCTACAGGACGTCGGCGAATCCCCGCTTCAATTGCCGGAAGAATAACCCGCCGATAATGAATGCCGCGCACGAATACAGCATGATCATCGAAATCTCCTGCAGCGACGGTGCGCGCGAAGAAAGTAATCGGTCCCGATAAGCCCGCACCAGGTAGGCCAGCGGATTTAGGCGCAGCACCCAATGCATCCATACCGGGTATTGCTTCTCGGAGATGAAGATCGGCGTTGTCCAGAACCAGAACGTCAGCACTAGCGTTAACACCTGTGCCGTATCGCGCAAATACACCTGCAAGCTGGACACGATCCACGAGATGCCGATGGCGAATAACCCCAGCATCACCATATAAAACGGCAGCGCCGCCATCCAAAAACTAGCGTGCCCAAAAATCAAGAACAGCGCGGCCAGAACGATGGAGAGTGCCAGAAGATGTTGCACCAACGTCGACAGGAACACCGCGACCGGGATAAATTCGGCAGGGAACACGGTCTTGGTAATGAGGTTCGAATTATCCACCATGCTGGACACCGATCGCGTCAGCGTCTCTTGAAATAGCAGGAATGGCAAGTAGCCGCACGCCAGGAATAACGTGTAATTATCCGTTACCTCCCCCGGCGGCACCTTAGAATGCATGCAAATCTGGAATACGAATACCCAACTCAACAGCAGCACTAAGGGCTGGATAAATCCCCAGAGCCAACCTGCCGCGGACCCGATAAAGCGTTGATGAAAGTCGCGACGAACCAGTTGGTACAGCAGATTCCGTTTAGTAATGGAGTTTCTGACAAAATGCCGGCCGGGAATAGTTGGCATGAAATGCGTGCGGACGAAACTTTTCAGTATACTGCGGCCGATAAGTGGAGTGGCCGACTACAATAACTATATGAGCCTGCGCGCCTACTCACATGCGGGAATTGTCCTGCTCATCGCCGCGCTTTCCCTTACCCCGGGCCTCTCTGCCCAGCAAGCAACAGCCGGCGCAAGCAAGGATTGGAAAACCGCTAATTCGCTGCCGGGCGTCGATATGTCCGGGCTTACCGCCGCGCAAAGGACTAAGCTGCTGAAGCTGCTTCGCGAACAATCCTGTACCTGTGGCTGTGACATGAAGCTCGCCGAGTGCCGGATTGCGGATCCGAAATGCACCTACAGCACAAGTCTCGCGGCCGTCATGGCGGCAGCCATCAAAGAAGGTAAGTCTGACGAAGAGGCCATCGCCGCTGCGAAGGCTTCGCAATTCGGCCACCCGCCCGATCCCGGGAAGGTTCTCGAAGACGCCGTTTCGATTCCTGTTGCTGGCTCTCCCGAAACCGGTCCGTCTAATGCACCGATAACACTGGTGGAGTTTTCAGATTTTCAATGCCCCTACTGCGCGGTAGCCACGCCCGCCATCGAAGAGGTGCTGCGTGCGTATCCAAAACAGGTCAAATTGATCTTCAAGCAATACCCGCTGGACCAACATCCGCAGGCGCCATTAGCCGCGAGCGCAGCTCTAGCCGCGTTCAAACAGAACAAGTTTTGGGAAATGCATGACCTTCTATTCGCAAACGGATCCCGCCTGTCAAGATCGAACATATTGGCCTTCGCAGATCAGCTTGGGCTTGATAAGAAACGCTTCGAATCCGACCTGGCTTCGACCGAAATTCACGAGACTGTTTTACGCGACATGCAGGATGGCGAAAAGGCCGGTGTGGAGGGCACTCCGACGCTCTTCATCAATGGGCAGAAATACAACGGTCCCATCAGCGTTCCGGCGCTGAAAGTCGTCCTCAATACCGAAATCCAGCATCCCGGTGATGCCGCCAAATTCTTGAACCAAACCCAACAAGCTTCGAATTGATCTTGTGATGAGGTCTACTTTACGGCAGCGCTTTATGCAGCCTTGCCGCTAACCGCGCCCGCGCATCCTCGTCCTTCGGTTGCGCCCAATCCCGCCCGATCTTCTCCCAATCCGGATCGTGTGGATCGCCTCCCAGCCAGCCAATCAGTGCCGGTTCGCAAAGTACAAATTGTTCCTGATAAGGAAACAGCAGAAGATCCGGCTCTGCCTCATGCGCGGAGCAAGCCTCTTCGTAATTGCGATACCAAAAATTCAGGAATACATCCGACTTCTCAGGAAAGAGTCGAGCGGTGTGGAATGCAATGGGGACGTCGGCGGTTGCTTCCGCTAATTCGGTCCAATCCGCGAATCCGTTTTCACGCGCGACAACTTGCTGCGCTTCTTCAATGGGTATCGCGTCAGCCTCTTCATGAATCTGCTTCGCGGGCACATGCCGCCACGCGTCGAGAATTTGGAATCGCTTGGCTGCCCTTAGCTTCGCTGCGCCGCGACCGCTTCTCAATTCGCGATACAGCGATTCCGCCTCGCGACGGTATTCGTCAATGTTGTAGATTTGATCGCCCAATCAGCTCGCCGCGCTCGCCGGTTGCATATGCGCTTCTGTTGGAAACACAACCTGCGAGCCCCAAAAGTCGAAACAACACTGCACGAAGTCTAAAAACTGGCCAAGATCGCTAGGCTTGCGCACGTAGCAGCTCGCATGCAGCTCATACGCCTCGCGAACCTCGTTTGGATCCGCCGATCCGGAAATCACAACCACCGGAGTCAACTTGAGATTGTCATTCGACTTCAGTTCTTTCAGAACTTGTAGTCCCGATTTCTTAGGCAAATGCAGATCCAGGAAAATGATGTCGGGGCGGGGATGGGCCGAATACTTTTCTTCACGCCGTAAGTACGCTAATGCCTCGTCCCCATCCGGCACAGTCTTAACCACATCGAACAGTCCTGCCTCTTTAAAAGCTTCCCTGGTCAGACGTGCCGTCGCTGGATCGTTCTCTACAAAAAGAATGTCGAGTTGGCCCTTTTGCACGTTCGGTTCTGGGCTCATAAGTTGTTAATGCTGAGAACAGTCTAACAATCGCCGATCGTGCTCTTGGGATAATATTTGCCGGAATGTCACTCGATGTCGATCTCGAACGAATCGCCTTGCAGGAGCGGCTGTTGCATTGGCCGCGTTTCGATGCAGACTTAGCTTGGAAACTCGGCTGCCTCTTGCGCGACCGGGCTATTGAACGGAAAGCGCCCATCGTCATCGATGTTCGCCGATTTGGCCAGCCATTGTTTTACGCCGCCATTGAAGGTTCCACTCCCGACAATGCGGATTGGGCGCGCCGCAAGAACAATGCTGTGGCCCGGTTTCATCGCAGTACCTATGGGCTCAGTCTCATGCTGCAGAGCCAAAAGACTACCTTGGCCGACAAGTTTGGGTTGCCGCTGGCCGAATATGCCGCCCACGGCGGTGCGTTCCCGATCACGGTCTTGGGAACTGGAGTGATTGGAAGCGTGACCATTTCGGGCTTGCCTCAGCGGGAGGATCACGAACTGGTTGTCCAGGCAATCTGTTCCCAGCTGGGCGTGGACTATAAGAACGTGGCGTTAGACGCGTAAGTTCACTCAATGGGTTTCGCGGTTTGGATCGATACCCGGCAGCAACTGGCTTGGGCCCAGGGAACACACGAATACCGGGTCATGGGCTCGGCTGTCATCGCGGTCACCGATCAGTTCCGCGCCCGCGACTTCCGCCAAACCCGATCGGCCCCACGTCACCTGTCGCAATCCTTCGCAGGGTTCTTTGGATCACTCGAGACGGTTAACGAATACTTGCGCGGGACCGGATCCCGCCGTCTCCGCGCAACCCCATCGCATCTGCGCTGAACGGGGAGTCTCCGGCAGAACCGAGACAGGAGCGGACAGCTCCCTATTTCTTCAGCATTTTCGTAAAGGCCGGGTCGTTCTTCAGTCCCTCCGCACGAAAGCGATCGTCGTCGGTGAAATACGTTAGCTGATGGCCTTTGGTTGAGCCCTTCAAGCTGTCAACCATGGTCGCGATGCCGCCGTTCAGGACTACCTTGTCGAGTTTGACGTAGTACTCGCAATGCTGCGATTTGCCAGTCCGTGTACGGTCGTTCTCGATTTGCACGACAACAACATTGCCATCGGCGACGGCGTGGTCAAGGGCCGAATCATTGCTGTTCGGTGCCTTGGGCGTCAGGTAAGCGCTAATATCGTCCGCCGTGATAGTCATTTTGTTGTGCAACAGCGTCACTCCGTCTGAGTAGTAAGCTAACCGCTTATCGTCTTCGTAGTACAGCTTGGGCGCTTGCACAACTGTGAAAATCGGCGCTGGGGGCGCCAGGCTGCCGGCCGCGTGGGAAACATCCGTGGAGGTATCGGACGTGCGGTCGACCAATTCACTGACAACTGAACCTGCCGCCAGCAGTGTCTGGGCGTCGCGATCGATGTCGATCGTATCGGCAGCCGTGCGGTCGGCGCCTTGCCAGATCACCGCGTGTCCTTGATAGTGGACCTTGGTATTGTCCTCACGCGTCCACATCTTGTCCGCCTTGCCCTGCAGCGGTTGCTTATCGTCCAGCATGGATGTTCCAGGCTTGGCGTTCTTGTCGGCCTCATGCGTGGAGACAACGTGTCCGGTCGCATCCATATCGCCGCTTTGCTGGTCCATCAGAATGGTGTCGGCAAAGGTGGCGCCGGTGTCATCCCATAGATGCGCCGCTCCCGCGAGCGTGATTTTATTCTGGTTTTGGTCCAAAAACGCGCGTTTCGAGCGAGCTTTGCGGAGTCCTTCTTCATAGCGAAAATTGCCGGTCTGCTCAATCGTCGCGATCTGGTTCGTATTCGGCGTGAATTTCGCTGCCAGGTGGTCGCTCCAGGTTAACGACGGCGCAGGAGGTCCCGATGGCTTCTTCCCATCCTTCGGCGGCTTAGGCAACTTGTCCGTGTGAGTGGAAACTTTAACGGCAGTCAGGCTTTCGATATCGTTGGTCGCGCCGTACAGAATTCTAAACCGTGTCGCATCTACGGTCCGATGAACCTGATCCGGCCGGTTCGGCTTAAATTCCATCTGCCCCTCGGCGATGGTGCGGATTTCTTGAATTTCCTTGCCGCTGGGCTTCATCTCGAGCTCAACATGCTCGCTGCGCAGCACGCGTGTCTCGGGCATCTTCACATTGGGCTGGGGAACGGGCGCGGAGACCACCTGCGCATGGCCGTCCGCCAGCACCAGGTGCAGGTCGCTGTCGGTTTTAGTTTTGCCCGCGACCACACGCTCAGCGTTAGCGAACCGTAGATCGGCACGGGCGGCAGTGATGGTATCTTTTGAGGCGGTCTGTGTAGATTCCATCCGCGCGTCGCCGGTCGCGATGATATTTACCAACACGCCATCGTCATCGAATAGGGCGTGCATGGTGTTCGCCGAGTAATCCTGATGCCGCTCTTCGCGCTCGTCGCTGCCCACGCCATGGTCGGCGTCGATCGTCCGCAGCACGCCGTCGTCCAACGTGATCAGCGCGTTTTGGGACTTGATGGTGGTGGTTCGTCTGGTCAATTTCGCCCACGGCGATAAGTAGACCTTTTGTTCGCCCTCGTTGTAGACCAGGTCTGCCGTTTCAACGTGCAGCGCGTCCTCCATGGATCCGCCGCCGGTCCAATACAACGAGATTTGCGATTTCAAATGGAGAGTTCGTTTGGAAGGATCATACTCGACACCAACGGCCGTGCCATTGCCGTCGGCGAACGTGAACGTGGCCGGCTGATCGGTGGATGCATGCCCCGATTGCGTGTCGTAGGTAACTCCTGAAGTCACCACGTGGACGTTCTTCGCCACCTGCTCAGGCTTCGAGGCGTCCTTATCGGACGGCACATTGACCAGGATGGTCACCGCCGCGTGCGAGGTAAGGACACCGGAACCTTCATCGAACAAGGCCTTGTCGCTTTGAACGTAGGTGTAGTGCGAGGCGTCTTTGCTATAGAGGCGCAATGCCAAGCCCGTTAATTCGAAGACCGAGGGCGACTTAGTGGCCTCATACGAACGCGCCGAAGCCGACACAATCGGCCGGTTATGTTCGGCATCGTCCTTCTTGTAGCTCCAGCCCTGGTCCGCCCGCGCGTCAAGCCTGTTTTCAATGGAAGGAGGATGCGCTACGGGATGCTTCTTTTCCTGGGCTAACCGTCGGCGATACGTGTAAGCGACCAAAGAGGCGAGAAGAATCGCGGCGAGCGCAAGAAAAACCGAGATTCGCCGCATGAGATATTTCCTCTTTAGGGTAACAGGCTAGGGGACGGCCGTGGTATTATTAGAGCTGTAGCATTAAATGTGAGTGCTGCTATATCAAGCAGAAGAGTGCCAGAACTATATTGTATTTGTTATCAATAAGATATAAGTTTTTGTTGTCACTCTCCCTGCTAGTGTGCTAAAACAACTCATGGGTGGTTGGCTCATGGAGCCGATCAAACTCAAATAACCGAAATTCAAGTTCAGTAGTTCCTTTTGGAGGCATAAGTATGGATATTCGTCCGCTACACGACCGTGTCGTAGTTAAACGGATTGAGGACACCGAGAACATGCGGAATGGGCTGTACATTCCAGACTCGGCGAAAGAAAAACCGCAGGAAGGCGAAGTGGTCGCGGTCGGCAAAGGGAAACGAGGCGACGACGGTAAGTTGAACGCTCTCGATGTCCAGGTCGGCGACAGAATTTTGTTCGGAAAGTATTCCGGCAGCGACATCAAGATTGACGGCAACGAGTACCTGATCATGCGTGAGGACGAGATCCTCGGCGTGCTGGAAAACGCAGCTGTTGGAGCGAAGGCTAAGTAGGAAGGATATTTCAAAATGGCAGCAAAACAGATTGTTTATAGCGAAAATTCCCGCCAGGCCATTCTGCGCGGCGTGAACCAGTTGGCGGACGCCGTTAAGGTTACGCTCGGTCCCAAGGGCCGCAACGTGGTTCTGGAAAAGAAATTCGGCGGCCCGACGATCACCAAAGATGGCGTCACGGTTGCAAAAGAAATCGAGCTGAAGGATCCGCTGGAAAACATGGGCGCGCAGATGGTCCGTGAGGTTGCCTCAAAGACCTCCGACATCGCCGGCGACGGCACGACCACCGCGACCATCCTGGCGCAGGCCATCTTCCGCGAAGGCGTGAAGAGCGTTGCCGCCGGTGCGAATCCAATGGCATTGAAGCGCGGCATCGAAAAGGCCGTGACAGCGGTTGTCGAAGAAGTTAAGAAGCTTTCAAAGAGCGTTCCTTCCCAGGGCGACGCGATCGCTCAGGTCGGCACGATCTCGGCCAACGGCGACTCCACCATTGGCAACATCATCGCCGAAGCGATGCAGAAGGTCGGCAAGGACGGCGTCATCACCGTTGAAGAATCCAAGACCATGGTGACCGAGCTCCAGACCGTTGACGGCATGCAGTTCGATCGCGGTTATCTGTCGCCCTATTTCGTCAGCGATCCCGACCGCATGGAAGCGGTGCTGGAAGATCCCTACATCCTGATCCATGAAAAGAAGATCAGCAATATGAAGGATCTGTTGCCGTTGCTTGAGCAGATTGCCCGCTCCGGCAAGCCGCTGCTAGTTATCGCCGAGGAAGTGGAAGGCGAAGCGCTGGCCACTCTCGTGGTCAACAAGCTGCGTGGCACCCTCAACGCCTGTGCAGTAAAGGCGCCGGGCTTTGGCGATCGCCGCAAAGCGATGCTTGAAGATATCGCAATCCTGACGGGCGGCAAGGCCTTGATGGAAGAGACTGGCATCAAGCTCGAAGGCGTTCGTCTGGAAGACCTCGGCCGCGCCAAGCGCGTGACCGTGGACAAGGACAACACCACCATCATTGACGGAGCCGGTACCCAGAAGACGATTGAAGGCCGCATCAAGCAGTTGCGCGCCCAGATCGACGAGACGACCTCCGACTACGACCGTGAGAAGCTGCAGGAACGTTTGGCGAAGCTCGCCGGCGGTGTTGCGGTGATCAAGGTTGGCGCAGCGACCGAAACAGAAATGAAGGAAAAGAAGGCCCGTGTCGAGGACGCGCTCCACGCGACTCGCGCCGCGGTCGAAGAAGGCATCGTTCCGGGTGGTGGCGTGGCCCTGCTGCGTGCCGGTAAGGTGCTTGACAACCTCAAGGGCGAAGGCGACGAACAGATCGGTATCAACATCATCCGCCGCGCGACGGAAGAGCCCCTTCGCCAGATTGTCGGCAATGCTGGTTGGGAAGGCGCCATTATTCTCGAGAAAGTTCGGTCCAACACCGATCCCAACTACGGTTTCAATGCCGCCACTGGCCAGTACGAAGACTTGGTGAAGTCCGGCGTTATCGATCCCACCAAGGTGACCCGCTCGGCTCTGCAGCATGCTTCCTCCATCAGCTCGCTGATGCTGACTACCGAAGCCATGATCTGTGAGATCCCCGAGAAGAAGTCGGCCCTTCCTGCTGGACCCGGCGGCCACGGCCCTGAGATGGACTATTAATCGACAGAAGTGTAATGCGCTTAGCCCGCTCCGGAGCAATCCGTGGCGGGCTTTTCTTTGGTGTGATGAATTAGCCTGATACCCTGGAGGGAAGATGCGATACCCAGAACAACTGATTGCCTTGATGCGGAAAGACCTGACTCAGTTTGGTGTGTCGGAGACCCGAACGCCCGAAGAAGTCGATCGTTTCCTGGGACCGAAGAGTGGGACTGTCCTCATGGTGATCAACTCCGTTTGTGGATGCGCCGCCGGTAAGGCTCGGCCGGCCGTTGGTTTAGCGCTAACCCACCAGAATCGGCCCGACGCCACTGCCACCGTTTTTGCAGGCGCCGACGTGGAAGCGGTCGCGAGAGTTCGCGAACTCCTCGCGGGTTATCCTCCCTCGTCCCCCTCAATGGCGATTTTCCAGGATGGCAAGCCGGTCTACATGCTGCACCGCCATCAAATCGAGAGCAGCCAAGCGCCCGAGATTGCCGAAGAGCTGACGGCCGCCTTCGATAAATTCTGCGTCAAGATCCCCGCGAACGCGCGTTAAGATCGCGAGCCGCTTTGCGGCAAACCATCGTTGATGACCGATGTCCTGACGTGGGCTATCGTCGCACTCACGATTGGTGCGATCTTAATTCGGCCGAAGCATTTGCCGGAGGCCGTCTGGGCATGCCTCGGCGCTGTCCTGCTCATTCTCTGTGGGCTCCTTCCCATTGGGCAAGCAGCCATCGCCATCGGGAAGGGAACCGACGTCTACCTGTTCCTTGCAGGCATGATGCTGCTGTCGGAATTGGCTCGCCGGGAGGGCGTGTTCGACTGGCTCGCCTCGCTTGCGGTCTCGGCAGCGAAGGGTTCATGCCTTCGTCTCTTCGGCTTGGTTTACATCGTTGGCATTCTGGTGACAGTGTTCCTCTCGAATGACGCCACAGCCGTCGTTCTGACGCCGGCCGTCTATGCCGCGATTCGGAAGGCCAGAACAGAACCGCTTCCCTATCTTCTGATCTGCGCTTTCATCGCAAATGCTGCCAGCTTTGTCTTGCCGATCTCGAACCCCGCCAATCTGGTTGTATACGGCCGGCACATTCCTCCTCTACTACCGTGGCTACGAACGTTCCTATTGCCCTCAGTGTGTTCCATCATCGCCACGTATCTTCTGCTCCGATGGTTCTCCCGAAGGAATTTAAATGGGCGCGTTGAAGAAGGCGTTGATCATCCTAAACTATCCGGCGCAGGCTGTCGAGCGGCAGTCGGCATTATCGGCACGGGTGTTGTGCTGATTTCCGCCTCGGCTTTTGGGCTCGATCTTGGATTGCCGACATGTATTGCGGCCGTCATCGCTGTATTGATTGCCGTCCGCGCGAAATTCTCCGCAGTCGCCGAAATCGTGAGAGGTGTCTCGTGGAGCGTGCTGCCTCTGGTTGCCGGCCTGTTCGTGCTCGTCGAGGCGCTGAGTGCCGCAGATGCTCTGCGCTACGTAGCAACAGCGCTCAAATGGTGCGCCGCCATGCCCCCGCTGACGGGTTCGCTCGTGGCATCTTTCGGTATCGCCGCTCTATCGAACGTGATGAACAATTTGCCGTCAGGCCTTCTGGCCGGCGGGGCGTTGCGAACAATGCAAGCACCCGCTCACATACGGGATGCGATCCTGATTGGCGTCGACCTCGGCCCGAATCTGTCCGTCACCGGCTCACTGGCGACACTACTTTGGCTGATCGCACTGCGCCGCGAAGGCGAACAGATCAGTGCGTGGCGCTTCCTGAAGATTGGCCTCTTGATCATGCCACCAGCGTTATTCGTAGCCGTTCTCGCCTCCTACCTCTGATGACTTGGGCCTCCGATTGTCTGTTAAAATCGAAAACGAGACAAGCCACCCTAGCTCAGTTGGTAGAGCGGCTGATTCGTAATCAGCAGGTCGCCGGTTCGATCCCGGCGGGTGGCTCCAGATTTTTCCAAGACTTGCCGTCCCTTCTGTGGTGCTCTTCTCGGGTTTGACAGCCAAGTTGACAGCCACCGGGCTCAATTATTAACTACACCTACTCATGGTTTAGCTTGGTTTGGTGGCACGCGCCTTTTCCATATCGACCAAGCCACGCTTGAGGATGCCGTGCATTTTTGTTGCGATCTCTTTCCTCATCTCGTCCACGAAGTGGCATACCGATCCCCATGGTCCCTTGGGCTCAGCCGAGCGTGGCTTTAATCGCCTTTGCTGCCAATTCGTGCGGACAACTAACATGCTATCGACAGCCCCGATTCATGCACCACCCTAACTGAAAACTGCGTGTTATGCTACGCGGAGTGTAGGTTCGGAGAGGACGTCGGAAATTGTCTCAGCCTAAAACAATGGAGCTTCTGGCTCAATGGGCGGGTGGGGATGCGAAGGCCCTTGAGGAATTGACGCGCCTCGTACATCGAGAGCTCAAACAATTAGCTGCGGCTTATATGAGGAAGGAGCGTCTTGATCACACGCTCCAGCCCACCGCGCTCGTGAATGAGGCCTATGTTCGTCTCCTAAGCCAGAAAAACGCCATCCTTTGTCAAAATCGTTCACACTTTTTGGCAATCGCGGCTCGTTTGATGCGGCAGATTTTGGTTGATCATGCGCGGAAACGGCATGCCGGCAAACGGTTCGGCGAGAAAGCAGAACTAGGCGAGACAATCGCGAGCCCTAGTGGCAATTCGACTGACTTGTTATCGCTGGATGATGGCCTGAGAGAGCTGGAAAAGGTAGATCCTCGTAAGTGTAGGACCGTCGAAATGAGATATTTCAGCGGCTTGTCGGTAGATGAGATCGCAACGACGCTCGATGTAACTTCCAGAACAGTACGCCGAGATCTGGCGATGGCGGAAGCCTGGTTGTACCAACGCTTGTCTAATCGGGGTCCGGCTTGACGCCTGAAAGATGGCAGCAAATTGAAGGGCTTTTCCAACTTGCGTTGGAGAGTGACAGCGGAAGCCGGGAGCGCATCTTACGAGAGGCTGAGAACCAAGACCCGGAGTTATATCGAGAAGTTGAGCGTCTGTTAGCGGCGCATGCGAATGCAGGGACTCATTTGCGGGCGGCCGTTCGGCAAGAGTTCGAAGCATTAGAACAGCCGCAGGATGCGTTTAGTCTTCTCGAATCCGAACATTCGACAAGCCTGTCTACGGCTGCGCACGACGACGTTATCGGGCCGTACCGGCTCATCCAGGAAGTCGGGCGCGGAGGAATGGGCGAGGTTTGGCTCGCCGAGCAAAAATACCCCGT
Organism: Bryobacteraceae bacterium; assembly: GCA_049802535.1. Classification (GTDB taxonomy): domain Bacteria; phylum Acidobacteriota; class Terriglobia; order Bryobacterales; family Bryobacteraceae; genus Bog-105. The sequence goes on along the minus strand of JBARMQ010000534.1, from coordinate 6,761 downwards.
GCGGCGAAGGGTCGCGATCAAGCTGATCAAGTCGGGAATGAACACGCGTGAAGTAGTGGCGCGGTTCGAATCGGAGCGCCAGGCTTTGGCTTTGATGGATCATCCCGCCATAGCCAAAGTTCTCGATGCCGGTTCAATGGCCGAAGGCAGCCCGTATTTCGTCATGGAATACATTGCCGGTATTCCGATTACTGATTATTGCGACAAGCACAAACTGACGACAAAACAAAGGCTGGAGCTATTCGTCCCGGTTTGTGAGGGCGTGCAACACGCGCATCACAAAGCGATCATCCATCGAGATCTGAAGCCGTCGAATATTCTGGTCACCGAAGTGGGTGGGAAGCCGACGCCTAAGATCATCGACTTCGGCGTCGCGAAAGCAATCGGACAGCGGCTTACTGCCGCAACGATGTATACGCAAGTTGGGGCGATGATCGGCACAATGGGCTATATGAGCCCGGAGCAGGCCGAATTGTCGCGGGAAGATGTCGATACGCGTTCCGACGTGTACTCGTTAGGAGTCGTGCTCTACGAATTGCTCGTCGGCACTTTGCCGTTCGATTTCCGAAGGATTGCGCTCGATGAAGCGCTCCGGCGTTTGCGCCAAGAGGACGCTCTGAAGCCCAGTACAAGGTTGCGCGCACAAGGTGTAGAGTCGGCGACAATGGCCAAGAATCGCAACACGGATCTACCTACCCTGGTCCGCCAAGTGCGGGGCGATCCGGATTTCATCGCGCTTAAAGCGCTCGAAAAAGAGCGGGGCAGGCGGTATGGCACGCCTGTGGAGTTAGCGGCAGATATCGCTCGCTATCTGCGGCATGAGCCCGTAACGGCACACGCGCCCAGTGTCACTTATCGAGCACAGAAATATGTGCGGCGCCATCGATTTGGCGTCGCGGCTACCGCAGTCGTCGTGTTGGTGATCATTGTTGCGGCCGTGGTGAGCATTCGGCAGAACATAAGAGCTAATAGAGAAGCAGCAATTGCGCACGCTGTGAATGATTTTCTGCAAAACGATGTGCTGGCTCAGGCTAGCGCTGCCAATCAATCCGGGCCGGACACCAAACCGAACCCGCACCTTGAAGTCCGTACGGCCTTAGATCGTGCCGCCACGCGAATCGGCGGGAAATTCAACGGGCAACCGGAGGTGGAAGCTGCCATTCGCCGCACAATTGGGCGAGCCTATGATGACCTAGGATTGTACCGCGATGCACGAACACAATTCCAACGAGCGCTGGATCTGAACCAGCAAGTGCTGGGAACGAAAAACCCAAAGACGCTCAAGACAATGAGCCTGCTCGGGAGCCTTGCCGACGAGGAGGGCAAGTATCCCGAGGCCGAGACACTGCTGACGAAGACGCTGGATATGCAGCGACAAGTGTTGGGCGCACAGGATCCCGAAACGCTCAGCACTATGAACAATCTGGCGAATATCTATAACGACGAGGGCAAGTACTCGCAGGCTGAAGCGCTCTATAGCCGAATACTGGAGATTCGACGCCGCGTGCTCGGTCCAGACCATCCCAGCACGATCGGTTCCATGAACAACCTTGCGAACGTCTTTGATTCGCAGGGCAATTACGGCCAGGCTGAGGAGTTGCAACGGCAGACCTTTGACATCGGCCGCCGCGTGCTCGGCCCTGAGCATCCCGACACGCTCGCAATCATGGCCAATCTGGCAGCCATCTATACCGATGAGGGCAAGTACGTACAGGCCGAGGGGCTGTTCGGGCAAACGCTGGAGATTCGACGCCGCGTTCTCGGTCCTGAGCATCCCGACACGCTCGCATCTATGGGCAACCTGGCGGACGTTTATGGGAATGAGGGCAAGTACGTACAGGCCGCGGAGCTGTTGGGACAAGCCCTGGAGATCAAACGCCGCGTGCTCGGCCCTGAGCATCCTGACACGCTTTCAGTTGTCGAGAACCTTGCAATGTTATCGCAAAAACAAGGCAAATATAGCTTGGCAGAGAGCTATGCCGCGCAAGCCTTGGCGGCACAGCGGCACGTCTTGGGCTCGGAACACTCGGACACGATGGCGTCCGAAGCCGACCTGGCGCTCGCCTTGATCTCGCAACGGAAGTTCACGGAAAGTGAGCCGCTTGCGCGTGAGGTGTTGGAGTTCCATCGTAAGCTGGAACCCGACGACTGGCAGCGATTCCGCGCCGAGAGCTTGCTCGGCGCCTCGCTCGCAGGTCAGAAGAACTACGCCGGAGCCGAACCGTTGCTTCTCGCGGGGTATCGCGGAATGCTCTCGCGGAAAGATCGGATCCAAGTATTCAACTGGTATCACCTGGACCGCGCTCATGATTGGGTCGTGCAGCTCTACCAGGCTTGGGGCAAACCAAAGCAAGCGGCTGAGTGGGCCAAGAAGTAACCGTCTAGGCAGTTAGAATGTGGAACGCGCCGCGCTTGCACAGGAGCCAAGCGGTCGGGCCGCCGGGTCTCCGCTCGGGGCTGCGCAAATTCGACGACGCCTCGCCAGATGCTCCCATTTGGTAGGAAAGAAGCGAGAAATAGATGCGTGTGGCGCCCACATGGCTCGGCGAATCGATCTTAGCTGGGAACTATGACACAGCGCATCCTCAAAAGCTGACCTGTTCAGATCGATTGGCTGAGTTACCGATGAGCTCTTCTTCTGGCGCCACGGCCGCGGTACGGACATTCGCTGGCACCGATTTTTGGTAATGCCGGAGAGTGACGGATGCGTCAGCACGGCGGAGTTGCGCCTGCGTGTCCCTCGGGTCTTTCGCATTCGCTCCGAAAAGCGTCGCACAGGTTCGGCGCAGTACCTGAAACTTCACGTCGGTCGATTGCACCGCGTCGCCTTTTCTCGACCGGCTTGTGAAAACCCCGCCTCCGGCGCGCACAGCGGCCGACTTCAACACCCGATTCACGTAGTTTGCCCCGAACAACGGCCCCCATGGCAGCGGGAAAGAGCCACCCACGCGGATCAGCCCTGCATCTCGACCTGAAGATCACGGGGATGTAAACGCTCGCAACCGATGCTTCCCTCTTTATAGGCGCCGAAAGCCTGTCGACCAGAGCTTCGTCCATGCGCAGTATATCGCGACGCAAGGCAAAAAGCTCTTCTGATCGCCGCAGTTCGGGGTAGGCCAACTCCACCAGCTTGCCCGCCCCCTCCGGACCCCTGACCGGAACCCCGCGATTCGGCGGTTGGAGGCAACGGAATTATCGGCTGCAGCCACTCTGCAAAATTTTATCCAAGTTTTTTTGGCACACTTTGGCGGCCCGCTCGCCCATCACAAATCAAGGACGCCGGGCCTCAGAACGAACTCCCGGCGACGAATCCGCTTCTAAGGAGAGAAAATCATGGCAGGGACAGTTCCAACGCTCACTCCAGGCTCCATCACGGGGATTTCTGGCTTGAAGGACCGGCCCGTGTTCTTCCTGAACTTGAATGGTTCGACGACGGCAAATCTGGTGGTCAAGGGAGACGTGGCCAAGCCAGATTCCGAGATCTCCATTAAGTGGGGTAGCAAATTGATGAAGAACGTCCAAAACCGATTAGTAAATGTCAAGATCATGGCGCCTGCCGAGGTCGCTGTGTTTCAACAGGCCGCTCTCGCCAAATTCCCCCAGAACACGCCGGAGCGCAACTTCGCGAGCGCCGCCGCCGGGACGTTTCGCTGGGTTAAGATGCCCCATGTTGGCGGCCTTAGCGATGCGGAGGTCTTCAACGGAACGGATCACGCGGATGTGGAGAAGATCAAGGAACTGGTCACAAAACTTAGGGACAAAGAGGTTTGGAACGAACTCGGGAAAGTCCTCGCAGTCGACATATTCATCGGAAACAACGACCGGTTTGCGGTGGACTCCAAGAACAGCACCAATGAAAAGCCGGGCGACTGGATCAATAAAGGCAACCTTATGTTCGTGGACAACGGCCACGGCCACAGCGTTATCGGCCTGGATTTTTTCGACCCCTTTTCGCAAGTGGCTAATTTGAAGACGGGCGCTGCTTATGACGGACTGGACATTTTGACCGACCCCAACGTGCGCCTCACCTTCTGCCAAAACTGCGTCCGATCAGTTGGCGCAACACTCAAGGGCTGGTTGCTGAAGGAGAATCGGTCGGGTGACTTGGTGATAGCAGTCAACGGAGGATACGAATTACGGTGGATTGCGATCGACACCATGGAAACCGTTTTCCAGGGGTACTTCGGATATCTCGGTGCAGGAATCGAGGAAGGCGCGCAGCAGCTAAGAGACTACCTGATACACAAGTTCGGCGCGTATAAACAGCAGAACGCCAAGGCCACCAATGCCGCCATTGCCGCGGCCGCCAGTGCCGCGACGCAACAACGCAAGAAGGCCCGGTACGCCGTGCAGTTAAGCGGTCCGGGCGCGTTGCAGCCGATGCAGCCGCCGCGCCCGGCTTCGCCCCCTCCGTCGAAGAAGTCCATTCCCGAAGGCGTTCTCGCCCGGATGGAATATCTCGGCTGGTTATAGATCGATCCCTTCGCGCACGCCGCCTTTCCGTTCTCGTCAATGGGAGCTTCAAATACGATTTCGCTGCCCTTTGCGCAGGGTCGGCGTTCAGTGGCGATCGAGCCATTCTCGCCGACTCGGCCTGTCCAGAGGGTGCGGGCGGCCTGAACGGCGAAGCGCGGTCACGTATAACCATCCAGGGTCTTAGAGCTCTGCGGGAGTCTTGACGAGGCGTGAGAAATCGGGTCCAAGCCTCATAAAATGGTGGACGTTCCAGGTCAAGAGGCGCAATCAGATTGTGAGCGCATGGCCGCCGAACCACGATCTCCTCGTGCGCGCAGCCCCTCTCCCGGCGTTGCTCCCGCTTATCGGGCGGCCATGAAGTTTAGGAGTCGTCCGATCTCGCAGGCCTCCGACTGGCGCTTCCGCCCGCTCGCGCAATCGCAGGTGTGAACCGGGACCTGTTCAGAAACCTGTTCAATATCCGCCGCAAAGCCCTTTAGGGGCGTTGCAGATTGCGCGCGGGAGACCTAAGTTTCAGCCATGTACGATCCAAGAGATTGTTTGGTAATCAGCAGGTCGCCGGTTCGATCCCGGCGGGTGGCTCCAGACAATGTCTTGCACTTACCCGCAAGGTGAAGTGGCTTCTGAAGCCACTTGCGTTCGGCGGTGATCCCTGTCAAAGCGACAACTTAACTTGGTTAACCCGAGATGAGCATTGCGATCTCGTTCGCCTTCGCTTCAGATCAGAACGGGATTTTCGCGATCAGGTTTCTCCAGTCATCTGGTCGGTCATCTGCCCAAATCAGAATCAACGCCTCAAGTACCTCGCGGGCTGCTACGCTCTGAGGGATGACGAGCAATATACCAGGGCTCGTGCCGCCTGAAGCGTGAAACGAAGCCAGCGCTTTCGGCATCGTTCGCTTATCGTGGCTTACAAGAATTCGGGACTGCGCTGCCGCGAGACTCAAAACGGCCTCGTCGTCGAGACCGTCCAATCGGGCTGCCTGAGCCGTTTGAAAGTCGATGTGCGGCTCGCGGCGCAGGGTCGCGTCGACGATGATGCGCTTCAGGTCGTTGTCAGCCTGAAACCGGATGCTCAATGCTTCGCCAGATCCTGGGTTGAGATCTCGTGTCGGGCGCGATCAAGTCGGGCGTACAGTTCGGGGCGGCTCTCGCGCAAGGCCGAGACCGAGCGATGGATCTCTTCTTCCCCTTCGCGAACGTTGGCGTCGACCTCTTGCTCATGAGCGAGGTAAAAGGCAATCGCCCCGTACACCTGCTCCAGGCTGAGAGAAGAGAAGTTCTGGCGAATCGTCTCCGGCGAGTCCCCGGCCTTGAAAGAATAGACGATGGAGTCCATGGAGACCCGCGTACCCGTGACGTAGAATCCGCCGTTGCGCTGTTCCACATACTCGCTGTGCTCCATGCCTTCAGTATAGAAGTTGCGAGCAAGCTGCGTCTGTGGCGCGGTAGGAACTCGGATGCAGAACCAGATCCCATACCGGTCAATCACGCCGAACGGGACGAGATCGCAGCTACCGAGCCGAACGGAGAATCAACCACCTATCGCTAGACCCGGAATTTTGTAATCAGCAGGTCGCCGGTTCGATCCCGGCGGGTCAATACGGCTGGGTCTCAACTTTGACCCTGTCTCATGTTGCGGGGCCGGTCACGTTACGGATCATTGAAGCACCTGTCTACGGTATCAACCCAACGAATAAACTGGAAAAGGGGGTGCCGCATTTGCCAAGCAGCGTTCTAATAAATGAGGCCTATCGAAGAATTTATGCGTGTACTTTGTGAACGGCTTCTGCTTGTAACTGCTTTTGCAGTTGCCCTTCCGATTGTTGCAGAAGAAGTCATTCGAATTCCCATTTTAGCCGCCCATGCTGATTTGATTTTCCCGGTGCACTATGGGGACAAGTGGGGATATATTGATCGGACCGGTAAGATGGTCATCGCACCGCAGTTCGATGACGAGGGCGACTTCTTCGGCGGCCTTGCAAAGGTTCGTCTGGGCGATAAGTGGGGATACATAAATAACTCTGGGCGTCTCACAATACCGTACAAGTTCCAAGCCGCGGGCGACTTCAGCGAGGGTCTCGCGCCGGCTATGTCCGCTCGTAAGTGGGGATTTGTCAACAGCGGAGGACGCATAGTCATTCGCCCACAATTTCAGGCGGCCTCCGAATTCCGAGAGGGGCTATCCTTATTTGAAATTTGGGACACAATTCAATGCGACGGCCAGTCAATTTATACAAAGAATAATGCGCCCACATACGCCTTTCAGTTGCATCTGCGTAATC
>JBARMQ010000533.1:0-6861 GCA_049802535.1 Bryobacteraceae bacterium | reverse complement strand
GGGTGACGGCAAATACCTTAAGGAGCGAACCCTCGCCGTGCACGTCTTCGGCAGGGAGGCGACGGAGGACCTGAGTGAAGACAGCATCGTGCGAGTCGGCGCGCGTGAAGTGCGCAAACGCCTCGCGCAATATTACGTGGACGAGGGAGCAGCCGACCCGCTTCGCATCGACCTTCCCGCTGGATCTTACATTCCCTTATTTCACCGGTATCCGGCCGCTTCGACATCGGAGGTAGAGACCGAGCCGGCCCGCGAGGAAACGCAACCCGGCGCGCCTCCGCTACTGCGGCTGTGGCGTGACCGGAAAACGATGATTGTGGGCGCAGCCTTGTTGGCTGTCTGTTTGGTAGCGATCTCGTGGAGAGTGATGTTGGCGCAGCGGAATGCGTTTGACGTCTTTTGGCAACCGGCATTCCGAAAAAACACGCCGCTGATCATCGCGATTGCGCACCCAATTGTGTATCAACCGTCGTTGCGGGCGCAGAAATTGGATGGAGATCGAAACGGGCGTCCCAACCCTCCGATTCAGCGCCCTATTAACGTTTCGCCCGATCTCTTAAACGGCGCCGACTTTGTTCCGTCGCTCAATCAATATGTAGGATTCGGCGATGCCGAGGCTGCATTGCGAATCTCCTCTATGTTTGCGCAGCACCACGCCGCCGCCCGTGTCCGCTTGGCCAGCCGAATGGATTTTAACGACCTGCGCGGCTCTGGCACGGTGCTGATTGGAGCCTATACAAATCGGTGGACGATGGACCTGACCGCGAATATGAGGTACCGGTTTGAGTATGGCGTGGAAGGAAAGCCCTGCATCGCTGAGGCGTCTGCTGGTTGCCGTTGGACGTTGACAACTAAGGCTGACGATGGCCGGTCTGCCGAAGACTACCTACTTCTTTGCCGCCTGCCTTATTCGGCCACCAATGGTTTTATCGTAGTGTGTGCCGGGCTGAACGTTTATGGAACGGAGGAAGCCGGACGAATCATTTCAGACCCAGACTCGCTGACCCATTTCCTGCGAGCTTTGCCAAAGTCTTGGCCTAACCACAATCTGGAAATGGTATTGCACGTAGCAGTCGTCGGCGACGCCCCAGCGCAATCGGAACTCGTTTCCGTTTATAGTTGGTGAGCGGCAAGCGCTCCGTGTCGCGCAGGCTTGAAGGTACAATTTTTGCAAGAATCTGGCTGACGAAGTGGAACACCCATGCGTGCGACTCTGAGTAATCTCCGGCCGCGCTTAGCGCTTTCTCTTGGCTTATATCTCCTCTATTGTTCTTCGCTATTCTCGTCACCTGCTTCATCGGGCAGTCCGGAATTAGTCATGCAGACCGGACATACAGGGAGTGTCACGTCGGTTGCTTACAGTCCAGATGGACGGCTGCTCGCCTCGGGAAGTTCGGATGAGACCGTGAGGATTTGGGACTTAACCAATGGCCGCGAGCTTCGCAGCTTGGTGGGCCACACAGGCGCGGTAACTTCAGTCGCTTTCGGGCCCGACGGACGCACGCTCGCAACCGGCAGCGACGATCACACCCTGAAGTTGTGGGATGTTGCTACCGGAGAGCTGCTGAAGACTTTTTCCGGACATACAAAGAAGATAACCTCCGTCGCTTTTGGGCGGGACGGCCGCAGCCTCGTCTCGGGAAACAGCGACCGCACAGTGCGGGTGTGGGATGTTTCAAGCGGACGCGAACTTAGAACGCTTGTCACTGGCCGCGATGAGGACCGGCCCGATGATCTGGTGAGTTTTGTCTTACCCGTTGCGTTGAGTCCCAATAACACCTTTCTGGCCACAGCAAAAGAAATCGAGGGTCACGGGCCATTGGACGGCACTGGGGCAGTCCAGGTTTGGGACTTGACACAATCAGGCGAGCCGCGAACCTTTCCGCTGGAGAGGAGCTGGGTTACTTCTCTTGGCTATAGCCCGGATGGTCACACCTTGGCGGCTGGAATCAAGGGTTGGTCGGGCCGCCATTGTTGCGAGGGTTGGATCAAGCTCTGGGATGTTGACAGCGGACGCGAACTGCGAACGCTGACAGGCTACTCCGATCAAGTCACGGTTGCCTTTAGCCCGGATGGGCGCACGTTGGCGTCCGGAGGTACGGACCGCGCGGTCAGGATTTGGGACGTGAAGACAGGGCTTCAGTTACGCATGGCCGGACAGCACGACCATTCGCCTTCGGTCTACGCGTTGACCTTCAGCCCGGATGGCCGGACCGTGGCCGCGGCGGCCGCCGACGCCAGCATTCAATTCATTGATGTGGCCAGTGGGCGAGAACTGAGCGTTTTCCGAGGAAACGAAGTGGGCGCTATTACATCGGTTATATTCAGCCCAGATGGCCGCACGCTGGCTTCAGCCTTAGGCGACAAAGTCAAAATTTGGGACCTGGAAAACGGTCGAGAGCTGCGCACCTTGACCGGGTTCGGCAATGAAGCATGGAACATCGCATTCAGTCCAGATGGGCGGACGCTTGCGGCCGGAACTTCTTATACAACGATCAGACTGAAAGACGTAGCGAGCGGGCGAGATTTGGGAATGATTGCCGACCACGGCCGTAGCGAGTCCTCCATCGCATTCAGCCCGGATGGACATACCCTGGCCTCGACGAATGACGATAACGTGGTCAGGCTGTGGGACATCAAGAGTGCGAAGCCGGATTGCGACCAGTATCCATGCAACGAGGTACTACGCGAGCTTGAGGGACACGAAGAGTCTATCTATTGCATCGCGTTCAGCCCCAATGGGCGATTACTCGCGTCCGGAAGTGGAGATCACACGGTCAAGCTATGGGATGTGCACAGCGGGCGTGTGCTGAAGACTCTCCGCGGACACGAGGAGAACGTCAGTGCAGTTATATTCAGCCCCGATGGGCTTACCTTAGCGTCGGGAGGACGGGATTACAAGATTAAACTCTGGAGTGTTGCCACTGGACGGGAGCTGCGAACGCTGGCCAGCCACACCGGGCGGATCACCGACCTTCGGTTCAGCCCGGATGGACACGCGCTTGCCTCGGCGAGCGCCGACCGTACGATAAAGCTTTGGGACATCGCCACCGGGCGTCAGCTTCGCCAATTCACTGGACATACAAGCGTCGTCTATTCGCTAGCGTTTAGCCCGAATGGGCGCATCTTGGCGTCAGGAAGCGCAGATACCACCGTCAAGCTATGGGACCCGAGGAGTGGACGCCTGTTGGGGAGCCTCTTCGCTCTGGAGGATGGTAATTGGGTAGTAGCAGACCCCGATGGCCGTTTCGATACGAATACCTCGGACGAAATCAAGAGTGTCAGCTGGGTATTTCCCGATGAGCCGCTTCGCACGTTAGCGCCGGAAGTTTTTATGCGGGACTACTATCAACCTCTGTTGCTCCCGAGGTTGTCTCGCCAGGAGAAGCTACCGCAAGTCCGGCCGGTGGCTGAACTGAATCGGGCACAGCCGCGTGTCGAGATCGTTAAGGCAGAGGGTGAGGCGAACGATGCCTTGGTTTCGGTGACGGTGCAAGTCACGGAGACTCAGTCGGAGGTGCAGAAGGATCATAGCGGGCGATCGCTTCAGAGCGGATGTTATGATCTACGCCTCTTTCGTGACGGGCGGTTGGTCGCTCAGTGGCCGGATGCGGGAGGGACCCAGCAACCGCTTTTGCAAACGCAGGCCACAGAACTCGACTCGTGGCGAAATTTTCATCGGATGGAACTCAACCAGGGTAAGGGCACGCACACATTTAGCCACATTCGGCTGCCGCAATCCTCCGGCGCGAAGACGGTCAAGTTCACCGCGTACGCGTTCAATTCGGACCGGGTGAAAAGCGTGACGGCTCCGGCTCTGGAATACAAGCCCACAGGTGCAACGCCGAAGAAAATGTTAGTTCGGCGAGCCTACATTATCTCGGTGGGAGTCAATGCCAACCAATCGCGGTGGAACCTGGACTTAGGTGTTTCGAGCGCCGGACGAGCAGCACAACTGCTCGCCGCCAAACTGAAAGGCGAGTATGGACAAATTGTCGAGATTCCGCTGTACTCCGATTTGGCTGAGAATGGCGTGCAACTCACGTCGACAAAAGCACGAAAGGCGAACGTCAAAGCGACTCTCGACCTGCTGGCCGGAAGACCGGTCGATGCCGGGCTGCGCAATGAGGTTGACCCGAAGCATGAGCTCAGGGCTGCCGAACCTGACGACGCTGTCGTTATGTACATCGCCAGTCACGGCTACGCCGATCCGCAGGGTAACTTCTTTGTAATTCCTTACGATACGGGCACCAGTTGGGGGGTAACGGCAGAGGTTCTGGACCATTGCCATGCTCCTGCTGCGGCGGCGTCTGAGAGTTGCAAGGAAGGCGTAGATTTCTTGCGCCACGCGATTTCGAGTGCCGAGCTTGCGGACTGGTGGCGGGGAATCGATGCCGGAGAAATGGTAATGATCGTTGATTCCTGTCATGCCGGCGCTGTTTCCGGCAGAAATTTCCGCCCCGGCCCCTTGGGGGATCCAGGGTTTGGCCAGCTCAGCTACGACAAAGGGATGCGGGTGTTGTGTGCGGCTCAGCCGGCACAAAGTGCGCTGGGCCAATGGATCGGTGGCGGCGACGGACGAACGCTGTTGGTCGAGGCGCTGAATAGGATTGCGAAGGCTAGCCCCAATCAGAGCCTTTCCGAATGGTTGAAGAGCGCGCAACGGCAGTTGCCCATCCTAATGAAGCAGCTTTATCCGGGCGTGACGGCAAGCAACGTGCAAGTACCTGAGCTGTTCGATTTTGTGCGAACGACGAATAACCGGCAGGCAGGGAATGGTTCGGGGAATCATTGAGCAATCTGTTAGTCTCGCATTCAGTTTTGTGGGTGCGCTGGTGTGTACCGCGGCGGCGGCATCTTGCCTCGGAGCGTCTGCGCCCACGAGCGACATAGCGGGCCGGATCGTGAGCGTCGCTTTGGTGAAAGCCGGGGATCTTTCCCCGGTAACTTGGGCGGGCGAAGATTTGACCCTTACGGTGCGGACTGCGCAAATCGCACCAGCTATCAATATCTATCGATTGCTGCAGAACAATGGCGTGGCTCCGGATAGCGAGGCATTCGCCGTCGTATATGAGTTGAATCCAACGCTGCGGGAGCTGCGATCCGTGCAGCCCGGGACCACCTTGCAGTTGCCACGAGTGGCTAACGATTCCGTGCTTACAAAGATGCAAAGCAATGGTTATCTCGCAATGATGACAGTGGACCCAGGTCTTCGTGAGGCGCTGAATCGCAGTGTGGAGACACTGCAACAGACGGCAAACGCCTTCCTAGAAATGCCGCCTCATAGGTCTCATTCGGACCCGGATGACGATCTAAAGGAAAAGGTGGGTGCTCTTCGCCAGTGGTACGCGCAGATAAGAAAAAGTTTTCTGCGGCGCACTGGGCCACCGCTTCGTCGAGATTCCCTGTTGCAGTTAGGCCGTGAGGCGGATGAGTTGAATGCGATCTTGCAAGCCGCTGTCAACGCGGACGGGAAAGTGAGCAAGACCGATGTTCGCCGCATCGCGGCTATCCACGAGGACGTGGAAGTGGAGATGACGAACTACGGCCAAGAGTTGGCGAACGAGCCACCGAAGGCCGACGCCCTCTATAAGGTGGTGGTTAACATCACGGGAGCGAGTGCAAAGGAGATAGAACGAACCCGCGTCTACTACACCAACTACGGACTGTTTCGTGATCCGCCCGGAAAGGAGTGCGAGGCATTCAGGACTCCAGGTTCGGGGGCGTCTGAATTGATGCGTGTTCAAAACTATATGATCTGGGCCGCTCAAGATGGCGATCCGGGGCATCCGGTCACGGAGCCTCTTCGGGTGAAGGTGCGTCCTTGGGATGGCGAGCCCATCCTGGTCACACTCAGTGCGCGCAGGAGCATGCGTTGAAGGATTACAAGCGAGTGGCCGCTTGGGGAATAGAGATCGCCACTTTCTTTTTTGCTGCATTCGGGGGTTTTCTGACAAAGATCGCGCCGCCCGATCAAACCGGCGCCTCGTACGCCGTTGGGATTTTATCGTTTCTCGTGTTGATCGTGCTGCTGGTCATTTCAGCAGTGGGAAGAGTCAGGCCGACTAAGGCCACGCGCCGGCTGTGGATCGCGGGCGGTATCACGTGCTTCCTATTGGCTCTGCCGGCAGTGATTCTCTACTACCAGGCATGGGAGGAAAACACATACTCATTTCCGCCAGAGAAGCCATTGCAGCAGCATGTTCGAGGGTTGGATACAGATCGCACAGAATTGGCGCAGAAGTGGATTCTCGAGCATCCGACGGAAGCCTCGCCCGCGGATCTGGAAGCGAACCTGCCATACGACCAGATCTGGAAACCCGAGTCCCTTGTCAGAGCGAATCGGCGATTATTGCTGACTTACGGTTGGGTGGTGCTTTCACTGGCTACCGCTGTTTTTTGTCTTGTAGAAGCCAACGCCTCTTCGCTGAACACGCGGAGAGATGCTCAGCGCCGTACGACCACCGCGCAGCGCCGCAGTACTTAGGAACCACGTCAGTCCGGATTACCGGCCGCTTCGTCCGGCTTAGAATGAGGGGCAGTATGGAGCTTAAGTCAATCGCATTGGCAGTCATCTTAATTTCGTGGTCCGGCTTTGCCACGCCTGCGGTGGCGCAAGACGCAAGCGGCGATCCCGCTGCCATCCGCGCTCTGGTGAGGCAATACGTCGAAGCCCGGGATACTGGCGATCCGCATGCCATCAAAGCCCTGTTCACGCCTGATGCCGATCAACTTGTCTCATCGGGCGAATGGCGCAAGGGACCGAAAGCGGTTGTCGACGGCACCGTTGCCAGTTCCGTCAAAGAGAAGGGCCAGCGGCGTACGATCGAGGTGGAGTCCGTCCGATTCCTAAGTCCGGAC
>JBARMQ010000532.1:0-2961 GCA_049802535.1 Bryobacteraceae bacterium | reverse complement strand
CCTCCGGCCCGTTCCCATCGAAATGAGCGAATCGGATGACAGCTTCATGATCCGTGCCGAAGTGCCCGGTTTCGACGCCAAGCATCTCAGTATTCAAGCAGATTCAGCCGCTATCTACATTCGCGGTAAGAATGAGCACAAGAGAGAAGAGAAAAAAGGCAGCGACCTCAAATACAGCGAATTCTCTGCAACCGAACTCTGCCGCCGTATTGCGCTGCCAAGCTCTATTGATCCGGAGAAGATTACGGCCAGGCTAGCGAGTGGGGTGTTGGAGATCACCTTGCCCAAAGCCGCACCACCGAAAACCGTCGAAGTGAAAGCGGCATAATTTGCGATGGTCGCCGGCTCGAGAAGATGTAAGCACTCGCCCGAGCCGGCGACAAAGGCTAATCTGCAAGCTTATCGAGCTTGGCCGGGTCCAGTATGATCAGCGACGCGCCCTGCCGTTCCACCATGTGATTGCGCTCAAACCGATTGAGCAGCCGGGTCACCGTCTCGCGCGAGGTGCCCGCCATATGAGCGAGTTCCTCATGGGTGAACACCAGAGTGAAGCGACGTGGGAGCTTACCTCGCGCGGCGGTGGCCGACCAATCCAACAGCAAGCGCGCCAGCCGTCCCGAAGCCGAACTGCATAGCGCAAGTCGCCGGGTGTCTAAGAACAGTTCACGATATTGATTAGCCAGCACCTGCGCTGCCTTGCGAGCGACCTCGGGAAAGGTTTCCAAAAGCCACAGCAGTTCCTGTCGTGGCACGCCGATAAGTTGCGCAGGTTCCAGCGTTTGCGCGGTCACTTCATATGGCAGGTCGTTCAGTGCCGCGTTCAGCCCCAGGATGTCTCCCGGACCGGCGATCCTGATGATCATCCGGCGGCCCTCTCTAGAAGTGCTGAAAAGCTTCACCCACCCCCGGCTGATGAGAAACACTTGATTCGAGCATTGGCTCTCTTCGAAAACCTTGGCCCGCCTCGGAAAGGCGAGGCACTTACCCGCCTCACCGAAGCGCCGCAACGCGCGATCATTAGACTTATAAGACGTCCCGAACGATAGCTGCTCGCGAGCAGAGGGCTCCATAGGCGATCTCCGGATGGCAAAAACCAACTTCGGGTTGCCTCCAAGACGAGCAAAATATCGTCGCGCCAATTGTTGCAAAAGACGACGGGTCGGGGCTTTCTCTCGCGGCCGCATACACAATCGACCGGCCGTCCAGCGCGCATGGTTAAGTCCCTGGCAACCGCTGGCGGTCTCTCTCTTCGCCCAATCCCATTCTTAGCATACATCGCCCGAAGGTCGGCCAAACGGGGTTAATGAACGCACAGCGTTCGCGTGACCCGCGAATGCAAACAGGCCACTTTACTGAGAGCGTATGCTGATCTCGGCCATGAGAGTTCTGATTTCGGGTGCGGGAATCGCCGGTCCCACTCTCGCCTACTGGCTGTTGCAATACGGATACGAACCAATCCTCATAGAATCTGCGCCACACGTCCGGACCGGCGGCTACGTCATTGATTTCTGGGGCGCCGGCTATGACGTCGCTGACCGCATGGGCCTATTGCCGGAGATTCACCACAAAGGATACGTAGTCCAAGAGGTAAGAGTCGTTGGACCAAGCGGCAAACGCTTGGCCGGGTTTCCGGCTGACGTATTTTCCCGCATGATGCGCGGTCGCTTTGTCAGTTTGCCGCGAGGAGATCTTGCTGCGTCGATATTCGACACCATCAAAGACAGAGTCGAAGTGATCTTTGGCCATACTCTGAAGCGCGTGGAACAGACCGAGGAAGGGGTTGTCGTGACCTACGAGAGTGGGGAAACACGCCAGTTCGATCTCGTCGTCGGAGCGGACGGACTTCATTCGCGCGTTCGCCAGTTGGTTTACGGAGAGCAGAATCGATTCGAGCGATATTTGGGTTACAAAGTGGCTGCGTTCGAGATCAAGGGTTACAGGCCGAGAGACGAACTGGTCTATGTGATGTACACGCAAGTGGGCCGGCAGGTGGTACGTTTTGCAATGCACGATGACCGCACCATGTTCCTCTTCACCTTTGCCGACGAGGACATCAAGGTCATCGATAGCGCGGAAGCACAAAAAGCAGCTTTGCGGGAGCGCTTCGGAGATGCCGGGTGGGAGTGCGCAAAGATACTGCAGGCTCTGGATACCTGCAATGCTCTGTACTTCGACCGGGTGAGCCAGATACAAATGAATCAACAGAGTGGCTTGTGGACGCGGGGAAGAGTCACGTTGGTCGGCGATGCGGCCTGCTGCGTCTCGCTGTTGGCGGGACAGGGTTCAGCTTTAGCGATGGTGGCGGCGTACATTCTTGCCGGCGAGCTGCACCGCGCAAACGGTGACTATGTGGCGGCATTCACACGATACCAGGATCTCTTTGCACCATTTGTTCTCAAAAAGCAGAAAGCGGCTCTCCGCTTTGCCGGTACATTTGCGCCCAAGTCGGAGTTTGCGTTGTTCTTGCGCAATCAGATCTTCCGGCTCATGGCTGTCCCCGGGATTGCGAATCTCGCTGTCGGACGCGATCTCGCCGATGCGATCGTCTTGCCGGATTACGAGTAGGCGCCGCGACCAGCATTCCTTTCGCTGACCCCGGCACAGTATGCTAGTTGTCGTGAATCAAAAAGATCTCATCGAACTCGCTGCCTCACTTGCGCGTCCCTTTAGCCCAAGTGCCGATTGCACTGCCGCCGGCGTAGCATTGGCGCTTATCACTGTTCAATCGAATGTGTACAGCGGAGTATGCATAGACACGGCATGCAGTCTAGGATTCTGTGCCGAACACGCGGCGGTGGCTGAAATGCTGAAGGCTCATGAATCCGAGATCCGCATGATCGTCGCTGTAAACAGCCGAGGCGTTGTCTTACCGCCGTGCGGCCGTTGCCGCGAACTTCTGTGGCAGGTCGACAACCGCAATGAATCCACCTGGGTCGTGCTGGGACCGACAGAGAAAGCTTT
>JBARMQ010000531.1:0-7010 GCA_049802535.1 Bryobacteraceae bacterium | reverse complement strand
GACCTCGCCGAGCTGAAATATCTCCAACTTTACGATACGAAGATGAAGGATCTCACTCCGATGAGAGAGTTCAAGAATTTAGTGTTACTCGACGTATCGACCACGCCGGTAGATGATCTGTCGCCTCTAAAAGGGCTTTCGAGGCTAACGATACTTCTCCTTGGCTACACCAAGGTGAACAATATCTCCCCACTGGCCGATCTGCCGAAGCTGACTAACCTCAACCTCCATGGCTTGCATCAATTGAAAGACGTGACTCCGTTGAAGGATCTCACGACACTCACTGACCTCGACCTCGGGGGGATACCCGCGGTTAGCGATCTCTCAACACTAAAAGGTTTGAAGCACCTTACGAACCTGCGCCTGTGGCGTACATCGGTGACGGATCTGTCCCCACTCAAAGATCTGAAATCCCTTACCTCTCTCGATATCGGCTACACGAACGTAACGGATCTATCCCCGCTGAAGGAACTCACGAGCCTGGCGTCTCTCGACCTCTATGCGAAGCAGATAAAGAATATTTCACCATTGAAGAGGTTGACGAATCTCACCCACCTAAACCTGAACGGTACTCAGGTGAAGGACCTGTCACCGTTAAAAGAACTGAAGCAGCTAAAGACGCTTGAGCTTGCTGGGACGCCCGTGAAGGACATATCGCCGTTGAAGGGTCTTACAAGTCTAACGATGCTTAACCTCTACCATACGAACGTTACGGATAGGTCCCCGCTGAAGGAGCTAAAGAACCTGCGTATTTTTCCTTAGCTGCCGACCTCTTCGCCATCCAGACGGTCGCTAAGTGCGCTGAAACGTCGCTTTTTACCCGCCAACCGCTGTCTCCCCGTGAAAGCGTGGTCGTGCTGCCCAACGCCGAACCTGAAATCCGCGCCCGAACGTGTGGTCTGTGGTCGTCTTCTCATAACTCTGCGCTGTCCGTGTCACGCGCTGGGACAGAGGTCGTCTTGCGATGACTGGCGGGCGTAGGGACCTTCATGGTAGGTAGATGTCAAGAGGCGAGAGAAAGCTGATGGTAAGGGCGCAGGGAGGCGCCCCGCCAGTGGCCAGGAGGCCTTGGACCAGGTGATCGAAGGCGATCAGCGGACGGTGTGGAACAGGAACAAGGAGAGACGCCAGCCATCGGCTGGACGCCCGCTCCTCCTACCTACACAGTCAAACGGACAACGCCCTTGCGACCTGAAATCCAATTTGAGAATCCACCCGTCCGTAGAGTCGGCTATGGTGAGATTGGTCCAAAGGGTTTTCTGGAAACACCGACAAAACCTTCCTCCAGATCCGATCAGCCTTGAGGTTAATCGTATTCGTACCCGCAAGTCCCGTTGTGACCAGTAGACCTCGGGACATCCTCGTTCTAACCGCGAAGCGTCGTTGTGGCTGCTCCATAGTGGATCATGCGGCGGCACCGCATTCGCCCATTGCTCCCGAACCTTTCCGCGAACTTCGAGACGGCTAGAGGATAGATGTATGAACTCGGTCTTTTGAATAGGGAGGCTTAAAAATACTCGCCTCAGACGGAGCGTCGCTCGGTAGCGTCGTCGTCGATTCTAGCCGCCTTCGTTGGTTTCACCGATGGCCGTCTGTACGAGGGCGGCTCGGGATAGACGAGGCCAAACGCAGGTGTATCGCCGGTTGTATTGAGGAACTCGCGCGAAACCGGCACGGAATCAAGCATGCCACCCGAAGAAATAGCGAGTTCCTCTTCGTGTTGGTGGCATGCAGCCGTGCCCTTTGCGCTTTTGGCCCGATGGAGTGCCGAGCGAATATCAGTGGACACGGCCGCGGGCGGGGATGGCGGCGCAGCGGATGACGATTGAGACGTGGGAGAAATTGCGGGAGATCGAGCGCGAGAGCGGGTTGCCGGAACGGACGGGGCTGGTGACGCTGCGGGATTGGCGGGACGAGTGAGGGGACGATGAGAACGTCCCATTTTTGCCGAGAGCGAGGAGCTTAAAGCGGCCAGCAACGGAGCGGTGAGGCATGGTTGTTTCGGCTGCCATAGCCGCGCGGTGATACGTACGGTTCAGCGGGGCTGCCAACGACACGGAACAGACAGATGGCTGGTCAGATGCGGGTTTCTCATTACTAATCCGGCGCAAACTGCGCAAACCATATCGATTCAAAGATTTGCGAGCACCGTGAAAGCATAGCTCGCGTCATTCTGACAACCGATTGGCAGAGGGAATGATCTGAGTTTGTGTTCCAGATGATGGGAAACGGATTTAGGCCCACGTCTGGCTTCTTCCTTCTTGAACACCGTTTCTGGAGTTGAAGCTGATCGCTCACGGTAAGGGCTGTTCTCGACAGCTATTGATGAAATCGGGACGGCGACCTTCAATTGAAGTCGAGTTGGCGCCGACCGAACGGATATTCACAGCCGTCGTTCGCGGGCGTACAATCAAACCGATATGGACGTCCCCGTGATATCCAGTGAGCTGAATACAGACGAGATCAGCAGCCTCCTCCGCGCCTGGAGCCGTGGAGACCAGAGCGCGCTCAAGGCCCTGACCGCCATTGTTTATGAAGATCTGCGCCGCCTGGCTCACTACTACATGGAACGCGAGCGCCCGGGCGATACGCTCCAGACCACTGCGCTGGTGAATGAAGCCTACATCCGCTTGGTGGACTACAAGCGCATGCAATGGCAGGACCGGGCGCATTTCTTCGCGGTTGCGGCCCAGGTGATGAGGCGCATACTGGTGGATAATGCCCGCAGCCGCAATCTCAAGCGCGGCGCCGGTGTGCCGCACATAGCCCTGGACGACGTGGCGGTCGTGACGGCCGATCGAACCGGCGACATGGTAGCGCTCGACGATGCGATGAACACGTTAGCACGCCTCGATCCTCGCAAGGTGCAAATCATCGAGATGCGTTTCTTTGGCGGGCTCAGTGTGGAGGAGACGGCGGAAGTACTAAAAGTGTCTGCAGCCACGGTGAGGCGCGATTGGAGCATCGCCAAGTTGTGGCTTTACCGCGAACTCGGCGGCGGGACGGGCGATGGACTCGGAACAGTGGAAGCAGCTCGATAGACTGCTGCACGGGGCGCTGCAACGGCCGCGCGAAGAGCGCGACGCCTTCTTACGAAAGGTGTGTGCCGGCAACGAAGGGCTGGAGCGTGAGGCGCGCTCGCTGCTGACGCTGGAACAAAGGGCGGGAGAGTTTCTCGAGAGGCCAGCCATTGAGATGGCGGCGCAAGCGGACGTTCGGGAGCGGGAGACTCGCGAAGACGCCGGGCCGTTCCACGCGGGCGCGACCCTATCCCACTACCGCGTGATGGGAAAAATCGGCGGCGGCGGAATGGGCGTGGTTTACAAAGCTGAGGACCTTGAGTTGGGCCGCTTCGTGGCGCTCAAGTTCCTGCCAGACGAATTAGCCGGAAATCGAGATGCGACCGAGAGGTTTCGCCGCGAGGCGCGTACGGCGTCATCGCTGAACCATCCGAACATTTGCACCATCTACGAGATCGAGCGGCAGGCGGATCGCTCCTTTATTGTGATGGAGTTGCTGGATGGGATCACTCTGAAGCACCGCATCCGGGGGCAACCTATTCCAATCGAGACACTGCTTCCGCTCGCGATAGAGATCGCCGATGGTTTGGATGCCGCACATTCGGCCGGCGTCACCCATCGGGATATCAAGCCTGCGAACGTCTTTGTGACCTCGCGCGAGCACGCCAAGATTCTCGATTTCGGATTAGCGAAGATCGGTGCAACCGAGTCTCCGCCGGGCATTGACACCGCGACATCGCCGATCCAGGGGGGAGGGGATCAACTCACCGCAGCCGGCAACCTGATGGGAACTCTATCGCATATGTCACCGGAGCAAGTTCGCGGTGAGCGCGTCGACCGCCGCACGGATTTGTTTTCGTTCGGTGTTGTTCTCTACGAAATGGCAACCGGGAAGCTGCCATTTGAAGGCGCAACACAGGCGGCCGTGTTCGATTCGATTTTGAACCGTGCACCCATAGCTCCCCGCCAGCGGAACCCAGAGGTGCTCGTGGAGTTGGCGCGCATCATCGGCAAATGCCTGGAGAAAGACCGCGAGTTACGGTATCAGCACGCTTCGGAGATTCGCGCCGATTTGCAAGCCTTACAGCATCGCGGCTTCGATGCGGTGAAATCGAGACCAGAAGTACCGTCACCCGCCAGGGCTCGTCGCTTGAGGAGAATAGCGGTTGTGTCCTTGGCGGTGACCGTGGTCTGCGCCGCGGCTTATTTTAACTTTCATCACCCAAATCAATCCGCCGCGAAGATCCCACTCGTGGTGGCCGAATTCAATAACAATACGGGCGACGCGGCTTTAGGTGGGATCTTGCAGCGGAGTCTGCTCGTGCAGTTGGAACAGCAGCCGTTCAAAATAATCTCAGATGAAACGGTGCGGCGGACGCTGTTGTTCATGCGCCAACCCGCGGATGCGCGCCTCACTGCCGGGATAGCTAGCGAGATTTGCGAACGAACGGGAAGCTCTGCCGTCGTGAAGCCTTCGGTGGATCGTCTGGGCACACGGGTTGTGTTGGGATTGAGAGTCCAGAAATGCGAAACCCATGAAGTCCTTTTTGCGGAACAGGCTGAAATAGAACGGCAGGAGGACGTTGCGGATGCGCTGAGCCGAATGGCTGGCCGATTCCGAGCGCTGGCCGGCAAATCGCCGGACGCCTTCAGGCCAACTTCGCCTCCTCTGCTCGAAGCCACCACCGCATCGCTCGAAGCGTTAAGAGCCTATAGCGCGGGTAGGCCAGCCATATCGACCAAAGGCGCACGCGCGGCTCTGGAGCCGTTTAAGCGGGCCGTTTCCCTGGATCCGCAATTTGCGATCGCGCATACGTTCGCGGGCCTGATGTACTCGAGTATCGGTGAGGGCACTTTCGCGGAGGAGGAAATCGTAGAGGGTTGGAAATTGCGAGACAATGCCGGCGATCAGGAGAGATATTTTATCGACTACAACTATCAATGCAGGGTGTTGGGCAATCTCGAAAAGGCCCGGCAAACGTGTGAGCTGTGGGCTCGGACCTACCCCAGCGATGTTGCGCCCCATATTTTTCTGGCGGGACAGGTATTGTCGAGCCTGGGGAAGTTCGAACGCTCCGAGGAGGAGGGGCGGAAATCCATCGAACTTGACCCGGATAACGCTTACGGGTATCACAATCTGGCAAACAGCTATATTCTCCGCAATCGTCCGGCAGAGGCGGAAGCCATCCTGAACCGCGCCTCTGCCCGTAAGCTGGACATCCACGAATTCGACGCCCTGAGACACCAGATTGCGTTTCTGAAAAGCGACACGCAGGAAATGCAGCGCGCTGCCGCCCTCGGGGAGGAGAAGCTAGGCGCGGAAAGCTGGATCTACGATATGTCCGGCGATTATTCGGCGTATTACGGGCATTTAGGGCAAGCGCGAAAGGCATGGCAGCGAGCGGTGGAAATGGCAGAGTCAACGGGTCGTCCCGACCAAGCGGCAAAGCATGAGGCGGGTATTGCGGTCCGCGAGTTCCTGCTTGGCAATACGGCCGAGGCTCGCCGAGCCGTTACGGCAGCGCTCGGGCTTCCTTACAAAGATCGTGACGCGGAGACAGGCACAGCCCTTGCGCTGGCGCTTCTTGGGGACCCTCGCGCCGAAGCTCTGGTAAGAGATCTAGATCGACGCTTTCCGGAGAGTACAGTCGTCCAGTTTGGTCATCTGCCTTTTCTGCGAGCTCAGCTTGCGCTGAACCGTGGCGACCCCGCCCGGGCCATTGAAATGCTAAAGGTGGCCGAGGCGTACGAGTTCGGGTGGCAGTGCCCCAGCACAGGAGGCTTCTGCGGTTCCCTCTACGCGATCTATATGCGCGGGCAAGCGTATCTGGCGGCGCATCGTGGAACCCAAGCCGCCGCGGAATTTCAGAAAATCATCGACCATATCGCGGTGGTTTCTAACGATCCTACGATCGTTGTCGCCGCGCGTTTGCAGCTTGCCAGAGCCTTGGCGCTCTCGGGTGATCGGGGCAAGGCGAAATCCGCTTACGAGGACTTTCTGGAGTTTTGGAAAGACGCCGACCCCGACCTCCCGATTTTGCAACAGGCTAAGGCTGAGCACGATAAGCTATAGCCCCGATCGCGGGTGACCTCACCGGCACCTTCGTGGAGCGGCCGCCGCAACTCCCGTAATTACGCTCGCCGAGGTATCCAGCGTGCTCACGGGAGTCGCATCACCCGTCGTCGGATCCAGGATGTCCACTTGGCCCAATATTGCATCAAAGGCATAGATCGTGTCGTTGATGGTATTGATCGCCGAGTAGTTTGAACTCGCAGGCGCGATGGCTCTCGCCTGCCCCGTCGCTGGATCGACTTCATAGATCTCGCCCGGAATCAAGTTCGTGTACGTTCCCGTTGTGAAGTTCACCGCTTGTGTGGAGAAATATGCGTAAAATTTGCCGGCGTGGCTAAAGAGGGCCTCGCCGAACAGGTTTACGGACCCATCGGGATTTTGGCTGAACGGAACAAACGTAATCGCGGGGATGCCGGTAGACCCTATCAGCTTCGTGGTGGCCGTGTTCGGGTTCAGCGAATATAGATTATTCGCGAAATCCGTCACATAGTAATGTCCGTCATGAACACCGATCCAATTGGCGGAGTCGGGCCCACAGGGCGAGGCCGGGGTCGAACAGTCGCCCAAGCCCGTCTCGCCAACAACCGATGTCTGGCCGGTAAACGGATCAATCGCGACCAGCTTGCCGTCAAAGCCCAGACTGAGCAACGATCTGCCGGGGCCTTGGACCAAGCCGTCTCCTACGTCTGACGTGAGGTCAGGACCAATCTGCACAAAACCGCCGCTGCGCAAATCTACTGCGCCAAACTCGGCCGGGGCATTGGTGGCATTAATGACGTAGGCCATGTGAGTCTGAGGCGCTCCGCGTTCAGGGTTATCGACAACCGATCCGCGCGGCCCCAAAACGCGCGCCGGCTGTTGTGCGAGTGCGAGTGTGGTGAGCAGGCTGCTCACCCAAAATGCAGTTAGGATTATCT
>JBARMQ010000530.1:0-2592 GCA_049802535.1 Bryobacteraceae bacterium | reverse complement strand
ACTATCCACAGGTCGTCCGTGCTTCGATCCGTGACGGGGGCGTAGCCGGCGCTCGCGGGAACGATGTCGGCTGCCGTTGTGTAGGGGAATTACCTTGATTTTTGATGCTTTTCCCTCGAAAGGGGGGAAGCGCGAAGAGGGCGCAGCCCTCTTCGCCGGGCTTTGGGAGGACTGCGATTGTCTGCACGAAATGAGCCGGAAACAGCCATAGTTGTCACGCAAGCCTACGATCTTGCCCTCTGGCAGGAGCGCCCTTATCCACCGTCAGAAAGTCGCTGAAAGTAACTGACTACCGCGGAGACAAAACTCGTACCTCTTCTGTCACGATTTCGCTCCAACAAAGTAATCTGTCTTACTTCGCCGTAAGATTTCAATTGGTAATTTCCGCGTAAGCCTCTCACTCTAAACAAACTAACT
Organism: Bryobacteraceae bacterium; assembly: GCA_049802535.1. GTDB lineage: Bacteria > Acidobacteriota > Terriglobia > Bryobacterales > Bryobacteraceae > Bog-105. Next base: position 2,175 of record JBARMQ010000530.1, on the reverse strand, counting down.
TCCGAGCGAGGAATACGGGCAGCGGACGTCTAGCGAACGGACCACACCTGGGCGTGAGCGAAAGGATGCGGAGGCGGCCACCGGCCGCCGCCAACCGCAGCAGCGACCGCAACCCGAGAGCCATGATCTTTGCTCTTTGGCCGCTTCCGAAGCTCGAGAAGCTGTTAGCTTTCCCAAATCGCTCCCAAATTCTGAGCCAATCACGACGCCTTCTCCATCTCCCGCATCTTCGCCGCCACCCCGCGCAAGTCCTGGACGAACAGCTGGTATTCGGCCTCTTGCACATCCGGCTCCATGCGCAAAATGGCCGAGGGATGAATCGTCGCGGTCAACTCTTTAGCCCAGAGGTGTGGAAAGAATCGCCCTCGCTCGATAGTAATGCGGAAATCGCGCCCCATCATCGCCTGCGCCGCGGTGGCGCCCAAACACACCACCAAATCGGGCCGTACGGCGGCAAGCTCAGCCTCCAGCCAGGGTCGGCAGGACGAGATCTCAATCCCGGTCGGTTTCGCGTGAATGCGTCGTTTGCCGCGCTCGACGAATTTGAAGTGCTTGACCGCGTTGGTGACATAAACCATCTTGCGGTCGACTTCGGCCTCTTCAAGCGCCTTGTCGAGAAGCTTGCCAGCCGGCCCCACAAAGGGCAGACCCTTTAGATCTTCATCATTTCCGGGCTGCTCGCCGATCATAATGACTTTCGCGGTCTGCGGGCCTTCGCCGAACACCACTTGGGTGGCGTGCCGGAACAGGTCGCATCCCTCGCAATTGGTTGCAGCCACCCGCAGCACCTGTAAATCGCGTGATGGAGGAACCCACTGCGCCGCCGACGTCTTCTGTGCGTGTGCCATGTTTAGATCGACGCTCGCAGGCCGAGAAATCAGATCATAGTAAACCCGGCACGCCAGCTGGCGGTCGACGCTCCCGCCCGAGGTTCCGGGGGTGCGTTCCACTCTCGCCCCTGCGCTTGTCGCTGCAAACCCGTTCATCCTTGTCAATGCCTTCTATCGCTTACGAGGTCCTTCAGCGAAAACTTGCGGAAGGGTCTTGCAGACCCCCCCAGGGTCTGATATTCTCAATGAGTCGCCGCGAGGAAGTAGCAAGCGGTGGTGCGGTTCCTGGAAGCTTGATTGAATCGATCAAATAAGGCTTGAAGGGACCGGAAGAGTTTGATAGGATATCAGATGGGCGATGTAGGTAAGTAATCGCCCGACGTCGTAAGGTCATGCTCCTCCGCCATGGTGGAGCGAAATGACGGACTCCATAGCAGTTCTCAAGTAGTCCTGTTGGTCAATCCAATACTACCGTTATTTGATACAGCCCGCCGGGGATCCGGTTTGTGGCAGATAAACAGTTTTTCGAGCATCGCGCTGCTCAGTGGTTCGAATTAGAAGATTCGAACCGCCAAAGCGATTTGGTGTAGCGTGCGCGGCTCAAACGGCTTTCGAGGCCGGCAACAATGAAATCTTGCGGAGGAATCCGTTATCGTTTTGTTGTTTGCGCAGTTGTTTGACAATCTGGTTGGACGCAATGAAGTAATTCGTCAGACTTTGAGTAATAACCGGAGCGATTCAGTCTGTTCCGGTCCGCAACCCAAGACAGGGTGAGGGACTGGGATTAGCAATCAATCAAAAGATCAAACGAGAGTTTGATCCCGGCTCAGAATCAACGCTGGCGGCGCGCTTAACACATGCAAGTCGAGCGAGAAAAGGGCAACCTGAGTAAAGCGGCGTACGGGTGAGTAACACGTGGATCATCTACCTTTTAGTGGGGAATAACTCTGGGAAACCGGAGCTAATACCGCATAATCCTGTGAAGGGAAAGCAGCAATGCGCTGAAAGAGGAGTCCGCGGCCGATTAGCTAGTTGGTGAGGTAATGGCTCACCAAGGCGACGATCGGTAGCCGGCCTGAGAGGGCACACGGCCACACTGGCACTGAAACACGGGCCAGACTCCTACGGGAGGCAGCAGTGGGGAATCTTGCACAATGGGGGCAACCCTGATGCAGCGACGCCGCGTGAGCGATGAAGCCCCTCGGGGTGTAAAGCTCTTTCGGCAGGAACGATAATGACGGTACCTGAAGAAGAAGCTGCGGCTAACTACGTGCCAGCAGCCGCGGTAATACGTAGGCAGCAAGCGTTGTTCGGAATTACTGGGCGTAAAGAGTGTGTAGGCGGT
>JBARMQ010000529.1:0-14549 GCA_049802535.1 Bryobacteraceae bacterium | reverse complement strand
CGTGCGTTAGCCTGCCGGACCGCTCCGCCTCTCGAATGGTGTTCAGTGCTGGTCGATCCTTTACTGAACCGCCCGGATTCAAATATTCGAGTTTTACCCAGACCTCAATGCCCGTCAAATCCGCGCACACGCGTTCCAGCCGGATCAAAGGCGTGTTGCCGATTTGGTTTAGCAGGCTTGGTTTCGACGTCATCTGTAAAAACCAATCTTACCCTTGCTTACCAAGGGTACGCTGTTATATTCTTACCCTTGGTAACCAAGGTTCGCCGTCTTCATGAGTAAACCACCGGATCTCGTCCAAGGCACTCTCGATCTGTTGCTCCTCAAGATTCTTGCTCTGGAGCCCCTGCATGGCTGGGCCGTAGCCATCCGTTTGCGCCAGATCTCCGGCGACGTCCTGCAGGTCACCGAAGGCTCGCTCTATCCCGCGCTCCACAAACTGGAACAGGAAGGCTGGATTAGGTCCGAGTGGAAACAGACCGAAAACAATCGCCGCGCCAAGTTTTACTCGCTTACCGGCCCCGGCCGCAAGCAACTCGAAGCCGAGTCCGCCAATTGGACCCGCCTCTCATCCGCGATTTCGCGTGTCATTCGCTTGAAGGAAGTGTGAGGTATGACTTGGCCGCGCTGGCGCTACATCTTTCCCCTTCGCCTCCGCTCTCTCTTCCGGCACAAAACGGTTGAACAGGAGCTCAGCGAAGAGCTTCGTTTCCATATTGAATGCAGAGTCGAAGAAGAACTCTCGCGCGGCCTGGACGCTCGCCAGGCAAAATATCGCGCGCTCCGTGCCATCGGCGGACTTGAACAACGAAAAGAGGAGATCAGAGATATGCGACGCGTCAATTGGTTCAGTGATTTCGCGGCCGATCTGCAATATGCACTCCGCGCCCTCGGCCATTCCAAGCTCTTCACCGCGCTTGTCGTGCTTACGCTCGGTCTCGGCATCGGCGCCAACAGTGCGATCTTCAGCTTGACGGACGCGCTGATACTGCGTCCGCTCCCCGTTCTTCGCCCAAGCGAGATCGTTACCATCTCCAGTTTCTCAGCGGACTCGCCAGCGCAAAGTGTCGGTCCGCTCTCTTATCCCGATTACCTCGACTATCGTGATAAAACCAAATGCTTCGACGGCCTCGCCGCCTTCACCGACGTCAATAGCTTCGGGTTCACAACACGCGCCGGCGAGCCGGCCAAGCTTAAAGGTGGCATTCTCGTTAGTGGCAACCTTTTTCGCGTCATGGGTGTTGAGCCCCAACTTGGCCGCGACTTCAGCCCAGCAGAAGATAGCGTCCCAGGTCGTGATGCCGTCGTTGTCCTTGGGCACGACTTTTGGAAAAGCCAATTTGACGCTGATCCCTCTGTCATAGGCCGCCGCATTCTCCTCGACGGGATCCATTTCTCTATTATTGGCGTCGCTCCCCAGAAATTTTCCGGCATGGATCAATACCTCAAACCGGACTTTTTCGTTCCGCTCATGATGTGGCCTCGCCTCAACGCCGCCTCGAGCGGCAATCCATTGAACGATCGTGGCCGGCGCGAGCTCATGGTAAAGGGCCGATTGCGCCCCGGCGTGCCCATTTCACAAGCGCGCGCGGAAGCAAACCTCATTGCCGGGAATCTGCGGCGCGCCTTCCCGAAGACCGACGAGAATCGGCAGTTTGCAGTCCGCACTGAATTCGCTCTTAGAGTCGCTATCGATCCAACGGATGCCGCCCTCTCGGGTGTGCTCCTTGCTCTTTCTGCCACGGTGTTCTTGATCGCCTGCGCCAATGTAGCCGGTCTTCTCATCGGCCGTGCCCGTACCCGATCGCGTGAAATCGCTGTGCGTCTGGCCATCGGCGCGGGCCGTTTCCGCCTCGTTCGTCTTCTTCTCACCGAAAGCCTTCTCATCTCGTTGATGGGGGGAGCCGTTGGGATAGCGCTCGGCTATGGCGGGGCGGCCTTCTTCAGCCGTTTCACAATTCCCACTGATTTACCCATCAGCATCTCGGTTCATCTCGATCGCCGTGTCCTATTTGTCAGCCTCGCCGCCTCGCTGCTCAGCGCTGTGGTGTGCGGGTTAGTGCCCGCGCTTCAAACTACGCGCACCAATCTTGTCACGGCTCTCAAAACGGCCGATATCGAGATCCCCGGCAAGCACCGCTTCTGGGGCCGTAACATGCTTGTCGTTTGCCAAATCGCCGCCTCGCTTGCTCTTCTTACGGGCGCGCTGCTAATGGTGCGCTCGTTCCAGGAGAAATGGCGCAATGGCCCTGGTTTCCGCACGGACCATCTGGTCACCATGTCCTTCGATCCACAGCTCGTGCGTTACACCCCACTCCAAACAGCGCATTTCTACGATGAATTGATTCAGCGCGTTCGAATGTTGCCCGGCGTGCGAAATGCTGCGCTCACCGGGTCCTTGCCTATGGCCGGTGGCGAGAATAGTCTCAGCGTCATACCGGAGGGCTATCAAATGCCAAAGGGCAAAGATAATTTCCCCATCCAGATGGCGACTGCCGGTGACCGCTATTTTCAAACCTTCGGTGTTGAACTCATGCAGGGCCGCGCCTTCAACGATACCGATACAGCCACATCGACCAAGGTCGCTGTTGTCAACCAGGAATTCGCCAATCACTACTGGCCTACTGCGAGCGCCCTCGGCAAGCGCTTCCGAATTGACTCCGCCAAAGGACCTTTGATCCAGATCGTCGGCATTGCAAAAACAGCCAAGTACGACTGGATTGGCGAGGCGCCTACGGAATTTGTTTATCTTCCATTCGCTCAGCACCCGCGTACTGCGATGACTCTTCTTGTTCAGACGGAGGGTCCCTCTCAAGCGTCGATCTCTGCCGTTCGCGGCCTTGCGCAGAACCTCGACCCGAATCAACCCATCTTCGACGTGCTCACCATCGAGGATTTCTACCATCGACGAGTGGTCATGGCGCCTGTCATGGTCACGCAAGCCGTTAGCGCCATGGGCATCATCGGTTTGATCCTCGCCATGGCGGGACTCTATGGGTTAACCGCACAGGCCGCTAGCCGCCGCACTCGTGAAATCGGCATACGCATGGCAATCGGAGCCACCTCGGCAAACGTCTTGCGCATGGTCCTCCGCCAAGCCGTCCTTCTAGTAGCGATCGGCTTGTGCATCGGTCTCATCTTCGCCTTCGCCGTCGAAAAAGGCTTGAATGCCGTCTTTCAAGTCTCAGGAATCGATATCGGCGCCTATCTCTTGATTTTGCCGGCACTCGTTTTCGTGACTATGCTGGCAGCCTTTATTCCGGCTCGCAAAGCCTCCCGCATCGAACCCACCCGAGCCCTGCGCTATGAGTAGGCCTCAGACGCCAAAGCACAACGCCTAATGCGCGCCGCGGCCAGTTAGAACATGCGGGATGGTTCGCAACAATATCGACCAATCGAGACGCAGCGACCAATTGTCGATATACGCCATGTCCATCTTCATCCACGAATCAAAGTTCAGCTTGTCCCGCCCCATCAATACCCACAGGCACGTCAAGCCGGGACGCATCCGAAGCCTCCTGCGCTGCCATCGTTCATAGCGGTTGACTTCCGCGGGCAGCGGCGGCCTTGGACCCACCAGCGACATATCTCCGCGCAAGACGTTATAAAACTGCGGCCATTCATCGATCGAAAATTTGCGCAGCCACCGGCCCACACTGGTTACGCGCGGGTCGTGCGCGATCTTAAAAGCAATCTGCTTCTCGCTCAGATGCGCAATATGGTCCTTTAATTCATCGGCATTCGCTACCATTGACCGGAACTTGTATAACGTGAACCGCCGTCCATTCAAACCACACCGCGTCTGACAGTAAATGATCGATCCTGGGGAGGTAAGCCTTACCAGGATCGCAGCCAGCAGCATCAATGGCCATAACACCGCCAGCGCCACTACTGACACCGCAACATCGATGGCGCGTTTCGTAATCAGGCTGACCTCATCCGCGGGGGTAGCGGAAAACGTCAACAGCGGCGCATTCCCGACGCGGTCCAAGCTCATTTCGCTGTTAACGTGGGGAAAGAAATCGAGAAACACGCGCGTCCGCACACCCTCTTCATCGCATAACAGGAATATGTCTTCGAGCTTCGAAAGCCGGTCGCTCTCGACGCAAAAAATTACTTCGTCAACCACATTTTGCGCCAGCAATATCGGCAGCCGCCGCGCGCATTGATCTTCTTCCACCTGGGCGGTGATGTGCGTGCGAAATGGGGAATTCTGTTCGAGCTCCGCCTTCAGCGCCGCCACTCGGGCCCCTTCGCCCACAATCACCAGGTGATAGACACCGCCCAAGCCGCGTTGAAAAAGGCTGATGAGAAATCGCGCGTTCCAACGAAACACCGTCAGCAGCAACAGACTGTAAGCAAAAAAGAGGTAGAGGAAGAACCGGCTTAAATCCAGCCGCAGCAGGTATTCGAAAACCATCAGGCAAACCACGCCGCCGGCGCACTGCCGTAGTGCATCCGCAACGATGTGGCCCGGGCGCGCCGCCGTCAAGTATTCATACACCCGCTGCCGCGATCCCAATGCCACCCAAACCACGACGCAGAACGCGACCAGCAGCACATGGTGGCCTAGCGTTAGGAAGAATTCCAGATCCAAATGCAGATGAGCGCGGGTCTGGTAAGCGGCCTCAAATGCCGCAATGGTAAACAGCGCGTCGGTTACTGCAAACAGCAGTTGAACCCGATTCTTTTGATGCGCAAACACTGCGAAGAACTTAGGATCTCACGCCCGCTTCAAGGCTTGGTCCAGGTCCTCAATAATGTCATCCACGTTTTCAATCCCCGCCGCAACGCGCACCAGGTTCTCTCGTATGCCCATCCGCTCCCGCATTTTCGGAGAAACGTCGCGGTGCGAGGCCATAATCGGGTAAAGCAGAAGAGAATGCACGTCGCCCAGCGACGTTCCCGGGACCACCATCTTCAGGCGATCCATAAAGCTCATCACCGAATTCTTTGTCGCGCCCCGAATTTCAAAGCTCAAGATGGCGCCAAACAAACCAGGGGCAAAAAACTGACGAATCGCCTCGGCATCCGGATGCTTCGGGTCGGCGCAATAATATACCCGTTCGATGCACGGGTGCAACCCTAACCACTCGGCAATCCTTTTCGCATTCTGGCACTGGCGTTCGAAACGGATCGCCAGCGTCTTAATGCCCCGCATCGTCAAGTAACTCTCAAACGGCCCCAGCACCGGGCCCGAGATGCGGGAAATCATTCGCACTGTTTCATGGTGCTCTTCATCGCTGATGACAATGCCGCCCAGTACATCCCCGTGCCCCGCAAGATATTTCGTCGCGCTGTGGACGACAATGTTCGCGCCCAGATCCATCGGACGCATCAGCATTGGCGAGGCGAAGGTGCTATCGACCATCACTGCCGCGCCATGGCCCCGTGCCAGTTCCGCAATCTTATCGATACGCGGCACGCGCAACAGCGGGTTTGAAAGGCTCTCGAGAAAGACGCAGCCAGGCTGCTGTTCCACAATGGCCTTCTCGACTGCAGCAAGATCGCAGATGTCGATGTAACGAACTTCTGTTCCAAACGGCGCCAGGATCTGATCCAGCATCTTAACCGTGGCGCCATAAATAGCATGCGACGCCAGAATCTTATGAGGCCTCTCGAGCAGCGCCGCCTGAAACGCAATCTGGAGTGCCGCCATGCCCGAGGCGCACGCCAACGAGCCATGGCCATGTTCGATCTCGGTGGTCAGCTCCTCCAGTGCCTCATTGGTGGGATTGGCGTACCTGGCATAGCTGAAACCTTCTTCTTCATGCCCAAATATGCGGTCCAAAGTGGCCGCCGTGTCGTAGAAGTACGTGGTGCCCAGGTGGATTGGCGTCGTCGAGGGCACCGCGCCGCCCTTTCGTTTTCTGTCGCCGGCGTGCACGACCTTTGATTCAATATTCATTTCCGTTTCCAGCGAACACCATCCTTGGTGTCTTCAATCAAAATGCCTTTTTCGAGCAGCAGCTTGCGAATCTCATCGGCGCGCCCGAAATCATGGCTCCTCTTGGCTTTTTTTCGCTCTTCGATCAGACTTTCCACTTCCGCATCCGGCAGGCCTGCTTCCGTCCCCGAAGGCTTCAAGACGTCAAACACTACATCGAACAGATTCAATACCCGGCGCGCATCATCTGCATTCTCCGCCAGAAAGTCATCTTGGTCCAATGCGGTATTCATTGCGCGGACATATTCAAACACGGCGGCAAGCGCCTCGGCCGTATTCAAATCATCGTCTAAACTCTCTTCAAACTGACGAATCGCCTCTAGAGAACGTTCCCGCAGAGCTTCATTCCGGCCGGGCGGTAGCCGCGCCGAGTTCAACCGAAACTCGAAATCGCGAATTCTCTCAATACTCTTTGCCGCCGCACGTAAGCCTTCAAATGTGAAGTTCAACTTGCGCCGGTAGGGCACCGATGCCAGCAAGTAACGAATCGCCTCCGGCTGATATCCCTCGTTGAGGAGGTCGCGAAGCGTATAGAAGTTGCCAAGCGACTTGGACATCTTCTGCGATTCGATTTGCAGGTGCTCCGAATGCAGCCAGAATCGTGCGAATGGGCGGCCGGTAATGGACTCCGATTGCGCAATCTCGTTTTCGTGGTGCGGGAACGTCAGATCCACGCCGCCCGCGTGAATGTCCAGCGTCGGGCCTAAATAATGCATGGCCATCGCGGAGCATTCAATGTGCCAGCCTGGTCGCCCAGGCCCAAAAGGAGTGTCCCAATAGCGCTCGCCTTCTTTGCGCGCCTTCCACAACACAAAATCGCGCGCGTCCGCCTTGTCGTATTCATCGACATCCACGCGCGCTCCACTCCGCATCCCGCCAAAATCATTGTGCGATAGCTTTCCGTACTCCGGAAATGTGGAGATCCGGAAATACACTGACCCATCGCTGTTATAGGTGCACCCCTTCTCGCCTAACTCTTCAATCGCCTTCACCATCGATCCAATGTGGTCGGTCGCTTTTGCAACATGCTCCGGCGTTTCCAGCCGCAGGGTCCGCGCATCTTCAAAAAAACCCTGCGTATAGCGTTCGGTATACTCCTCGATGCTCTTACCTTCCTTGGCCGCCCTCGCGATAATCTTGTCTTCCACGTCCGTCACGTTCATCACGTGATCCATTTTGTAGCCGCGATATTTCAACCAGCGCCGCAGGATGTCCTGGAACATAAACGTGCGCAGGTTCCCGATATGCACATAGTTATAGACGGTTGGGCCGCACGTATACATCCGTACCGTCCGGTCGTGCAGCGCCGAAAATTCCTCCGCTTCTTGCGTCAGAGTGTTGTAGAAACGAAGGGCCATGAGCAGGTTAAGACTCAATCCTAACAAGCGCTTGCGCCGCTCGAGTGGCAACCGAAGATCGTCTCGCTATACGACCTTCACCAATTCGCGAGATGCCTACGATCACTGATGCCGCAGCGCGACCATGGGATCTACTCGCGACGCCCGCCGCGCTGGAATCGATATCGCAAGCACAGCCGTTATCGTCAGAGCCACCGCCACTAACACAAACGTTATCGGATCGGTTGCGCTCACTCCATATAAGACCGCCTTGAGCGCGTGCCCCAAGGCAGGCACCGTCGCAACTCCAGCGGCCATCCCAACCACCACCGGCGCAATTCCCTCCCATAACATCAGCCCAAAGATCCTGTCTCGCCCTCCGCCCAAGGCGATACGTATGCCAATCTCTTGCGTGCGTTGTGTCACGGCATATGCCAACACGCCGTAGACGCCAACCACCGCCATCAGAAACGCAACCGCCGCGAAGCTACTAACAAGAATTGCGTTGAACCGCGCTCCGCCGCTCATTTCCGAAATCGTTTCCGCCAGCGGATGAAATTCGGCGGTAAGTCCCGGGTCCATCGAATGCAGTTTGCTTGAGATGGCAGACTCCAAAGCGTGCGGATCGGCGATGCTGCGCACCAGAATTTGCAGCTGTGCGGCCGAGGGTTCCGTTGTACCGTTAATGAACGCTTGGGGCGCTGCTTTGGCATCAAGGCCCATGTTCTTGGAATCAGAAACAACGCCGACGATTGTCTTCCACTGCTTCATGGGCGAATTGGGCGTCGTTCGAATACCCAGGATCTGCTTGCCGACAGGGTCTTCGCGAGGGAAAAATTCCTGAGCCGCCGTGTCATTGATCAACGCAACCGTGTTCGGGTGTTGCTCATCGGCTTCAGAGAACGCTCGGCCGCGCAAAATTCGTAACCCGGCGGCTCGAGGATATTCGGCTCCTGTCCCGCATACGTGAATACTGTCTCCTATGTGGAACGCTTCAAATAGTGGTTTATCGGCTCGCGCGAACGTTCTGAGTTGAGAACCCCCGGAAAGCGGCGTGCACTCCGTTTGCGCTGCTGCTTCGGTTCCGGGAATCTGATGAATGAAGCCAAGGAACTCACTAACTAATGCATCGCGGTTATTCCCTTCGAGCTTCGTTCCCTTGAGGGGAATGGCGATTGAGAGCACATGTTCGGGCTCGAATACCAGCCGATCATTCCTCAGATGCCATAAAGTCTGAAGCAGAAGCGCAGCACCCGCCAGTAGTATCAGGCAAAGTGCTATTTCAGCAGCGACGAGGGCCTGTTTAATCAGCCGGTTGCCGGACACCAAACCGCTGCGGTCAGACCTTTGAAGCGCCCGTTGAATGTCAAACCGGCCAGCGCGCAGCGAAGGTAGTCCGCTGAAGATGAGTGTCGTGAATAAAGAGACAATCAGCCCAATCACGAAAACACGCGCATCGGTTCTTACCTCGCTCATCCGCGGCAGCTCGTTGCTGGCGTAATGCGCGAATCCATGCAACACCCCATAGGCAAGCAACATCCCCACCGCACACCCCGCCATCGTCAATAAGGCTGCCTCAGTCAGCAATTGCCGTGCTAAACGTAATCGTCCGGCGCCAATGGCCGCGCGAATGGCGAATTCGCCAGAACGCCCCGACCATCGCGCCAATAATAAATTGGATATATTCGCGCAGGCAATCAACAGAAGGCACGTCACCGCGCTCATCAGTACCGAAAGCAGAACACGCGCGTTGCCGATGCGATGTTGCTGCAACGGTTCCACTACCAGTTCGGTACCTGAACGAAAAGGCCGCGGCATGCCTTCCTTACTTCTTTCAAATAACGTCTTCAAAACGGCTCGCGCTTGGCTTAGGCTAACGCCGGCCTTCAACCTCCCGTAAGCGGCCCAGGTCGAAACGGAAGAATTGTGCCAGGTAACCGTCGGCAACACCGGCAGCGTAGTCAAGATGTCGAGCTTTACATCCATCGGGAATTGGAACGACCCAGGTAGGATGCCGATGACCGTATACGCTTGACCGTCAATCTGAATGCTCTTGCCAACCACATTGGCATCACCATGAAAATGGTCCCGCCAAAGATGATCTGTCAGCAAAACAGCCTTGGGACCATTCGGCAATTCCTCCGCCTCCCGGAAGTCGCGGCCCATCGCCGGCCGTATGTCGAAGGTCTTTAGAAAATTCGCCGAAACGCGGGCATCGTGCACTTCCGTCGCGTTCTCGCCATTCAACAACATAGTCCCACCACCGGATGCCTGGGTCGCAGCGAGGCTCTCGAAAACGGTGTTGTCACGCCGCCATGTGACGTACTCGGGTGAGCCAAGAAACTCCATTTTCATCTTTTGGAAGTTGACCGAGACCCACATCAACTGTTCCGGGTGCGGATAGGGAAGCGGGCGCAGAAACACCGTATCGGCAATGCTGTATACCGCGGTGCCGGCGCCAATCGCCAGCGCAATGGAGAGCACGGCAGCCGCCGTAAAGCTGCGGCTTTTCCTCATCGCCCGAGCGGCATATCGCAGGTCCTGCCCCAGCCGATCAAGCCACACCCAGATCCAAGCTTCGCGTGTCTCCTCTGCCAGTAGCGATCGATTGCCGAACGAACGGCGTGCGCGAACGTTCGCCTGTTCTCGGCTCAGGCCGCGCTCTTCGAGGAGTCTTGCTTCTATCGCCAGGTGTGCCTCAAACTCTTCGTTTATCTCCTGCCTTCGCGACCGCTGTTGAAAAAGTTGCCGGAACATATCTCATTCCTCGACCGGTTTAGCGCTACGCGCAATCGCTCTTACCAGTTGTTTCCATTTGGATTGCTCTGCAAGCATCTGTTTCTTGCCTTGCCGCGTCAGCGCGTAATACTTGGCTCGACGATTCGCCTCCGACATCTTCCATTCAGAAGTCAGCCAGCCACGGCTTTCGAGCCGATGCAGAGCCGGGTAGATGGAACCGTGCTCAATCTGCAGCGCGTCGTTAGAACTGATTCGAATGGCTTGCCCAATGCCGTGGCCATGTTGCGGCCCCCACTGCAATGTTTGCAGAATCAGCAGGTCAAGCGTTCCCTGAAGGACATCAATCCGCTCTTGTGCCGCTCCACGTTTCGCCATAACTCTCAGCCATAATAGCAGAATCCCTATGGTAGACATTCTGCTAGTTAATCAGAGACTTCAATCTAAGGGAGGGCGGTGCGTTCCGGCGTCTCCAGCCGGAGGGTCCGCGCATCTTCGAAAAAGTTCGCGTGTAGACTTCGGCATCGTCCTCGATGCTGATGCGAACTCTGCGGTTTCGGCTTTCCAGCGTGCGCTGAGCTCTTCGCTAGAGGGACGGTGCGGTTGCGGCGTTGCGGGCGGAGGCGTAGTGGCGGCGACTTTGCGGGCCATTCCCGCTTCGATTTTTCTGCGCAGCAGATCAGCCTTTTCCATGGAGATTTTGTCGCGCGCGCAGTGGCGGATATGAGTTTCGACGGTGCGGAATGCCTTGTGAAAGGCTCGTTCGGCGGCGGTCTTGTACCGCGTGAAGGTGTGGAGCATTTTGTGGTGCTCGTCCTGCCACTCGAACGGGTCTTCCGGCATGTTCCACTCGACATCTTCGAGGCGCTTGCTGTTGCGCAGCAGAAGCCAGTGGTTATTGATGAGCTGCGTGACGAGCGTTTCGGCAGTGTGATCGGCGGGTTGGTATTGATCCCACCATTTTTGGTGGAGAGCTTCGTATTCGGCTGGATCCTCATGGCGCAGGATGAGTTTTTGCGAGCGGCAGCCGTGTTTGGTGGCGTTTTGCGAGGAGATGGCTTTGCCTGCGGGTGTGCGCGGGCCGGTGGAGGGATGCGCGGGCGATTGTTCGTCCTCGGGTTCGCAATTAACTGGCGAATTTTCGTCCGTGCGCGGTTCGATTTCCTCTTGCGAATCGCTGTTGTTTTCCAGATCGCCGTCATTTTGCAGCGCTCGGTCGTTTTCGTGGCCGGGGATGTGCGCTTTGGGCTCTTCGCGAGTCATGGAGAAATGCTTTCGTGGTTGAGTATGGCGGAGGAGGCGAGCGGCTGAGCGCGCATTTCGGGGCGAAGGCGTTGAATTGGAGCGAGATAGAAAATTCGCGAAAACTGGGAATGGCGTTTCGGAGCGAAGTGAAAACAAGAAATTACCAAACGAACTGGGTGGGCGGGGGCAGTGGAGGCAGCGTTAGAACTGAGGGGAAACGCGGGGATTACCAAACGAACTCAGCAAGCGTACTCGGGGCGGCGTCCGGGCCTGCTTGGCCGTGAGTCCGCGGTACTGAGCGGAGCCTCTGAATCGGGCGGCGCGCCGGCCGGGCGCATCCGGAATTTGCGGGCGTGGCCGGTAAACGTTTGCGACTTGTGGCGATATATGGGATTACCGGACGGCTACGGCCTGGATGGGCACCGATCCTACAGGATCGGTAAATACTGGGCCGTCAGGGCGGATCCACACGGCGTCTGCAGGTTCAATTTGCAGCCATTCTGTGACACGCGCTCGCTTTTTACGGATCCTAAGGCGGATGAGAGATCTAACCCTCAGGCGGAGATTCATCGAGGGCGTTCCAGTGGTCGGCGGACACGTCATTGAGGCGCTCGGCCGGCGGCTCGACCGCAAGGCGTAGCCAATCCCGCGATAGTATCTGCTGGGCACTTGGAGACTACGGTAAGCCGGTACAAAACGAGATCAACCATCTTGACAGGCAGCAGCGCTTCCCCTAAGCTAGGCCTAGCTAGATATGCAACTAGCTAGCTATGCCTAAAAGCCGCAACGATAAGTTACAAGGGACTCTCACGCTGTTGGTCTTAAAGACGCTGAACACGCGTGGCCGTCTGCACGGCTATGGGTTATGCGAATACATTCGTTCGATATCGGATGAATTGCTGCAGGTGGAAGAAGGATCTCTCTACCCAGCGCTGCATCGCATGGAACAAGATCAGTGGATTTCTTCGAAATGGGAGATCACGAACAAGGGCCGCCAAGCGAAGTTCTACTTGATAACCGCGAAAGGCAAGAAACAGTTGGCTGTAGAGAACGAAAGTTGGGCGCGCCTGACCGAAGGCGTGATGCGCGTGTTGAAGTACTCCTAAGAGCGGGATTTGAGGTATGCCGTGGTACCGAAGATGGCAGAACGCGTTTCGTGACGATGCACTCAGCACGGAACTGGATGCCGAACTGGCGTACCATCTGGCCGAAACCGCAGACCGGCTCATGGAGAACGGCATGCCGGAAGCGGAAGCGCTGATCGCAGCCCGACGGCAATTGGGCAACTACACCATACATAAGGAACGAACTCGGGATATGAATCTTGCTACATGGCTGGATCAAATACGTGCCGATACAGTGTATGGAATCCGGCAACTAAAACAGAGTCCCGGATTTACCACTGTTGCAGTGCTCTCACTGGCGCTGGGGATTGGGGCGAACGCGGCTATTTTTCAGCTGGTGAATGCAGTGCGGTTGAAGCTGCTGCCCGTGAAGGATCCCCGGCAATTGGTAGTAGTGGATTGGAACAAAGATTCCTCACGCGCGGGATCGTGGGATACCCGGAGCGCGAATTTCACGTACACGCAATGGGATGTGCTCCGCGGGCAACAGAAAGCGTTTTCAGACATGATCGCCTGGAGCGCCTCGCTTTTCGATCTGACAAGTGGCGGTGAGCCCCGCTTTGCACAAGGGGTATTTGTCAGCGGCAGCTTTTTTCCGGTGCTGGGTGTTGGCGCGGAATTGGGCCGGACGCTTGGCGCTGCCGATGATAGCGCTACTTGTAACGCCGAGGCAGTCGTCAGCCATGCCTTCTGGCAGCGGGAATTTGGTGGCGACCCCCACATACTGGGGCGGTTGTTGCATCTGAATGGGTATCCTGTTCGGGTGATCGGCGTGACACCGCCATCGTTTTTTGGCGTGGAGGTTGGGCATCGCTATGATGTGGCGATTCCACTTTGTGCAGACCGCTTGATGTCGGAAGACCATAAAGGACGGATACCGGGCCGCGCCGCCTGGTGGCTCTCGATCATGGGGCGATTGAAGCCCGGGTGGACGGTAGCAAGCGCCAGCGCGTATCTGAAAGCCATTTCGCCCACCATCATGCGAATGACCTTACCCGAAGATTACAAGCCTGATCTGGCAAAGAGGTATCTCGCCAACAAGCTGAATGCCAAAGATGCCAATAATGGCGTTTCCGATATCCGCGAAGGTTCCGAAAGGTCTTTGAACCTGCTACTGGCGATAACAGGACTTGTTCTGCTGATCGCATGTGCAAATCTGGCGAATCTGTTACTGGCGCGCGCCACGGTGCGAGAACCGGAAATTGCGGTACGGCTGGCGATCGGTGCTTCGCGGTGGAGAGTGGTGCGGCAACTGTTAGCCGAAAGCCTGATTTTAGCGGTAAGCGGAGCAGTGCTCGGTGTCTTTATTGCGTACGCGTTAAGCCGCGGATTGATCACGCTGCTCGAGACGCCGGACACTCCTACATTTCTTTCGCTTTCGTGGGATTGGCGCGTTTTGGTGTTCATTGCCGCGCTCGCAATAGGGACCTGTTTACTATTTGGTCTGGTTCCGGCGCTACGATCGACAATTCTGTCACCGGCTGCGGCAATGCGTGCGAGCGGCCGCACAGCTACCGCCAGTAGAGAACGGTTTGGCCTGCGGCGCGCTCTGGTGACGGGGCAAGTGGCCTTGTCGCTTCTGCTTCTGGTTGGCGCGCTTCTGTTTGTTCGCAGTTTTCACAAATTGCTGACAACGGATGCGGGTTTCAAGCCCGAGGACGTTGTCGCAGTGGGCATCGATTTCGGCAAGGCATCGTATCCTGAGGCGCAACGGCTGAGTGTTTACCGAACTCTGATCGAGCGGCTAACTGTCATACCAGGAGTGATCTCGGGAGCGCAAGTGGGGTTCACTCCCGTAAGCGGCGCCGGTTGGGACAACACTATCGGCCCGGACGGCGCGCCGGCTGCTGGCAGCAACAAACAGGCCTGGTTCGACCGCGCGGGCCCTGGTTACTTCAAGACCATGGGCATCGGTCTTTTGGCGGGGCGGGAATTCAACGACCAGGACAGGTTGACTTCGGCGAAGGTGGCTATCGTCAACGAAGAATTCGCCCGCAAGTATTTCCATGGTGTCAATCCAGTCGGCCACACGTTTCATCTGGAAATGGGCGCCGGTAAAGCTGAGCCGCTTTTTCAAATTGTCGGTTTCGTGCGAAATACGAAATATTACGACTTAAAAGAGGATTTCAAGCCTCTTGCGTTCTTTCCTGTGGCGCAAGA
>JBARMQ010000528.1:0-16773 GCA_049802535.1 Bryobacteraceae bacterium | reverse complement strand
GGGCGATCCCAACCGGTTTGAGGAACAGTATTGGAAGCGCGTCCCGGGGTCCTATTTCACTGGTGATGCCGCTCGGCGCGATCAGGATGGCTATTACTGGGTGCTGGGACGCGTTGACGATGTCATGAACGTCAGCGGTCACAGGTTGAGCACGATGGAGGTCGAGTCGGCATTAGTGCACCATCCGGCGGTGGCGGAGGCAGCAGTCGTCGGCAAGCCGCATGAGATTACCGGCCAGGCCGTCTGCGCCTTCGTCACATTGAAGAAGGGCGGCGATTGGGATCAAGCCGCGCTTGGCAAGGAACTGCGGCAATGGGTGGCGCACGAAATCGGACCGTTCGCGCGCCCGGAAGAGATTCGCTTCACAGATGCTTTGCCCAAGACCCGCAGCGGCAAGATCATGCGGCGCTTGCTGCGCGAAATCGTCACATCGAAAGGCGCTGTGACGGGTGATGTGACGACGCTTGAGGATCTCTCGGTGGTTGCGGCGCTGGCGGCTCAACACGACGAAGACTAGGGAGTATTGAGGCTTCTTTCTTCGCCAGCCATTGGTCAGCAAGGGGACCTACTGAAACTTCGCTCGCTTTCTACTTAGGGGGTCATTCTTCTGTTGGTCAACTATTGCAGGCTAAAGCCAACCGGGGCCGTCAAGGTGCTTGTCCCCGGAAAACTCCACGGTCCGTTAGGCGGATCTATCTGGGCCGCAGCTCAATCAATTTCCGTGTAGCGCGTCAGCCGCTCAGATCAGTTCGCGGCATTTGCTCGAGCCGTGGGGCGTTTACTTGCAAGTCGCCGATAGATGCAGTCTCTGTGGTAAACACGAACGTGACTGCGCCGGCGTTGATTATCGGGTCGGGGATTAGATTCGGGAAAAGATCCCGAAGCGGCCAAGAACTCAGGCGAATGACAAATTCGTGTCGTCCGGTTCGACACGGGTGGCGGGGCGATTGATTTGGCCACGCGGGACTTTGTTTTGGTTGCGGAGTGCCGAGATGTATCATGTATCCGTCCGCTGCCTCAAGCAGCAATTAACGCGCTGCCGGTGAGACGTCAGCAACGGATAGAAGCATGGGTTTATCAGACGACATTTTCGCCCTTGCACAGCAGCTTCGCCTTGACACGGGGCTGCTTTATAAAGAAATTCTCTGGGCATTGGGCGAAGAAAGAATTAACAGAGTCACGCCAACTCAAGTTCAATTCCGTGAATGGAAACGAAACAACGATGGCTTGATGCTGTTCTGGTCTTACGCGAATGAGCGCCTTGGCTGCATGCTCAGTCAAGAGGATGCCCATGACATCTGGCAATGTATTGACTTGACGCTCCGCACACGTGAACGGCGGGGTCTTTCATTTGAAGACTACCTGATGATCGCGGTACGCTCGGATCAAACCTGCGCTGTTTGCAGGCAACGTCCGCCGGAAGTGAAGCTGGAAATAGATCATATCTTGCCCGTTTCGCGAGGGGGCACAGAGGCGGTCCTTAATTTGCGCTTTCTCTGCGAATCACATAACCGCTCGCGTGGTAATCGCTTTCACTGGGCTGACATTTGGCGTTATCAAGCTATGGCCAGGGGGCAAGTATGAAGCGTGTGCGAGCTTTGGCTTTCAAACAGAAGACAACGAAGCTTTATTGCTTCACAATGAGCGCAATGGAGTTGGAGCCTCTCTGCTACGTAGAACCCGCAACTAGGGACAACGCAAAAGGGCTACAGCGCGTGACGGAGCCGTCCCGCCTAAGGGAGATCTCTGGTTACCTCAATAGTGGTGAAAGAGCCATTCTTCCGAACAACATAATTCTTAACCTTAAACCGGAAGTTATGGTCGAAGAGAACGGCGATGGCACGGTAACGCTGGTATTCCCCGAAGACAAAGGGGACTTCGGTTTCGTAGTGGACGGTCAGCACCGGCTGTTTTCGTTCAATGACGAGTACCGCGAAATGCCTGCTGATGGCTCTTTTGAGTTGCCGGTGGTTGCGTTGCACAATGCCACGGAAGAGATGGTTGGCCAAACGTTCGTCGAAATCAATGTCAATCAGAAGCCGGTCAACAAGGATTTGCTAACCCAAATGAAGGCCATCCTGGGGCTGTTAGACACGGATTACGAGAATAGCGCAATCGACCTCATTCACGGTCTTGATGAGGACAAACAATCTCCGCTTTATGACCGCGTTCTGCGATTTCCGAAGGAGCGAAACAAATGGATAAAGGTCACCCAAGTGTTTCCAATTGTGGTCGGATTCCTTCTCCCCGGCGGATGCCTGCACTCCAAAACGAACGCAGAGCGCAAGCAAATCCTAATTGCTTACCTGGAGGCTGTGCAGTCATCTTTTCCAGACGCTTGGGCCGATTCCGATACTGCAGCGTACTCACTGCTGCAAACGGCGGGGCTACAAATTATGTTGAGCATCTTACCGGACGCAATGCAGAGGTGCGATTTCTTGGAGCAGTTCAATTACACAGCCGCGAGTTTTGAGCGGCAGTTGAAGCCTTTGGTCGAGTCTTCTCTACTCGGGTCATGGCGAAAGGCGGCCGTGGAAGATCCATTATCAACGCAGGCGAAGCGAAAGCTGTTACTTGGTCAATTGAAGGAGATCATGAAGGTCAAGCCGCCGATTCTGACGAGCGTGGTTCTGCCCTGAATTTCCACTCCGGCATCGCGTTCCCGGACGTAAGCGTTCTCGTGTACTAATTCGTAGCGCCTTCACTCTGCGCCGGGCACCGTTAACAGCCCGCTTGTAGTGGTGCGAATGTAGCTTTGAAAGTAACCCTCGAAAGCGCTTGGTCAATTCGCGATAGTTGAAACGGGATCATTTCACTCAGTTGGCGGATAATGAGCTGACGCTTGGGAAAACCATCGAATACGCCGGAGGCGATCAGCCGCAGCGTGTGCAGTCCAGTTCAGCATGCGCACAGGCAACTCTCAACGCTTAGCGTTCTTCGGCCAGGGCGGGAGCGGTCAATGTCCATGTGGCCCGTCAGCCGCTCAGTATCGGGTTGGCAGGAAAGCTTCAACAATCCCTAACTTACGACGAGTTCCACAGTCCGGTTACAGCAGCCTCGGTTCGCCGATAATGAGTTTATGCCCATAGTGCCCGGCAGTTTCGTTCATCAGGGTCAACTCGATCGTGAGGTCGAAAAGGCCGTCGCGAAACTCTCAGGAGGAGAGGTTGTCCGCGTCAGGCACAGTGTTGGAGTCGACTCGACTGGGGAACCGGCGATCTTCTTTCGGATCGTCTTGACGGATTCGGCGAGCAAAGCGGATGCACTTGCGGATGTTACGGGTCGTGTCTCAGCGACACTCTTCGATGAGTTGCGCCCGCACGAAGCCTAAGGCTTATCCCGTACTTCAGTTTCCGCAGCAAGTCTGAGCAGGACAAGCGGCACGAGCCGGAGTGGGTCTAAACATTGGCCTACCATGACGATCTTCTGGATCAAGCCTTAATGCTCGTTGATAAGGAACCCAAGAAGCCAAAGCAGGCGAGCCTGCGCCGCGCTGTTTCGACGGCTTACTATGCGCTCTTCCACTTACTTATAAGCGCGTGTGTTGCCAACTGGAAGCGCCCGGACCAAAGAGCAACGCTCGGTCGCGCCTTTGACCATCGCAGCATGAAATCGGCGTCCGAGCGCCTCCAAAACGGTCGGCCATTCCCATTCACGGGTGAAGACCCAAGAGTTGTTTCCGATCTAAGGTACGTCGCCAATACGTTCGTTCAACTCCAAGAACAACGCCACGTCGCTGACTATGACAACGCGAAGTTCTGGACGAAGACGGAGGCACTGTCGCAAGTTACATCTGTTCAACAGGCATTTCACGACTGGAGACGTATCGCGAAAGAGCCGATCGCGCAGGCCTACTTGATATCGCTGCTCGTCAAGAAAAAAGATTGACGGTCAGATTTCAAGGCATACCCAACATGTAGGCTTCGATAGCGGTGCCAGACCAGATGCGCTCGCGCTCGCTTTCAGATAATCTTTCGATGGCAGATGCGACTAGTTCGGCCCAGCGCCGATAGTCGATCGCTAACAGACATACAGGCCAATCGGATCCGAACATGGTGCGCGCAGGAGAAAACGCGTCGAGAACGATCTCGATATAAGGAAGCAACTGCTCGGGCGTCCAGTTGGAATAGTCGGCCTCGGTCGCCAGACCGGAGAGCTTGCAATAGACGTTCGGGCGGCGCGCCAGTTCGCGTAGGTGGTCGCGCCACGGCGAAATCTCCCGATCGCGCACTCGTGGCTTCGCCAAATGATCGATGATGAAGAGTTGATCCGGGTGGCGATCGACGAATTCAATGCTCTGAGGCAGATGATGTTCAAAGATCAGAATGTCGTAGGCCAAGCCGAGCGGCTTCAATGCGCGAATCCCCCGGTTGAAGTCATCGCGAAGCATGTAAAGCGGGTCTGCTTCGTCATGCAACACTTGCCGTATGGAACGCAGCTTTTGGTTCTGGGCCATCTGCGCTAGGATCTCGCCGGCGTCTGGATCAATCAGGGGAGCCCAGCCAACCACCCCGCGAATAGAATCGCAACGGTCCGCGCAGGCGAGCAGCCACTGCGTCTCTGCAACCGTCTGCCGCGCTTGGACGGAGATCGCTCCATCAATGCCAGCCTGTTCCATAGCAGCTTCCAGATCGGGCGGCAGGAAATCGCGCCGAATGGAACTCTTCGCATCGTCGATCCAGCCGTACTCGACTGCGTTGTAATGCCAGAAATGGTGATGCGCGTCGATCTTCATTCGCGATTAGTCTTCGCGCAAGGCAACCGCCGGGTCGAGGCCTGAGGCGCGACGCGCGGGCGCCCAAGATGCGATTGCGGCAATGATCAAAAACAGAAAACTCATCAGCGCGATGGTAATCGGGTCTGACGGCTGAACTCCCACGAGCATCGAAATCATCAAACGCGTGAGGGCAAGAGCGGCGGCAATCCCTATGCCGATGCCTATTACGCTAAGCCGCAAGCCGCTGCCTACGGTGGCTAAGAAAATTTGGATAGGCGCTGCGCCCAGCGCCATACGAACCCCGATCTCCGCCGTTCGCTGACGCACTGCGCTCGACAATACACTATAGAGTCCGACAGCAGCCAGCAGCGCCGCGATGACGGCGAAACCGCCAATCAGGAGAAGCGAAAAGCGTGTGCCCGAACGCGCTTGCTGTACCCAAACCTGCATCGGTTGCATGTGCGTGATGAGCAGCTTGGGGCTGATCTTAGCCAATTCCTTTCGAATCGCCTCGGCGTAGTTCGAAGGATCTCCCGGTGTTCGAAGGGCCCAGCGCCTAACGGCCCCATTTCCGACGAACGCGTCGGTAAAGTAGATCTGTTCTCGCCCGGGCTCAGCCAAGGACACCGTTCGTTGGTGCGCAACCACTCCGATGATCTCAACCCACTCCGGTTCAGGGGTTCGGAGACGCACCAGAATTCGCTTGCCGACCGCGGATTCCAGCGGAAATGCTTTTGAGGCAAGGGCGCTGTCGATCACAACCACATTGCGATTGGGCGCATTATCAGCTTCGTCAAAAGGCCGGCCGGCGATAAGTGGCGTGCGCATGGCCTCAAAGTAACCCGGCAGGACAATTTGAAAGTCGACCGCTTGAAATTTAGTCGGATCCGCCAAAGCAGCCGCCGTTCCCCAACGAATAGGACTGAAGCCGCCAGTCAGCGGAAAAGGAGTTGAGGCAGCGACATTTCGGATTCCAGGAATCGACAGGAGATGGCCGTAGATTTGGCGCATGAACGCTGCTCGTTGCTCCGGCTCCCGGCTAATCGGGCCAAGCAATTCGAATGTCTCCAAATTGTTTGGGTCGAAGCCTAGATTGATGTGCTGCAAAGCGAGAAAAGTACGAAACATGAGCCCCGATCCGACAAGCAGAACGAAGCAAAGTGCAATCTCAGACACGACTACGTAGTTGCGCAGGCCGGCGCTTCCCAAACCTGCTGCACGGCCGGCGCCGCGCAGGATATGCATTAAGTCCGGACGTGAGGCGCGGATCGCCGGAAGAATGCCGAACAAGGCTGCAGCGGCCAGACCCGCGATCGCAGTGAAGATCAGAACAGACCCATTGATCGCAATCGAGTCGAGACGGGGCAGATTGGCGGGTGCAATCGAAATTAACTCACGAATGCCCAGCCACGCCAGCGCCAGGCCAAGCACCGATCCTACTCCTGCAAGCAGCAGCGCCTCGATCAGGGTCTGCCGAGTCAACGTCCACCAGCTTGCGCCGAGCGATGCGCGCACAGCAAACTCACGTCCGCGTGACGACATTCGGACCAACATCAGGTTGGCGATGTTTGCGCAAGCAATCAGCAGCAAGAATATAACGGCGCCCATCAGTGCGAGAAGTGCTGGGCGGACGGCCGCTAGCAGATGGTTGCCAATCGGTTCCAGCCGGATGAAAAAGCCCGACGTGTTATGAACGGGAAAGTCCCGCCGGAGGGCTGCTGCTACTGAGTCCGCCTCGGCTTGGGCGCGATCGAGCGAGACGCCGGGCTTCAGCCGGGCGATCAATTGAAGCGAAACCGAATTTCGTTGGGCATTGTCGTAGCCCAGCCGTTGCGCAGTCCAAATGTCAGGATGGGATTCGGTGTTGGCGCTGGGCGGCAGTAAAAGCTCCAAGCCCGGAGCGAGCACGCCCACGATCAGAGGCCCATTGCCTCCAAGCACAGGAATCGTATGACCGAGTATTGACCGATCGCCGCCGAACCGCCGCTCAAAATACTCATAGCTCAAGATGCCAACGGCCGGTAAGGGCGCTGCTGGCTGAACGCCGTTCACTCCGGCCGTATTCACCGGTGCTTGGACCCGCCCATCTGCATCGGTGAAATCGCGGCCCGCCACGACCTTCCCACCCAATGTTTGAAAGAAGTTTGTGGTTACTCCCGCAAATCGGACTTCTTCAAGACTCCCGTCTTCTCGCGGCACGAGCCCGCGGCCGGTCGTGACCGCGGCGAGCGCCCCGAACACATTTGCCGTTCCGTTTTTCAGGTCGAAGTAATCGGCATTCGAAAAAGGCCAATCCTTCACATTGCGCTTCCTCAGTTCAGCAGACGCTATCACCAATCGGCCGGGATCTCGATAGGGCAGTGGGCGCAACAGAACGGCATTCGTGACGCTGAACATTGCGGTGCTTGCGCCAACTCCCAGCGCAAGCGTAATTGCCGTGGTTAACGCAAAAACAGGGCTCTTTCGAAGAGTTCTGAAGGCGTATGCAAATTCACCGAATAGCATGATGGAGGTTACTCCATTATGAATACAGCCGGGCGAAGGACCGAATCGCGTAACGGCTGTCGTGACTTCTAGTCAGTTTGTGGCAAGAAGTAGGGTTCTTTACCGGCCAACATCAAACGTTCGTCCAACGCCGCCTTGACGAGGTCTTCTTCCAACTCCGAAAGGCCGCTGGCGTCTTTCTCAATGCGCGTCAGCAAGCCCTTCATGCGTCCACGTGAGACCTCGCCTGGCAGCGCGAGCGCATAGGCGAACAGCGCGTCTGAACGTAGCTCCTCATCGTCAAACAGATTGCGAACGCGATCAAGTTCGCTCTTCAATCCAAAGTAGCCAATTCCCCAAACCGCGCTGCGGCGAGTCTCGCGGTCCGCATCCTCCAGATGCCGGGCAAAATAGCCGCGAAAACTCGGATGCATCGATCGCCACATCGCTTCAAGGGCTTTCGCACGCGTAGCCGGCACCTGATACGCATCGACAATCGCTTTTCGAACCTCGTTGCGATCGCCTTCAGGCGATAATCCAACCAGCAATCCGCTGCGTTCTACCGGCGACAGGCGGGGACGGCGCAGCGTGGACAACATTGCTTCCAATACGTCGTTATCCTCGACTGCGGTCGTCAAAGCTTCCCACGCGCGTGCGCGAACCTCGTCTGAATCGTCAGTCTGCGCTAGCTTCAGCAACGCGCGCCGCAACTCGGGACTCAACTCACGATTGAAGAACGACGCCGCAGCCGTTATGCGCACGTGAGGGAGCGCATGATTCAGCAACTCAGCGCGCTCGTCTTCATCGAGGGAGTCGATCGGCAGCTCTGCTTCTTCCGGATAGTCCCTCAAAATGTCGAATTGTTCGACCTCAGACGGCGGCTGCTCACCGGAAAGTGCCTCGAGCGCGAGCTTCACCTGCTCGTGCGCCCGTTCATCGCCCTTCAGTGCGGCCATCTTTTCTTCGAGAAATGGCCGAGCGCCCTCATCCCCATAAACGCCCAGCAGAAACACGCCATCCGTCAAATCGTATTCGGCATGTTTTAGTAGCAGGTCCAGAATGCGTTGGTCGCGAATGCCTAGGCTGGAGAGTATGAACGCAATTTCGGAACGCTCCGATACCTCCATCTCGCTATAGAGCGCGAGTAACGGCTCAAGCGCGGGTTGGCCCATTTCTACCAGGGTTTCGATTACCTCGTCCGGTAGCTCGTCAGGTTGATCGCGGGCGTAGTCGATCAAAAACGGCAGGCCCTCGGGGGCGCGCCAGTAACGAATAAGCGCAATCAACTCGGGCTCAATATCGATGGGATATTCCGAGCGATCCTTAGCGCAGAACTCAGTCACGGCCGGAAGGGCTTCGGCACGCCGATCGATTAGAGCCCGGAGGACACGGCGGTCCAGGCCGACGTGGCCCTGCGCAGCCGCTTCTAGAATGTCGCTGGGAGTCGATTCCGACAGCTTAGTGGGGTCGAGAAACACAGCTTACCTCGCACGTTGAGAGAACAGAGTTTGGAGACCGGCCGCCGCCAGTCTCCGTTGTCTTTGAGGAAATGAAGCGTTACTGCTCAGGTTCGACGACGACAGTGATTTCCGTCACCACGTCCCGATGGAGGCGTAACCCAACCTTATGTTCGCCAAGGGTCTTGATTGGTTCGTCGAGTTGAACCTTTCGCCGGTCGATGTGGAACCGCTGCGCCTCAAGCGCTTCCGCGATGTCCTTGGATGTTACCGATCCGAACAGGTGATCGTTTTCGCCGACCCGCTGGTGGAAGGTCAGCCGTACGTTCCCCATCAATTTGCCCAAGTCCTCGGCATCCGTCTTGGCCTTGGCTTCACGGCGCAGGAAGGCTTCCCGCTCCTGTTCCACAATCTTCTTGTTCGAAGCGGTTGCCGCGACCGCTAATTTCTTGGGAAGGAGGAAGTTGCGCGCATAGCCGTCAGCCACTTTGACCACGGCTCCGCGCGAACCCAGCTTGTCGATGTCTTCTCGAAGAATAACGTCCATGGTGTTCCTTCCTTACATCCGGGAGGCAAAAGGAAGCAGAGCAATGTTGCGCGCCTGCTTAATCGCCTCACTGAGCCGCTTCTGGTGCGGTGTGCAGACCCCGGAGATGCGCCGCGGGGTGATCTTGCCGCGCTCGGACATGAAACTGCCCAGCAGTTTCACGTCCTTGTAATTGATGTCGTCGATTTTGTCGACGCAAAACCGGCAAACTTTCTTCCGGCGGAAATATTGTTTCTTACCTGTCGCTATTGCCTTGTCGCCGCCAGTCGGGCGCTGTGAAGCCGCAATTGGGCGGCCGCCTCTTTGTTCTGCCATAATGACCTCTTACGATTCCGCCTTTCGCGGGGGTGCGGGCGATGCTGCTGGCGGTGGAGTCGCGGGCGCAGGTTGTGAGGGGGCGCCCGGCTGGGGAGCGCCGGGTATCGGGGCGCTCGCTTCGGCGGGCAACGCCGGTGAAGCGAACACCGGCATCATGGCCGGCGGAGGCGCAGGCTTACGGGATGCGCGTTTCTCCCGTGCCTTCTTTCGCTTCTCAATGCGCTTCAGCTTTTCATCGATGCGTACCGTAATGAACTTCAGTATCAGGTCAAAAACGCGCATACGGCGTTCCAGTTCTTTCACCGTCGTAGGCTCAGCAGTGAACTGGAGCAGAATGTACTGCCCATCGTTGTACTTCCCCACGCGATACGCAAGCCGCCGGGTGCCCCATTTTTCTGCTTTGTCAATCGTCCCACCCGCATGGGTGATGACGCCTTTCAGTTGTTCGATAACCGGATCGACTTCTTCGTCAGTCGCATCCGGCCGAACGACGAATAACTCTTCGTATATCCTCATTCTTCCTCTTTAATGCCTCTAGCGCGACGATTGAATTTCGTCATGGCCCTAATGGCGCCGTCGGCAACGATCGCATCAATGGCATCCGCCGTATAGGACACCACTTCGCTCACGTCTTCCTGCATTTGCCGCTCAAAACGAGCAAGCACAAACTCCGCCGCATCCTCTAAGGGATGGTCCGGCCGGATTCCAACCCGGGCCCGCACGAAAACATCAGTCTTCATGGCGGAGATAATCGACTTGACACCGTTGTGTCCAGCCGCTGATCCCTTGGATTTGATTCGCAAGCCAGTCCAAGGCAAGTCCAACTCGTCATGGATCAAGATCAGGTTTCGGATCGTCAGGTTGCGGGCCTTCAACACGGCATGAACTGCCCGGCCTGAATTATTCATAAACGTTTGCGGCTTCACCAGCACCACCGTTTTGCTTCCGATGCTCCCGGTCCCAGTCCGCGCAACGCCTTCGTTCTTAAGAATACGTATCGAATGTCGAGCCGCCAGTTCGTCAACGACTTGGAAGCCTAGATTATGCGGTGTCTGGTCGAACCGCATACCCGGATTTCCCAAGCCGACAACGCAAAAGTCTATTGGCTTGTAAGCCGGAGTTCCGGGCGACTCCACCGCCGCAGAATCCAGCACAATCTCACTCGACATTTGTCTTGGTTCGTTGCAAATGCGACAAGGGGCGAAGGATTACTTCTTCTTGGCCGGCGGTGCGGCGGCAGCAGGCTCTGCACCTTCAGTCTCCTTCTTGCCCTTCTTGACAACCTCCGGTTCGGGTGCGGCCGCTTCTTCGGCGACTGCAGGCGTCTCTTCGGCCCGCGGCGAGACGACGTGTGTGATCAAGGTCTCGGGACTGCTCAGCAGCTTCATCGATCCAGTCATGGGAACGTCGCCAACCCGAATACTCTGGCCGAGCATCAAATCGGATACATCGACGACGAAGTGCTCGGGTATATCGTCTGGCAGGCACTCGATTTCAATCTCGCGAGTAACGATCTCGTGAAGTCCGCCTTGCAGCTTGACACCCTTGGGGTCGCCCTGAGTGATGACGGGAACCTTCACGATCAGGCGCTTGGACAAATCGATTCGCTTCATGTCGACGTGTAGCAACGAATCCCTGATGGGGTCGTACTGCCAGTCGATAATCATGACCGGTGTCGCTTCCTGTCCTGCAACGTCAAGATTAAAGATGGTGTTGTGGCCAGTCTTGCTGTTCAGGACTCGAGTGAGTTCCTTTGGACTGACGGCTACAGCCAGGGCCCCTGTCGGTCCACCGTACAATACCGCCGGCATGGACCCTTTGGCACGCAAACGGCGCGCTTCGTTCTTGCCGCGCGAATCACGTGATTCGGCGGCGATGGTAATCTCTTTCCTCATTCTTGCCTTTCAAGCCAGGACGGCTGCCTGCCACTACTCACCGAGCTGCCGGCCCCCAGCCATATATTCTTCCCCGCTCAGCGGCTGCCGACCGAGGCCTTATCCAACTACACAAACAACGTACTGACCGATCCACCCTGATGGATGGATTCGATCGCTCGCGCCAATAACGACGCGACCGACAACTGCCGTATCCTTCCACACTCCCGAGCCTCCTGGCTGAGCGGAATGGAAGTCGTAACGACTAATTCATCTAGCGGCGAGCCGCTGATGCGTTCTACCGCTGGACCCGACAGCACCGCGTGCGTCGCACAACCCGTGACGCCGATCGCGCCTTGTTCCAAAAGCGCTTCAGCTCCCTTCACTAAGGTGCCCGCCGTATCCACCAGGTCGTCCACAATCAGACAATGCTTCCCGCGAACTTCGCCAATGATGTTCATCACCTCGGCCACGTTCACGTCCGTCCGGCGCTTATCGATGATCGCCAGCGGAACATTTAATCGCTTCGCCATCGCCCGTGCGCGTTCAACGCCACCCGCATCCGGCGAAACGATGATCAGCTCATCTTTCCGGTACTGGTTGCCAAAATAATCGATCATCACCGGCAAAGCGAACAAATGATCTACCGGGATATCGAAAAAACCCTGGATTTGAGCGGCGTGTAAATCGAGTGCAAGCACCCGGTTAGCCCCTGCCCTCTCCAACAGGCTGGCGACTAACTTCGCGGAAATAGGCATCCGCGGCTTGTCCTTTCGGTCTTGCCGCGCATACCCATAATAGGGTAACACTGCCGTAATTCGCTCAGCGCTGGCGCGCTTAAAGGCGTCCAGCATCAACAGCAATTCCATCAGATTGTGGTCTACGGGAGAGCAAGTTGGCTGCACCACAAATACGTCCGCGCCGCGTACGTTTTCTTGAATTTGGAGATGCGTTTCGCCGTCCGCGAAGCGCTTGATCATCATCGAGCCCAGGGGGCATCCAAGACAGTCGCAGATTTCTTGAGCCAGCGCCGGGTTGGCTGTTCCGCAAAAGACCTTGAAGTCTGTAAAGAGTGAACGAACAGGCTTTGCTGCGGACATTCGCGTCGAGATGCTCCCCCTAAACCCTAAATTTCAAAACAACTCGATGCGGCCGCCGGTCCCAAGGATTGCCGCCACGACCGTTCAAACTGCCGCCGCGGAACGAAGCGAACCGCACGTGCCGTCCCGGCCGGAAAGCCTGAGACTGCGTCCCGCGCCGCAAGAACCGATGGATACACGCCGAAGATGGCCGACCCGCTCCCCGTCATCAAAGCCGGATTCGCCCCTAGCCGCCGCAGTTTTCTTTTCTGAGCAGCCAGCTCAGGATGAAGCCGAAAGACCGCCGCTTCAAAGTCGTTCCTAAACGGAAGGGTCCCAAGGCTTGGGGCCGCCAAATTCCAGGCAACCGTCTGAAACTCTCTCAGAATAGGGGACCGGTTGGGTGAAGTCAATTCAACCAGGCCGCGCTGCAGGGCACGGTACGCATCGGGCGTCGAGACATGAATGGCGCTTGAAACCACTACCGCCGGATGGCGCGGAAGATCCGGCAGCGGGTACAACTCGGTGCCACGGCCAAACGCTACCGCTGTACCCCCTAGGAGGAAGAACGGGACATCCGAGCCGAGCGAGGCAGCCAGTTCCATCAAGTCCGGCAGCGGAAGCGGCTTCCGAGCCAACGCCGGTAAAGCGATCAAGACGGCGGCGGCATTGCTCGAACCGCCTCCAAGTCCGGCGCCCATCGGAATGCGTTTGCTTAGGCTGAAGCGGATTCGGGCCGATACGCGGAGGCGATCCAGCACCAGTTTCGCGGCACGAATGACGAGATTATCGGCAATCTCCACCGAGCTATCCAAAATCAACTCGGTTTGCTTTCGCTTCTCAAATTTAATCCGTAGGCTGTCTCGCAGGCTGATTGTCTGGAAAATCGTCCGTAATTCGTGGAAGCCGTCTTCCCGCTTACCTAAAACCCGCAAGTCTAAGTTGAGCTTCGCGAAGGAGGGTACCGAGACAGCATCCATGGCTTATCGAGCGTGAACGCCGATTCTAGCAGGCAGGTTCGAATGGTTCTATTCGAATGGCCCTATGGGACAACGATTAGCCTAGCGGTGGTCCAATCCGCATCGAATGACTCCTTTTGCTGACCTAGGCGGGAGAAATCATCCAAAAGCTTCTGTCCCAGGGGCGCAGCTTTGGCGAACCGTATGACCAGCAACCAATGACGGCCGCTCGGTAAAGTGGCCGGCGCTTCCGTCCGGCGCAGAAAATGAACGGAAACGTTTGGAGGAAGCGGATAGTCGCGCGCGTAGTACCGGAAGCAGGGTTGCGAAATCGGAGCCACCCAAAGGTCATCGCCCGGCGCAAACTCGGCAACCATCCTGCGATGGACCTTCCGCACATCATCTATGGGGAGTCTGTGTGTCATTCCCCGCACCAGTCTGGTTGCCGTGCCAGCCAGGATAATGGCGGCCACGACCAACGAAGCAGTGCGCCACTTCCGGCTAAGAAGATCCACCGACTTCGCGAGCATCAGGGCCATGATGGGCAGCAAGAAGAGAACGAGCCTGTCGCCGAACGGATACTTACCCAAAGCCGATGCGGCAAGGCATACTAATACCGAAAAAAGACAGGCCAGCCAGATCCAAGAGCGACGCCAGATAGCGTAGACGCTGGTCGCCACCAAACCGAGAGGCAGCAGTAAGGACAGGTGAGTATGGATGACGGTCTGGCCCAAGTCCAGGAACGTCGCTGACAACCAGCGGACGGTACGAGCCGGAGGCCACATCGGCATGTACGCCGCCTGCCACCAGTTGGCCAACCATTGATTCGCCATCGCCGGCCGCGCCGAAAGAGCAAAAAAGATGACGAGGTTGAGAAGAAGACACAGGCAAAAGCAGCCGGTGACCAACCTCCGCTGCCGGTCCTTTTCAACAAAAGCCCGGCCCACCAACGCAAGACCAAATCCGGCGAGAATGAACACCGCCCCGTACGAGAACCAGACGAGGAAGGGCGAGAACACCACAAGCGCAAAGGGCACCGCTGCGTGCCACCAGACAGGAGGAGAACCCACTAGTTCTTCGGGTGGCACGCTTGATCCCGTGCCCGTTTTGCGCGAGTTCCTCAAAAACCAGTCGGGCCAACGAAAGGTTTTGACAGCCTCGCCCGTTTCGAGCAAAGGCCGCGCAAGAATGTAAACCAGAACCAATGTGACAAAGCATTCTTCGGTGTACTGTTTTGCGATGCTCGCATAATAGACGAGATCGCGATCGAGGCAAATCAGAGCGATCGACAGAACCAGAGCCACGGCCGAGGCGCTCGAGCTGAAGATTCGTTTCGCGACCAGGATACTGAGCGGCACCGTCGCAAGAGCGAACGCCAACGGCACGATGCGCGTAATCATGTCGCTGACCCCGAAAACTCCAAACACCGCTTTCTGCAGAACCAGAAAGCCAAACGGAGCGGCCTGATCGTATTCGAGCGTCTTAGTAAGACCCCAAATCGAGCGGTCCAAAACATTCATGCAGATGCTGCACTCGTCCGTGAAAAGCGAAAAGTTTCTTTGAAAATCGAAAATACGGACCGCGAGCCCGGCAACGGCCAAGAGAAGAATTATGCCGGCGATGAGTCTGCGTTGGCGGCTTGCCGGAACCTTGACGTCCACGTTTTCGAATCGTTCGGAACCGGATCGGCGTTCTGCAAAAGCCATTGAGATGAAGAGCCTCCGCGGCTGAGCGACGCCGCTCTGCGGAGTCCTCTCTACGCCACAAACATCTAGTCTCGTAAATTTGGAATGGCGGCCCAAACGGCGGCCGGTGAGCGGGAGTTATTTGCCCACAGACAGTTTACTGGCTGGGCTCGGAGTAACGGCAACCGGGGGAGCTGTGGATCTCTTATGCCGAACCCAAATGAAATCCCATTGAGCAGCGTTCGACCAGGAAGAGGGCGGCAGAGTGTCATATAACGGCGTCCCGCTCAATTCCGCGACGCCGGGAGGAGCGGGCCGGGGCGGCGTGTGTAGCAGTTCGCGCAGCAAGATCCAGTTACCCGCTAATTGGCTGTAACGCGGATTGAAGCGAATGTCTTCAAAATCAATGCGATTTTGACCGGTGAGGTACAAAGCCTGTCTTTGGAGGTTGTTTGCTCTCAACAGCAACAAGTAATCGAGAGAACCTGGCAAAATCGCTAAAAGCTGGACTGCTAAGCCGACAGTCCCGACCGCTAGGAAGAGCCGCCGTTTACCGCAAAATTCCACTGCAGGTATGCACATCAAAACGACTCCTGGAATCATGAAACGCACTCCCCAGGCGTCGTCCGACGACCAATCCCACCATCTGGAGTATTCGAGCAGCTCAACCACGAAGACCGCTAAGAAAAAGAGAGCGTCCCGTAGCCGGTCTGGCCGCTTGGAAAAGCTCTTCCAGCCCAGGAAACCCAGAATCAGTGGGGGAGCGAAAAGGAAGACGCTCTTGCCTGCGGAGAGTAGAATTCCGATTAAACCCAACGCGATGGGAGTGCTGAAAGTTTCTCCAGCATAGCCGTGATCGAAGATGGATCCGTACCGGATATAGTTACCGGCCGCAACCAGCACGAGCGTGGGCAGAATCGCAAGGCCCATCTTGGCGACAGCTTTAAAGGAAGGTCGCCCAAAGAAGCTCCAGAGACCAAGCAGACTGATCAGTAGGATCGCGTCCGTGCGGATGGCGATGGCAGTGGCCCCGACCAGCATACCCAGCGTGGGCCGCCCGAAACGCATCAGCACGAAGCCAGCAAATAAAACCGTTGTGACCAATGGTTCGGAAAAATCCAACTTGGTGTACGGCCACCACATCGTGGCTAGTCCAATAACGCCGACCGTCAGCCACACGCGATTCTCTGGATAGAAGTGAAACAGGTAGTAGCCAATCAAAGCCATCAAAATAGCCCCATTGGCAACAAAGATTAGCGTGTAGAGCGCGGCTTCGCAGTGGATTCCTGTGTGCCGTTGAATGAACCGGGAGGCCGCCAGCGGAGGCATTGCCAGCAGTGAGTGGCCAATCCCGTATTTCGAATACACGCCCCCTGGTCCAGGTTCTATCCCAGCCTCGTTTGCTCCGAAGAGCATAGCCTTCGCCCAGGCAATCTTATGGGCGCCGTCTCCGGTGGTGTAGTGTCCTCCCCAACTGAAAAGATAGATTGCAAGAAAAACCAGGAGAATGATGAACGAGTTCCGCGCCGGACTCCGTCCAGCCGCGTCCGGGAGCGACGTGGAGAGTTTGAGAGGGCAGGAATCGCTGCTGGAGATCAGAACTGGCACACCGGTCCCCTCAGCGACTTAGTTCCCCAGCGATCGGCTTTGAAT
>JBARMQ010000527.1:0-5187 GCA_049802535.1 Bryobacteraceae bacterium | reverse complement strand
ACATGTACGACCGCGCCAGGCAGATTGATGAAGCATCACTCGGGCCTCAAACTTGGGAGTTGGCGAGCATTTGGCGTAACTTAGGGATCATCTATCAAAAATCAAAGCAGTACGCCGACGCTCAATTTGCTTACGGCCGCGCCATTCAGATCTATGAATTGTCCCCAGCGTCGAGCGCGCAGTTATTCTCTTGCCTTCGCGCCGACGCGGATGTGCTGAGAAAGCTCGATCGCTTTAGCGAAGCCGAACAGGCGGATGTTCAAGCGTCGAATATACAGGTTCGCACTGCGATAGAGGCTGAGAAAAAGACCACCATAGCGGCGGCTGCTTTCGCCGGCAAGAACTAGTCGCATTTCGCGACATACCAATTCCAAAAGCGGACAGTCCGTTCAGCTGCCATCTCAACTTATCGCTTTTCCAGCTTTAATTCGTCAAAATGTTGCAACTGTTGGGTTGGTGATTGCGTTGCTTAACGTAAGAAATCGGTGGAAGGGTTATGGATTCAGGGACCAATCAAATCAAAGACGCAATCTTCCGGTTCGGCGCCTTTGAACTGCGGACCGAGACCGGCCAGCTGTTCAAAAATGGCGTTCGGATTAAGCTCCAGATCAAGCCTCTGCAGATCTTGAAAGTGCTGCTTGCCAAGCCAGGCCAACTGGTGACACGTGAAGCGCTCTGTTCTGAACTTTGGCCAGCCGGCACGTTTGTCGACTTTGAGAGCGGCCTTAACACTGCTACCAATCGGTTGCGCGTAGCGCTGCAGGATTCGGCCGATGGACCTCGTTATATTGAAACGCTGCCACGGCTAGGCTATCGCTTCATTTGTCCGGTTACATTACTCGCGCTTGCGCAAGACGGCATGGAAATCGCGAATGGCCATGCTATCTCAGAAACTGAAAAGCCTCTCGTAACGCTGCAACCAGTAGCGAATGACGACGCCAAACCGCGGCGGAACTGGTCCAGCGCAGTGTATCGCGTAGGTTCATTTGTTGCGTTCGCGTTTCTATTGGCCACTGGCGTCATATTCATGCGAAACACTGCGCATGTATCTCGTATGCCGCCAAGTTTTCACCAACTAAACTTTCGCGCGGGAATGGTGGAGGCGGGCCGTTTTCTTCCCGGAGCCAAACAGGCCGCCTATACCATCATGGAGGCGGACTCACGCACGCAGACGCTCCTGGTGAGTCTCGACGGTTCTAACTCGCGAACTCTTGCCGGGGCTGCTGGCGTACTCACGGGAGTTTCACAGGCGAACGATCTCGCGATGATCGATAGCGCTGCCTCGGCGCCTTTAGGTTCATCAAAATTGTTGCGCGTATCCGCACACGGCCGGCCAGTGAGTGTACTGGCCGAAGATTTGCGCTGCGCCGATTGGTCACCGGACGGCAAGGAATTGGCTTTGGTTAGAACAAGCGGAACTGAATCGCAGGTTGAATTCCCGGCCGGCCATATCATCTATCGATCGCCGGCTCAGTTAGACAATCTTCGCGTGTCGCCACAGGCAGACGCGGTTGCGTTCTTGGAACATCCAATACGAGACGATGACGAAGGCTATCCGGTCATGGTTGATCGCGCAGGTCATCCTCAGATGCTGACAAATTTGTGGAGCAGCGCAGATGGCCTCGCGTGGTCGCCACGCGGCCGGGAGATCTGGTTTACAGCGGCCAAGGACGGCGTAGCGCGAACTCTCTACGCCGTGTCGAGAGATGGAGACTTGCGCCACATATCCAACGCGCCTTCTTTCATGCGTCTGCTCGACATCTCGCCCGCAGGCAAGATTCTGATCGCTCTCGATGAGATGAACACAACCATGACTGCGCAGCTGGCTAATGAAACGACAGAGCGTGACATGTCCAATTTCGACTCATCGCACCTGGATGACATCTCCGCTGACGGTCAGCTCATTCTTTTTACGGAGGCAGGCAACGGCGGCGGACGGCGCTATTCCGCATATACTTTCGATCGGCGAGCGAAAAAAGCGGTTCGTTTTGCATCCGGAAGGGCGTTCGCGTTGTCGCCCGATAAAAAACTAGCACTCACGATTGATCCTATAGATCGTAAGTCGATGATGGTTACAGATCTCGCCTCCGGGGCCTCGCGAAAGATTCATGGCGGCGGCTTCGAATATCAATGGTCAAAATTCTTTCCCGATGGCCAACGCCTCTTGGTAGGAGGCGCGTATCCGGAGGCCCGCATGCAGCTTGCGATCCAACCTTTCGACGGCGGCAAACTGGCGCCAATAAACGGTGCGCCGTATTTGGATCAAGTACAGCTTTCGCCCGACGGGAGGCGTGTCGCCGGAAGAATAGGAGATAAAGTCTCGGTTGTCGATCTCGAGACTGGTACAAGACGGACTCTTCCGGTCGAAAGCGTCTCCGTTCCCATCGCGTGGAGCAGGGACGGCAATGATGTCTTTCTGTTGTTGTTCGATCGGCAGCCATCTCGCGTTGTCAAAGTGGATTGGCGGACCGGTAGTATGGACACCTGGAAGATGCTGGCATCCGGCCACACCGACTCCAACACCATAACCAGCGCAGTGGCCGCCCCCGCTGCAAATGCATACGCCTACTCTTCCAACTCCAATCTCTCCAGACTGTACGTAGTTGACGGCTGGTCTTAGCCGAGCGTATGCAAAGCTGCTGCAACATGCGAAAGCGTCTGAAGAGGTGAGAGACGATAGGCAAAGAAGAGGAGCCGACAAAATGTCTTTTGCCATTGTTAAGGCGACCTCCCAAAGTTTCGACCTTGACAAAGATTGTGTTGTCCAGGATCGCTGGCGAGCTGCTTTGAATAAATCCC
Organism: Bryobacteraceae bacterium; assembly: GCA_049802535.1. Classification (GTDB taxonomy): domain Bacteria; phylum Acidobacteriota; class Terriglobia; order Bryobacterales; family Bryobacteraceae; genus Bog-105. Next base: position 2,388 of record JBARMQ010000527.1, on the reverse strand, counting down.
TTGACGAGTTGTGAGAAGCGACTAGCAATTGAGGGCGAAAAGATGGATTATTCCCGAATGCCCCGTCATTGAGGAACTAGCCCGGAATCATCTCTCCGACTGTCGACTATACATCAACTTGGATCGGTAACACATAGTCGTCAGAGCGTGGCTATGCTCGTCCGGAGCCGGTGGCGATCACTTGGCCTTTATCCATGTCCGCGCTTGCTTCACGGAATTGCTGGCCATGGATTAGCCGGCTTATTACATCTTTAATACCTGCATCGGGTCGATAGACGCCGCGCGTCGCGCCGGAACAAGGGAAGCGATGCACGCAGCGATCGCAAGGGTTAAGATCGCACCCATCATCACACTGGCGTTTACATTGGCGATCTCGTATAGCTGCGACTTTACAAACTTCATACTCAGCAGCGCCACCGGAATGCCAATCCCGAGCCCAAGCCCAGTTTGAATCATGGCGCCCCGCAGGATCATCGCCATCACACCGCCCCGCTTCGCACCGAGCGCGATCCGGATGCCGATCTCCGGAGCGCGCCCTGCCACGGAATACGCAGTCACGCCGTAGAGTCCGATCGACGCGAGTAGCAGCGCCAGTGCGCCAAACAGCGTCAGCAGCCGCGAAAGCATCCGTTCCCCGGCAAACCGATCGCCGATCTGTGCGGCGAAGGTCTGGAACTTGACGACAGAAAGATTCGGATTGATACCTGCCAGCGTCCGCTGCGCGATGGTTTCCATGTTCGCCATTGGCCGCGCCGTGTACAGCACGATTGCGCCAATATACACATCGCTGTTTGGGTCAACCAGCGAACCCGTGTTCGGCGGGCTTTGCATCAGGGGGACAAAGTACATGGCATGGTTCTTCCATCTCACGCTCGTGTAGGCTGTGTCGTTCACCACGCCCACAATTTCGTAGTCGCCAGGTGAAGTCGGCCCTGGCGGTCCGAAGCGGCGGCCGATCGGGCTTTCGCCAGGCTTAAAAAACGTCTTCACGAAGACCTCGTTCACCACCGCTACCAACGGAGCAGTCGACGTGTCCCGCGCATTAATCCCGCGCCCGCCCACGACATGCGTTCCCACGGCATCGAAATACTCCGCATTCGCCTTTACTAAGGAAGCGCCTTTATTGAGCCAAGGCTGCCCCTGTATTTGCACGCCCCAGTCGTCGTTACTGGCCTCCATCGGCGTATATGTGCTTAGGCCCACCTTCACCACGCCCGGCACGGAATGGAATTGCACCTCCATCGTCCGGGCCAACATCTCTAGTTGCGTCAGCTTATATCCCGCCGCCTGCGGGTTCACATGGACGATGTACCGATTCGTCTCATTCAGCTTCATGTCCGTGCTCTGCAGTTTGTTCAGGCTCTGCGCAAACAATCCCGCCCCCACTAGCAATACCAGCGACAACGCGCCCTGCAGCACCACTAATGACCTTTGTAATGTCGATGCTCCCGCGGCCGTCGATCTCGCCCCGCTGCGCAGCGCATCCGCCGGCTCCGCCTGTGCCGATATCCATGCGGGCGCTACGCCGAACAGCACGCCTGTCGCGATCGAGACAGTCAGGGCAAATGCCAGCACCTCCCACGATGGGCTGGCATTGATCGGAACATACTGCTCGCCCGAGAAAGCTTGCGCAAGCAGCATCCGGGCGCCCGCATAAGACACTGCCAGCGCGACTATCCCGCTCAGAATCGCCAGCACTATGCTTTCGGTGAGCAGTTGCCTGACAATCCGCGTCCGCGCCGCGCCCAATGCAGTTCGCACAGACATCTCCGCCTTGCGTCCCACACCGCGCACCAGCAGTAGGTTTGCAATGTTCGCGCAGGCAATCAGGAGCACCAGGCCGGCGATCCACATCAACAGCCGTAGACGCTCGCGGTAGGTTTGCTGCAGGTTTTGTATGCCCCCGCCGCCTGGCGTCAATATGACGTGCACCTTATCCAACAACGGCCGATCATGCGCCGAGGAAAAGCGCTTGCTGGTTGCAAAGAGATGCTTCAACTGCACGCCGATCTTCTTTTGCAGCGCAAGCCACGGCACGCCGGGCTTCAGACGCCCAACGAGATACAGCCAGGCGGTGTCGGGATCATTCACATAACTCGCGCCTAGCAATTCGGGCATTGTCTGGATCGGCAGATAGAAATTCGGCGGCCTGCTCGCCAGCCGGTCGCCATAGAACCCCTGCGGCGCAACTCCGATCACTGTAACCGGCTTGGTGTTCAACTGGAAGGTACTGCCCACCACAGAGGGATCGGCGTTGTAGTCGTCCTTCCAAATCTTGTAGCTCATCACCGCCGTATCCGGTGCTCCCGATACATCATCTGAATCCGTAATCAATCTCCCCGCCGCCGGACTCAGCCCAAACGTTCTGAAATAATTGCCCGATACAAA
>JBARMQ010000526.1:0-21715 GCA_049802535.1 Bryobacteraceae bacterium | reverse complement strand
CCGAGCAAACAGAGAAACTCGCCGTCAGCCACTTCCAGGCTAATGTTGTCTAGAACAGGGATGGGCTTCCTGTTACTTTCGAAAACCATCGTGATGTTTTCGACAGATAACTTAGTAGCAAGTGTGCGCGAGGGAGAAACAAATTCTGTAAGTGACAAGAATTAGCCCTCCGAGTATCCCCACCGGAGCGACGGTAAGCCTTCTAACGATCGCATTCCTAAATCAAGCAGCAAGCCGATGACTCCGATCAAAACCATTCCAGCGACGACGAGATCGTACCGGTTGCCGGCATTACGAGCGTCGACGATCAAAAATCCAAGTCCGGAACTTACCGCTATCATTTCAGCCGCTACGACCACGAGCCAAGCCACCCCCAGCGTAAGACGTAAGCCGATGATTAGCTGCGGCATGACTGCGGGATACAAAACGCGAAATACAAGGCCCGCTGAATTAAGGCCGAAATTACGGCCGGCATTTATATATACGGCGGGAATTCGTTGAACGGCATCGATCGAAGTCAGAATCAGCGGAAGGAAGCAGCCTATAAAGATGAGGGAAATGGCGGCCAGGTCACCCACGCCGAACCAGAGAATCGCAATCGGAATCCAGGCGAGTGGAGAAATGGGCCGCAGTATCTGAATGATCGGGTTCAAGGCTAGTTCCGCGCGCCGGTACCAACCGATGGTAAGTCCCAGCGGGATGGCTAAAACAGCGGCTAACAAGAAGCCCCAAGTGACACGAAACAGTGAGGCGACAACATATTTCAAAAGCAGTCCGTGCCGCACCAAATCGGCTATACCAGCAGCCACTCCGAATGGGCCGGGCATAAGGTGACTAGCTTGACGGCCTGCGGCAATTTGCCAAACGATTAGGAGAATCGCGATGAACGCGGCGGGCCGCAGCGCCGACAGCCAATGCAAATTGTTGCGTTCTTCCTGCAGTGCGTCCCCGCTTTCATTGTGCTACTTAAAACTCGCGCTGCGCGATCTCGGCCATCAATCACACTGGGTTGGCGCAGTCTTGTGCTTCTGGGAATGTTACGGCACAACTCTGTCAACAGTAAAGATGGAAACCCATCTACAACGAAAGGTGGGTGAAGCCAGTGCGTCGAAGGTTAGGAGATTAGCGGCGGCTCATCACTCGAGAACGAAATTCCACATTTCGGTGGAGGCGGCCGGTGGCCAAACGCACCTATAATCGGGCACTGCGATCCATGGAGCGATCTACAACTTCAGCGGTATTCATCAAGAGCGCAAAGGGCACGGTTGTGTGCCACCCAACCAGAGAAGAACCAGCCATATCTTCGGGTGGCACTCTCGTTTCCGCGCCCGTTTTGCGCGCGTTTCTAAACATCGCAAAGGGCACGGTTGCGTGCCGCCAGACGGGAGAGGAGCTCGCTATTTCTTCGGGTGGCACTCTCGTTTCCTTGCCTGTTTTGCGCGAGTTCCTCAAAGGACTATTCGTATTTCTCGCTTTATGGAGTTGCGGTTCGCCGGCGTTCGCGCAGTCAAGCGATAGCGCCTCACAGCCGCTGCAGATCGGGTCAGTAACCTTCAACGGCAGCATTGTGGAGCGGACTGAGTTCTGGGACTGGTTTGGCGGAAAAGGCCAAAACAGTTATGTCTTCCCGGGCGGTCTAGCGCAGTTTGCGTTTAGCCAGGCCTCGCCCACCTTCGATTGGAAAATCGATATGGCTGTGCCGGTTCTATTGGGCCTGCCTAAAGACGCGATTTCACCGTCTCCGCAGGGGCAATTGGGGATTGGCGCCAATTATTTTGCCGCCAATCATTCAAGCGAAGCGGCCATGATCTTCCCGAAGCAAGCGTATGTTCGTCTAAAGCACGACAAGACCAGCGTGCAAGCCGGACGTTTCGAATTCGCCGATGGCACTGAGGTTATGCCCGATAATCCGACCCTGGCGGCCCTCAAACGTGACCGAATCGGGCAAAGGCTAATTGGGACGTTCGCGTTCACCGACATCCGGCGCAGCTTCGATGGCGCAAACGTTGCTTATTCGAATGGCGGATGGAACGTGACGATTGTCAGCGCTATTCCTACCCGGGGCGTCTTCCAAGTCGATGGTTGGGGATGGGTGAAGACACCGTTCGCCTACGCATCGCTGACGCGACAGTTGCATTCTTCAAAACGCATTTCCGCCGAGTGGCGTTTGTTCGGAATTTACTATGACGATCCCAGGGGCGTAGTGAAAACTGACAACCGGTCTGCCTCCGTGCGCGCGGCCGATACGCGGGGTATCGAAATTGGAACCTACGGCGGTCACTACATAGCCGCGATCCAAACGCGGGCAGGTACGGTCGATCTGCTCGCCTGGGGGGCGTTGCAGAGTGGAAACTGGGGCGCCCTCGTTCAACGTTCTGGAGCTGCGGCGTGGGAAGGTGGAATTCAGCCTAAGTTTCTGCCGTCCCTTCGACCTTGGCTGCGCGGGGGCTATAACTATGGCAGCGGCGACGGCAACTCGAACGATGGCGTGCACGGGACCTTTTTCGCAATCCTGCCCACGCCACGGGTGTATGCGCGTTTTCCATTCTTTAACGAGATGAACAACCGCGATGGCTTTGGCGAGCTCATTACCCGTCCTTGGAAGCCATTGACTATTCGATCGGACGTTCACCATCTGGCTTTGGCCAATGCTCATGATCTCTGGTATACGGGCGGAGGCGCTTTTCAGCCCTGGACGTTCGGATATCAGGGAAGGCCGAGCAACGGCAAGACCGACTTGGCGAATCTCTACGATTCCAGCGTGGATTATGCTTTCAACAAAGCTGCGTCGATCGGATTGTATTACGGCTACGCCCAAGGCGGCGATGTGATCAAGGCCATTTACAAAGACGCTAACGGCCAATTCGGATTTATCGAACTCAATTACCGATTCTAATAGTTATCAAGCAATTCTTTGGCAGTGGATGCTATCGGAAGGCAACCTTACCAGTAAAGCTTGCCAGTTTAGCTGTCTTATAGCTATAATGAAATTGCCGTGCCGCGAAAGAGCTTCGACATTGCCGTTACCGAGTTTAGCCACTCCCTGGGACTATTAGTGCGCCGCGTGCGCGCCGCGGCCGTCTCGCAGGAGGTTTCGTTGACTGAAGCCGCCGTAATGGCCCGGCTGGCCAAGGATGGACCCGCCACAACCGCCGAATTAGCACGGGCGGAAAGCATGAAACCGCAGTCGATGGGGACAACGATAGCAGCGCTTGAGGAGATGGGTTTAGTCGAGCGTAGGCCGCATCCGACAGATGGCCGGCAAATGAATATCGATTTGACCGCCAAAGGGCTAGCTATGCGAGAGACCGCCGGAGCCGCAAAGCGAACGTGGTTGGCACAGGCAATTGCCCAGCTCGGCAAAGAGGAACAGGAGATTTTGTTCGAAGCTGGCGAGATCATGAAGCGCCTGGTGGAGCTGTGAACAAATCCGTAAGCGGTTCGGCGGTCCACGGAACACTGTCGCATGCATGGCGGGCGTTACGGCACCACAATTTCAGACTCTACTTCTTTGGTCAGGGCATATCGCTGATCGGCAATTGGATGACGCGGCTGGCGACGACCTGGCTGGTCTATCGCCTGACCCATTCGGCGCTGCTGCTTGGCGTCGTTGGCTTTGCGGGGCAGATCCTTTCATTTTTGCTGGGACCATTTGCCGGGGTTTGGGTGGAGCGGCTGAATCGTCGCAAGCTGTTGCTATGGACGCAAGCCGCCGCTGCCGTGCAGTCGCTAGCGATGGCCGCGCTGACACTGACACATGTCATCACGCTTTGGGAAATCGTCGCTCTCGCCGCTGTGCAGGGCATGATCAATGCGTTCGACATGCCCGGGCGTCAATCGTTTCTGGTACAGATGGTGGAAGATCGCAACGACTTAAGTAACGCCATCGCCATCAACTCCTCAATGGCCAACGGTGCGCGTCTGATTGGTCCGGCGATCGCCGGCTTGGTGATCGCGGCTATCGGTGAAGGCTGGTGTTTTCTTATCGATGGCGTCTCCTACTTTGCGGTAATCGCATCTTTATTGTTGATGCGCCTATCATCCGTGGCAGTCCGCCGGCATGCCAGCACGATGCTGGAGCAAATGCGGGAGGGTTGGGACTATGTGCGTAACTTTCGCCCGATACGCACAATCCTGCTACTCTTTGCGCTGATCAGCCTGATGGGTTACTCCTACGCTGTGCTGCTGCCACTCTTCGCAGCACAGGTGCTGCACGGGGGCCCGGCGACGCTCGGTTGGCTGACCGGAGCATCGGGCGTGGGCGCGCTTGTGTCGGCGCTGTCCTTGGCAATCCGGAAATCGGTCGTCGGTCTGACACGCATGGTTCAGATCGCCGCGGCAATGCTCGGCGGGGGATTAATTCTCTTTGGGCTGTCGCACGTGTTGTGGTTATCTCTTGTGCTGATGGTCTTTGTTGGTTTCGGTTTGATGCAGTGCGCGTCGGCTAGCAATACCATCATCCAGTCGCTGGTGGCGGAAGACAAACGAGCGCGCGTGATGAGCTATTACACGATGGCGTTTTTCGGCGCTGCGCCGTTTGGAAGCCTGCTGGCCGGAGTGCTTGCTCACCGGATAGGAGCGCCGTACACCGTCATCTTTACCGGCGCGTTCTGCATTGCGGGCTCGCTATGGTTCACATTCGATTTGCCGAGAGTTCACGCAGTCATGCGGCCGATCTATCAGGAGATGGGGCTCTTGAGTGCGCGCGACCCGCTCTCACCAGTGCCCTAAGTAAAAAGGAGATCCAATGCCTATTACGAGGCTCGATGCCACTCCTGCCTTGGTCGTGATTGACCTTCAAAAAGGCATTGTGGGAATGCCGACGGTCCACCCTATCGGTGACATTCTCAGCCGGACTGCGCGGCTGGCACGCGCTTTCCGCGAGCGCGGTTTGCCAGTCGTTCTCGTCAACGTAACGGGCGGCGCTCCGGGCCGGACAGACGCCGGACGGCCACAGTCATCGCGTCCTGCGGACTGGACCGAACTAGCTCCCGAATTGGAGCAACAGCCCAGCGACTATCTCGTCACTAAAGAACGATGGGGCGCACTTATCGGTACGACTTTGGATGAGTATCTGCGGAAGCGCGGCGTCACCCAAATCGTCCTAACGGGCGTCGCCACGAGTATCGGCGTAGAATCGACAGCACGTAGCGCCTACGATTACGGCTACAATGTGGCCCTCGTGGTGGATGCGATGACGGATCGGGATGCCGGCTCGCACCGGCACAGCGTGGAGAAGATTTTCCCGCGGCTGGGCGAAACAGACACAACAGATAACGTGCTGAAGCTGTTCTGAGATTATCGGCTCAACTCCTCTTGCAAATTCCCCTTGGTCCTTGCTATCCTCGAAAAGTTCGCTCGAACCCGCGAGGTGCTCCAAATGATAAACAATATTCATCCAAGTTTCCCAGGAACACTGCGGCGCGACCTTAAATCGCAACGTTGAGCGCTTCTCAGTTTATTTGCACATTCTAAACTGCTAGCCGTCCGGCTATTGGCGTGTGTTGACCAAGCACCGCCTGGCTGCCCGGCAATCCAGACCCGCTCAAATGTCTCGCTCCGTTGGGGAGCGAGTTCTCCGCAGTCAGTCTCAACCTCTCAATCGTTTTTGCGCTTCCCGCTGGCTTTGGCTGGATTTGCGCATTGGCCTTAATTAGAACCGGTAAACATATGCCCTCAAAATCTGTTACTCGGAAAGCTATGGTGGAAGTTCTCGCCTTTCTGTTCCGTCACTGGAAACGCCGGTTGAGAACTGTCCTTCTGATTGCCGGCAGTATGGCGGTTGCCACAATTGCCGATCTTCTATTGCCCATCTACTCAGGCCGTCTGGTGGATGCAATCGCCGCCGTTAGGGCCTCGAGGATTGGCTCTCTTCACACTGCGGAGTCCGCCGTTGTATCCATGGCATTCCTGGGCGCGGCGCTCGTTGTTGCACGTTACATCGCCTTCATGGGAGTCACGCGGTTGACGGTGGGCCTGATGTCCAACATCGCGTCCGATGCGTTTTGGCGACTCCAACGTTTGTCCACAGATTGGCAGGCCAATAACTTTGCCGGATCGATTGTGCGGCGAATCACGCGAGGCATGTGGGCTGTCGATCTTATGAATGACACGCTGCTACTTGCTTTACTTCCTGCCCTGGTTGTCCTCACCGGCTCCTCGCTTGTGCTGGGCTCACGTTGGGTGAGCATGGGATTGCTGGTAGCTGTGGCGGCAACCGGCTATATCGCCACGTCAGTCGCGCTTTCGGTCGGGTATGTGGCGCCTGCCGCGCGTTTATCGAATGCTCAGGATTCCCGCATTGGGGCGGCTCTCGCCGATTCGATCACTTGTAATGCGGTCGTCAAATCGTTCGGCGCCGAAGCGCGAGAAGAAGAACGCTTGGCCCGGGTCCTTTCAAAGTGGAGAACCCGCACGTTCCGCCATTGGATGTTTGCGACCCGAAGCAGTGGAGCGCAACTGGCGGTTTTGTTTGCTTTGCGCATTCTGGTCATTTCTTACGCGGTGTTGTTGTGGTGGCGCGGTTTGGCGACGCCAGGAGATATAACCTTCATTCTGACGAGCTACTTCATCGTGCATGGTTACTTGCGCGACGTCGGGCAACACGTGGCGAATCTGCAGCGCAGCGTGAATGAAATGGAAGAGATGGTATCGCTGCAGTCGGAGCCGCTTGGCGTCGCTGACCGTCCTGGTGCACAACCTTTGCGCGTTCCCCAGGGAGTCATTGTCTTCGACCGGGTGAATTTCACGTATCACCGTCAAGTGACGCCGCTTTTCGAAGATTTCTCTCTGCGAATCGAACCCGGCGAGCGGGTAGGACTGGTGGGGCGCTCGGGTTCCGGCAAGACGACCTTCGTGAAGCTCCTGCACCGGCTATACGACTTGAACGCCGGCCGAATTCTCATCGACGGCCAGGACATCGCCCTGGTCCGGCAGGATTCTTTGCGCTCGCAACTCGCAATGGTTTCTCAAGAGCCAATACTGTTTCATCGCTCGCTGGCGGAGAACATTGCTTACGGGCGTCCTCATGCTTCGCGCAGCAGTATCGAAGAGGCGGCGTGTCTCGCGAACGCACATGACTTCATCAGCGCGCAGCCGAAAGGCTATGCGACGCTGGTCGGCGAACGGGGCGTAAAGCTCTCGGGCGGCGAACGGCAGAGGGTAGCTCTGGCACGGGCTTTCCTGGCCAACGCGCCGATTCTGGTGCTGGATGAAGCGACTTCCAGCCTCGACTCAGAATCGGAAGCGGCCATACAGGATGCCATGGAGCGACTGATGGTGGGCCGGACATCCATTGTGATTGCCCATCGCCTCTCAACGGTTAGAATGCTCGACCGCATCCTGGTCTTCGACCATGGCCGCGTTGTCGAAGAAGGATCGCATGACAGCCTAGTCCGGAAGCTTGGCGGAACGTATCAGCGGCTCTTCAAGAAACAGGCGCTGGGGCTTGTCCCGGATTCGGCGTAATCGACGTGCGCCAGCTCACGATACCTTAGAACGTGGACACGATGAGAACAGAGCCTTCAGCAGTTGAGTCATGGCCGCCCCTTCCTTGGGACGGCTGGAAGGACACGGCCACAACGCTCCACATGTGGACACAGATCGTAGGCAAAACGCGTTTAGCGCTGACGCCGTTGCTGAATCATTGGTGGAATGTACCGCTCTACGTCACTGCGCGAGGCTTATCGACTTCGTCGATGCCTTATCGGGAGCACCTGCTGGAAGTCGAATTCGATTTTATCGATCACCGGTTGCAAGCCCGGCTCAGTTCCGGCGATAGTAGCGCTATACAGCTTCGACCACAAAGCGTCGCCGCATTTTACGAAGAATACATGGACATGCTTCGATCGCTCGATGTGGAAGTGAAGATCAACGCCAAGCCCGTTGAGGTGGCCGATCCGATACCTTTCGCAGACGATCGCCAACACGCTTCGTATGACGCGGATGCCGTTGGCCGACTCTGGCGGATACTGCAACAATGCGATACGATCTTCAAAAGTTTCCGCGCGGGGTTTATCGGTAAGTCCAGTCCAGTGCATTTCTTCTGGGGAAGTTTTGACTTAGCAGTGACGCGATTTTCCGGCAGGCCTGCACCGCCCCGCCCCGAAGCGGATGCGATTACGCGGGAAGCCTACTCGCACGAAGTGATTAGCGCCGGGTTTTGGCCCGGGAACGGTGGCTTCGGTACTCCCGCTTTCTACTGCTATGCGGCGCCCGAGCCCAGCGGGCTGAAGCAACAACAAATTTCCCCTGCGAGCGCCTTTTATAGTGGCGACCTCAATGAGTTCATCCTGAAGTACGATGACGTGCGCCAGGCAGATTCCCCGGAACAAACCCTTCTTGAATTTCTCGAGAGCTCTTATCAAGCGGCCGCAGATTTAGCCAAGTGGGATCGGACTGCTCTCGAAAGATTGTCAAAAGGAGCGCATGCCAGCATGTGAGCGGACGGTCCTCCTAACGCGAGCTCTTGGTGACGAGGTTGAAACCGAAAGCCCCCTGAATGCGGCCGTTCACGGCAAGATCGATCCAAAGGGCGGCGAGATGCTCGAGATGCGCGGCACAGCGTAGCGGTCCCACGTCCACCGGGCGCATTTTGGTGTCCTCAATCAGACCCCCGACAACCGATTTGGCCTCCGAATTTTCGCCGCAATAAAGAACATCGAAGGCCGGATCGCCATAGAAGCGTGCGCCAATGGTATTGAAGGCCTTGACGACATGTGCATCTGGCGCCCATTCGGCGACCTGCTGACCGCCGCTGCCGCTTGCCGGCGCCAGGACGCTCAAGTCCGGTCGCAGAGGATTGGTCGCGTCCAATAAAATTTTCGCCGGCAGGGGCCCGATGCTACGAAGTGTCTCTTCTACCGCTGTCCAGGGCAACGCTAACGCGATGACATCCGCCGATTGCACCGCTAGTTGAGGGTCAAGGACGCTTACACCTAACTCTTGCGCCTCTTGTTCGCGCTTGCTGCCGCTTCGTAAGCCGACGGTCAGCGAATGGCCAGCCGCGCTCCAAAGACGTACTAATTGAGCGCCAACATTGCCAAATCCTAGGACGGAAATCTTCATAAGCCGATCATGGGCGACCAGGGGAAGTTTTGCAATGAGGCACAAAAAGGTGCCTAATTTCGCTTTGATAAAACGGCATGTACACTTGCAGTTATGTTGAGAGAGGAATGCCCTGTGTCCATCGCACTCCGGGTCATATCGGGCAAATGGAAACCTCTGATCCTGCGTGAATTAAAGGGCGGAACGTTGCGCTACAGCCAACTGCAGCGCCGTATTCCAGAAGCTTCCCAGAAGGTCTTAACGTCGCAACTGCGACAACTCGAAAAGGAAGGCATTATCCAGCGGCGAGTTTACCCCGAGTCGATTCCGCGAACTCAATACACGCTGACGACGTATGGAAGTACGCTACGCCCGGCGCTGCTAGAGCTGGCGCGCTGGGGAAGCAGGCACTCCCGCTATTTCCAGTCTGGACAAAACCCAGAGTCGTCGCACAAGACTTTTTATGCTTGACCGAATCCCCGATCACGATGAGCGGTGTAACTACGTGCGCAGTGCTTGGTAGCGCCGGAACATGAGCCATCCCAGAAGCGCAAAAAACACACTCCCGCCGACGACTTTAATTTCGAATATGAAGTTCGATGCAACGTCCGGCGGTGGAATTGCCGATAATGCCATGGCGATCAACGTCACAGTAAGCCCGGACACGGCCGCAATCCTGCTAGCAAACCGGAAACCGGCGGCGAAGATGTACACGAACGGAATGAACGTGATGATCACCATCATGTCTACCATGATTTGATAGGCGGTGCGGACGGACTCGCCGAGCTGCGCCATCAGCAAGAATAGCGTCGCCGCCAGCGCCTGCACGAATAAGGACACATAGGGAGTGCCCCAGCGCGGGTGAATGCGCCCGAAGGCTGCAGGAAGATAACGATCAAGGCCGATGGCATACGGTAAGCGCGTGTTCCCGGCGATCCAAGTATCCAGTTGGCCGATCAGAACAACACCGATTAATATTGCCAGCAATATGGCTACTGCCGGGAACCCCAACTGCTTGGCGCCGGAAGCTCCGGCTTGCGCTAAACCGGTCATGGGGCTGATCTCTTGTGGATTTAGCAGGATGAGAAGCGCCCAAGTCATGCCGATATAGAAAAGGGCGGATATAACGCCGGCGATCACAGCGGCTCGCGGCAGATCGCGACGGGGGTTGCGGATCTCGCCGCTAACGATGGGCGCCAGTTCGAGTCCGATAAATGCAAAGGCAATCTGTGACCAGAAATTCACCGTGTCCAAACTGGCCGCCGGCAACAAGTGGAACTTCGTGGCCGCACCGGAGTGGAACCCGACAAGGATTGCGATTGCCCCCAGCACCGCGCCAATGATAAAGGTTGAACTTCCGCCGAGCGCAGAGATCCATTTGGCCACTTTCATGCCGAAAAAGTTGGCGGCGAAGGCGGCCCAGAGCACGACGAGTGTCACGGGTAGCGCGAATGCGCGGTCCTCAGCAAAGCGCTGCCCGAAGCCCCCGAATGCGTAAGCCGTCATGCCGATGCCCGCAAGCAGCAATGACGGGAAATAGAGAACGGTGGAAATGAAATAGAACCACCCGCAGAGGAAGGCGTGCCGATCGCCAAAGGCGCGTTTGGTCCAAATATACATGCCGCCCTCCTCCGGGAACTGGCGCGAGAGGCCGGTTACCGTGATCGCCGAGGGCAAGAAAAAGAACACCGCCGCGATGATCCAAAGAACAAGTGAGCCGGGGCCAGCGTGTGCGGCGGCGGAGACCCATCTGAGGCTGACGACGGCGCATATATCGAAAAAGATAAGATCCCTAAGGCGCAGTTCGCGACGCAAAGTGGCAGCTGGTTCTGGTACTTGATGTGGTGCGGCACCCTTCAATCGACGCTCCTTATGCCGTTGGGTTCCGTTGAAGAACGATTTGGTCGAAGGCCTGAAGCAGTTGTTCACGGGGGGAATATGGACCGGGTGTGTAAGCGCGGGACTGCACGCCAGCCTGGGAAAGTTCGACGATCTGCCAGTCCTCGCGGTTCGTTAGATCCCAAAACTCAACGGCGTCGTCAGCCACGAATTCCGCCTTCGCCATTTCCGCGGGATGGAAATACCATTCGCAGATAATCTCGGTACGGTCGACAGTACGCGGCCAAAGAGTATGAATCATCATGTAATCCGGGTGCAGACTTAACAGCAGGTTGGGAAGGATGGAATAGTAGCAGACTTTCTTGCGCTCAGCCTCGCTTAAGCCCGGCAAGTAGTCACGTCTGCGTTTACCATCCATGCTCATCGTTTCAGCGGCCCCGCGAAAACCCATCGAGCCGCCGATGTAAGTTCGCTGTGGCGCCTCATTATCGGAACCTAAGTAATCAGTCAGCCGATTCAGAGCCGGGTGTAAGAGCGGGCAATGCAGACATTCATTGTAATTGGCGACGATCAGTTTCCAGTTTGCATGGATGTCATAAACGATTCGTTTTTGTAATCGCAGCTCCTGCATGCGCCAAGCGGCGAAGCGCGCGGGTAACTCTGCAAGCTGATCGGCAAGCGGCGCAGGATGCGGTTGTGCATTGAGAAAGATGCTCCCATCCCAAAGAGCGGTGTGAACTTTGTGGAGCGGGTAGTCGAGATGTTGAAACGTGGAAGGCTCCATATGCGGCGCGCCCAGGAGGCGGCCATCTAGGCCGTAGGTCCACCCATGATAGGGACATTGAATCCTGCCGTCGAACCGGCCCTCCCTGGCTGAACACAGGCGCGTGCCGCGATGACGGCATACGTTGTAGAACCCAACTACCGAGCCGCCGCCGCTGCGAACGACGATGATGCTTTCCCCGGCGATCTCGCGCAGGAAGTAATCGCCCGTGTTGGGAATGTTGTCTCCACGTCCTGCGCAGATCCAGCCTTCAAAGAAAAAAATGTCGATTTCACGGCGGAAAAGCTCGGGATCTGTATAGTAACGTGCCGGCAGTGTCTTTAAGGCGGTGCTCATGGTCCCCTCTGCTTGGTCTCGCGTTGGATTAGATGATAAGCCAAGCGAAGACGAGATGAGCCTTTTAGCGAAGGCTTTATACCGTTTAACACCCTCTTTGTGGCGGGTCAGCAAGGGCCCGATGCACAAGGGAAAGTAACTGGAACGGATATCACGCTACAGACAACAAACGCGATTGCGGCGGTCGCAAAAGTGGTCAAGGAAGCGGGCTTCCAAACGACGGACATAACGTCGGTGACTGTTTATGTTACCGATTTAAGTGATGTTCCGCAGATGAACAATATCTATAAAAAACTGATGCCAGACCCGAAACCAGCACGCGCAACAGTGGCAGTCGCAGGCTTGATCGGTCACGCAAAGATCGAAATCTCAGCAATCGCTGTGAGGCACTGACCCTTTGCGGTACGAGGCACACGTACACAGACCCTCTCCGTCAATTGAGCCAAAACAGGATGGAGGAGTCGGTCCCGTGGATCGCGCCGGTAAATGGCATCATGACTCCACGGTCCCGCGTATCGAAACTGTGCTCGACTGAGAATTCAAATAACATCGGCTCACGGTGGTCAACGCCCGAAGGTATCGGCTTTTCGAAAAGCTTGTCACCCGCACCCTGGTAAATCTCTTCGCCCGCCCACTTCCCGTTAACAGAGCAATGCATGGTGACCGCCGATGCGTTAGCAATTGCCTCGGGAACGACAAAACCCAGAAGAAACGATGGCGGGCGTCGCGGCCCTTTGGCCCGGACCTTGAAAGAAAACGTCTTTTGTGTCCAGGCCCACTTTTGCTCCAACGGATCCGTCCAGCCATTCAGCAGGGTGATTTGCGCGGGAGCGGAAAGCAGCTGGCTGCGTAGAAACACGAACATCCGCTCGTCCGCATCCGGTGACGCTGGATTCGATCTCATCGTGCAACCCACGGTCCGCCAACCCACGACTCTCCACCCCGTCCGCTTCGCCAGTCGGAGCAGTCCGCCACGGGAAAACACCCAATAATTCGTAGGATCGTTGTTGGCCTCGCGATGATCAAGAAGATAGGCAAGCGGTTCATCCTGAATGACGGTGCCCGCCACCGTGGTGGCCGCCACACGCGTGCTAAGCGCACAATACTGCGCATTTGTGGCCAGAGTTTCAAGAACCTGGAACGGGTTCTTGAGGTGATAGAGAATTCCTAACAACAGCGCCAGACCATAGGGACGGCCCTCGAGCTCGAATCGGGAATCCACGTCCATCTCGGTGATCTCAATCGGAAGGTTGAGCCGCGTTCGCAGTGAGCGGACGCCCGTCATCCTGTTGAAGTTGCAACTGGGCAGGTCGATTGCTGTTACATCGCATCCGAGAGATGCAAATAGAAACGCGAGATCGCCATCTCCGCAGCCGACGTCAAGCATTCGGGATTGAAGTCCAGTTTCAAAGTCCGAAAAATTCGCATCCACGAGGGGGGCCAAAAGCCCAATCGAGGAAATTGTGTCGTACGGATACCAGTTAAAGACATCGGACGGCGGAGCGCCTTTAGCTTCTTTCAGCCGCCGCTCGAACTGGCTGGCGTATTCGATTAGCTCCGCAGCCGACCGAACGGAGCCAGAGTAAGAATTAGTCACTGACATTTCTTTTGTCGCGTCGCGAGGAGCCGTTGAAATCTAACCGCGCCTCCCGCTCGCAAGCGTCAGTATACCCACTCCGTTCGACGCCGAACAATCTCATTACGTCCTATTCAATCTCCTAGACGCCGGCAACGATCGCGCGTTCCATGCCCGGCCGCGTGAGCTTCCCTCACGACACCCTGAAACGCGCCGTTAAAGAGGCTTTTCGCTAAACCGGTTAAACGATTCCTCGATTGCCTGTATCCTGATAAGGACAATACACCCCAAGCCTTTCTAATATGTGGATTGTACGGTTAGCTCTCAGCCGCCCTTATACTTTTGTCGTTATGGCTGTGCTTATCGCCATACTGGGCGCCGGCTGCATCGTCACGATGCCCGTCGATATCTTCCCTTATATCGACATCCCGATCGTAAGCGTCCTCTGGAGTTATTCGGGTCTGTCGCCGGAAGAGATGGAAAAGCGCGTGGTGACCGGTTTCGAGCGAGGCCTCACCAGCAACGTCAATGACATAGAACACATTGAATCGCAGTGCTACAACGGCTATGCGGTCAATCGGATTTATTTTCATCCGAATGTGAGGATCGATATGGCGGTAGCTCAGGTGACCGCCTCCATGGAAGTTGCGTTGCGCCAGATGCCGCCCGGCATGTTCCCGGCAAATGTTTTACGATACGACGCCGCAAGCGTTCCGATTCTCCAACTTGGCCTCTCGAGCAAAACTCTTCGAGAGCAAGAGATCTTCGATTTAGGCAACAACTTTATTCGAACGCCGCTTGGTACCGTGCAGGGCGCCACTGTCTCGTATCCATACGGCGGCAAACAGCGGGCAGTGATGGTCGACTTGAACTTGGATGACCTCTATGCCAAGCAACTCTCGCCGCTTGACGTCTCAAACGCTCTGACCCAGCAGAACCTGATCTTGCCGACCGGAACAGTGAAATTGGCGAAGACCGAGTATCTGGTGCGTGTGAATAGCAGCCCCATTTCGCTTGCGGACCTAAACGACTTGCCTATCAAGACTGTCGATGGCGCCACCGTTTATATGAAGGATGTGGCGCAGGTTCACGACGGTTTTTCGGTTCAGAACAACATTGTCCGCACCAACGGCGCGCGGGGCGTTCTGATGACCGTTACTCGTAACGGCAATGCTTCGACGCTGGCTATCGTCGATGCGGTCAAGGCGGCCCTTCCAAATATCCTTGCCAACCTTCCGCCGGCACTCAAGGTCGTGACGCTCGGCGATCAATCCATTTTCGTGCGCGCTTCCATTCAGGGAGTGGTTCGCGAAGCGTTGATTGCCGCCGGCCTTACGGGCGCAATGATCCTGCTGTTTTTGGGAAGCTGGCGAAGCACATTTATCGTATGTATTTCGATTCCGCTATCCATTCTTACTTCTATCGCGATCCTTGACTTGTTGGGCCAAACGATCAACGTGATGACGCTCGGCGGCCTAGCTCTGGCGGTAGGCATCCTGGTGGACGACGCAACGGTAGAGATAGAAAACACACATCGAAACCTTGCCATGAAAAAGCCTCTGCTGCGCGCCGTGCTCGATGGCGCCCAACAGATCGCTGTTCCCACCTTCGTCGCCACGCTTTCCATTTGCATCGTGTTCGTCCCGGTCTTGTTACTAACCGGAACCGCGCGATATCTATTCACGCCGCTGGCCATGGCGGTCGTGTTCGCGATGTTAGCTTCGTATCTGCTTTCTCGCACGCTAGTACCGACAATGGTGGCTCATCTATTGAAGCCTGAAGTCGCGTTGTACCAGGAGGATAGTCACGGGGAAAAGGCCGGCGGCAAGGGGCTGTTCTGGCGAGTTCACTATTGGTTTAATCTCTTGTTCGAAGCTTTGCGCTTCCGCTATGTGGGACTACTCGCATGGTCGCTGCAGCATCGCGGCCGGGTGTTGGCGGCGTTTCTCAGCGTTTCCATCGCTTCGCTGGGGCTGCTTTGGCTCGTCGGAGAAGATTTCTTCCCCGATGTCGATTCGGGTCAGATGCGGCTTCATGCCCGCTGCCCACCGGGCACAAGGATTGAGGAAACCGAACTCAGATTCGCTTCTGTGGAACAGGCGATCCGGCGCGTCATTCCAGCGGATGAGCTGGATTCGCTGATCGATAACATCGGGATCCCAAACAGTTGGACCGCCATTGCACAGGGCGATATCCCGACCATTTCGAGCGCCGGCGGCGAAATCCTGATCTCGCTTCAGAAGGACAAACACGGTTCCACCCGCGATTACGAAGTACTACTCCGTAAGCGTCTGCGGGAGACGTTTCCCGACATGACCTTCTTCTTCCAACCGGCAAACATCACAAGCCAGATTCTGAATTTCGGCCTGCCTGCGCCGATCGATCTGCAAATTGTTGGACGCGATGCGCCGGCCAATTATAAGATCGCCCAAAGGCTAGCGGCACGCATTGCGGGTATTCCCGGCGCGGCCGATGTGCACGTGCACCAGGTGATCGATCAGCCCGAAATTCGGCTGAACGTGGATCGCATCAAAGCCTCGGAAATGGGCCTGACGCAAAGCGATGTGACTGGCAGCATGCTGATCTCGCTGAGCGGCAATGGCTCGGTTGCTCCGAGTTATTGGGTGAACTGGGCCAACGGAGTGAATTACAACGTGCGAGTGCAGACACCTCAATATCGGGTAAGTTCCCTTGACAGCTTGCTTCGTACGCCTGTCTCGGCAGCCGGATCAGCCGGCAATTTGGACGCAAATACGGGGACAAATAGCTTCGTCGGCGCATCGCCGAACGGGTCGTCACAGGCCTATGGAAATCCGGGAGCGATGGCCGGTAAGACTCAGTTGCTTTCAAATCTGGTTGCCGTCAAACGGGACTATGCACCGGTTATCATCAATCACTACAACGTGTGGCCGGTTTTCGACGTGTACGCCAATGTGGACCGGCGCGATCTGGGCGGTCTGGGTGCGGATGTTGAGAAGATCATGCGCCAGGAAGAGAAGCATTTGCCGCGCGGCACTTCGTTTGCGCTACGGGGACAGATTGAAACAATGAAATCGTCGTTTTTCCGGCTCGGCTTGGGAATGACGTTTGCGGTCGTTTTGGTCTACCTGCTGATGACGGTCAATTTTCAGTCGTGGCTGGATCCTTTTATCATCCTGACGGCGCTGCCCGGCGCGATGGCCGGTATCTTGTGGATGCTGTTCGTCACCGGCACTTCGCTGAGTGTTCCTTCGTTGATGGGCGCCATTATGTGCGTCGGTGTCGCGACGGCCAACAGCATATTAATGGTCACGTTCGCCAACGACGAGCGGGAGTACCTGCTTTCGGCCCGCGAAGCCATGCTTTCCGCCGGCTATGCACGTATTCGGCCTGTGCTGATGACCGCCACGGCTATGATTCTGGGGATGCTGCCGATGTCGTTAGGATTAGGCGAAGGAGGAGAGCAGAACGCGCCCCTGGGACGGGCCGTCATTGGCGGCCTGATGTTCGCCACCGTCACAACCTTATTTGTCGTGCCCATCATTTATAGTTATTTGCGGACGAAACCTCCACTGGATTATCAGCGCCAAGTGGAAGAGTCATTGAATTCCGATGCGACCTAGTCATCCGTATGAACCTGACACGGAAGAGCGTTTACGCGAGGAAAACAGAGCCTTGCGGGCGCAACTGGAGGCCATCAAGGGCGCCGGCCACAGTCCGTCCCATACGCGGGTTCCCCGCACCGTATGGCGTCCATCCGCCGTCACGCTGTGGTCCATAGCGTTAGCGGTGGTGGCCTTCATTGTGGTGGCCTTTTTTGCGGGCTACATTCCACTAGAGAAACGAAAAACGCTGATCGGCAGTGAGGCCGTCGAAGAACAGCAGGCACTTCCTCGGGCGGAAGTGATCGAGGTGGGGCGGTCATCGCGACGCAGTGAATTGCAACTTCCCGGCAACATCGAGGCGATTACCGAAGCGCCTATCCTTGCGCGCGCCTCCGGTTACATTCGAAAGCGTCTTGTGGACATGGGCGACCGGGTCAAAGCGGGGCAAGAGCTCGCCGAGATTGAGGCGCCCGAATTAGGCCAGCAAGTTCTGGAGGCGAAAGCGGCTCTGCAGCAAAGCCAGGCGACACTTGATGAAGCGCTGGCCAATTATGACCAGGGCAAAACGACTTTGGAGCTTGCCCGCGCTACTGCCCAACGCTGGAGCAAGCTAGTGAGCCGCGGCGTGGTTTCGCTGCAGGAGAACGACCAATATCAATCGCAATACCGCGCCCAGGTGTCGAGCGTGCACTCGCTCGAAGAAGCCATTGCCGCACAGCGTAGCGGCGTGGCGGCGGCTACTGCCAACTTATTCCGTCTGCAGGAGCTTCAAAGCTACCTGGTGGTGAAAGCTCCCTTTGATGGGGTGATCACGCTGCGCAATTTGGATGTAGGCGCGCTTGTGACGGCCGGTGAAACGCTGATCTATCGCATCGCGCAGATCGATCCGGTTCGAACTTACGTCAACGCGCCGCAGGCCGACGCCAATTCCATACATCCCGGTCAGACTGCTCGCCTGACGGTATCCAACCTGCCCGGACGGGTGTTTGATGGAGTGGTTGCGCGCACGGCGAATTCGCTCGATACGAACAGCCGCACAATGTTGGTTGAGATCCACGTACCGAACAAAGAAGGCGTTTTGTACCCCGGCATGTACGCCCAGGTGGACTTGAATAGCAACAGAGTGGACCCTCCTCTGTTGGTCCCAAGCGATGCCTTGGTCGTTCTGCCCGAAGGAACGGAAGTGGCTGTGCTCCGCCCGGACCACACCGTGCATCTGCAGAAGATACAGGTTGGCCGCGATTATGGCGACAGGTTAGAGATATTGAGCGGCCTCAAGGAAGGCGAAAATATTCTCGAAAACCCGGGCGACCTTGCCCGGGAGGGTCTCAAAGTGGACCCAGTGTTTGCGGACGGGAAAAACGCGGGCTCAGCGGCCAGCGCAGAAGAACATTAGACTCCTTCCTGACTTGTCAGTTTGATTTGCATTCCCGTGGCATGATCCACAATCACGATCTGGCCATTCTGAATCGTCACGTCATCAACCTTATTGAAGCCTTCAGGGGTATGGGTGTAAAAGAACAAAAAGTGAGTTTTGATCGTTGATTTCGCAGGAAGCCACCGATAGAGCGGAACGCCGAACATGGTCCCCTGGGTGACCACTTCCCGCCGCGACACGTCAAAGGGCTGTGTGCTGAATTCCATTCCGCGCGCCAACTTTCCTGTGGGAGGATAATTGCCCCAGTATTGGAGCCACGGATATTCGGCCCTCCTGAACATGTATCCAAGGATCAGTTGCTTCTTTGGATTGATCGCGGTGACCCACTCCACTTCGCGACCGGGATCGAGGAGCGTAGCAACGTGATCCAGATAGTGCGGATGCTCCGGCGTCAGGCGAAGATCGACCGGCTTTCCATCCAGGCCCGGCGCCATCGGCCAGGTAAAGTCTTGATCGGGCTTTACACGTCGTTGTTCGTTCCCAACATCGACAGACGGATAGGGACGAGTGTGCGACCGCGACCCTGAAACATCCACCACCGTGACACCCGGCTCCAGAAAGGGCGAGCCAATGGTCGCATGCTCAGCCCAATTCACAGGGCGATCAAAGCCTAAGAGGCTCTCAAGCTCGCTTTCCACGTGGACGACGTTTTCGCCATCGAGAATGTGAAACGTCCGTGTGAAGACTTCGTGGACGATAGGAAGCGAAGCTGTCATGGTGAGAGACGAGCTTGAACCTTTGCGTTCGGAATGCACCGAGAATGTTTCTGTATGAGCCTCGCCATGGAAGGGCAACCCAGCGGCACGTTCCTCACTGGAGGGGGCGCCGAAGCCATCGACGCAGACGAACTCCCCTGCCCCGCCGTCGTATGTCACGGGGCGTCCGAGTTCCCGCTCCATGCGCATGGGATTCCACAATGGGCTCAGCTTCTCGTTATCATCGGCCAGCGTCACACTCGCGACGGTGCTGCCCTTCGTCATAACGGTAATGGTTATCTTTGGGCTCGAGAGAACCACCGCCGGAAAACCCTCGAAGGATTGATTCTGCACCACGTCCTGCGGGCGGCCGGCCGCGAGTGAGGCGAACACAATAATAAATTTCAATTTGCGCACGCGGTTGAGGATATCAGAATGGATTGGCCGCGCGGGATGGTTATGGGATAAGCAGAATTTTCCCGCCGACCGAACCTTTTTCAGCTAGCGACTGCGCTTCGCCTGCTTCGCTCAGCGGCATGGTTTTAGCGATCGGGATGACCAATTTGCCGTCTCGAACGGCATCCGCCATTTGCCGAAGAAGAGAGGCGTCCGGCTTGGCCATGAACGCTTCGACCCGAATGTTCTTCCCCTCCGCCTCTTTCGGCTGCCCCAGCACGGAGCCCAGCACACCGCCCGGCTTTAGTTTTGGAATGAGCTTGCCGATGACGTCATGGCCAACGGTATCGGCGATTGCATCTAATTCTGGCAGTTTGGCTATTTCTCCGGAATCGTCGATCGCGATCACGTGCTCTACCCCCAACGAATGAGCTTCTTCTTTCTGGTCTGTCTTGACGCCTGCGATCACACGCGCACCAAGACTTTTGGCCAGATAAACGGCGGAACGACCGACACTCCCAAGGGCTCCCGTCACTAAGACCAGGTCTCCACGTTTCGGATTGATGTGCTGAATGAGTTGGGCGCCGGTGGTCGTAACAAGAGGAAGAGCGGCCGCCTGTTCCAAAGGAATGCCATCGGGGATGACCGTCAAGTACTCCGCTGGTGCGGTGAGATATTCCGCATAACTGTGGTTCACCAAGCCCATTACTTTTTGTCCCGGCAGCGGATTGCGGACGCCAGTCCCTACCTTGACCACCGTTCCGGCAACATCGCGCCCCAGAATTGCGGGGAACGTGACAGGCATTCTGTCCTTTGCCGCGCCGCTACGAATCTTCCAGTCAATGGGATTCACGCTTGTTGCGGCAACCTGCACCAGCACTTCGCCGGGCTCTGGCGCGGGTGTCGCAACATCTTCTTCGTACCGTAGTTGATCCACGCCGCCATAGGCGTGTAGACGCACTGCTTTCATGTGTATTCTCCAGGAACATAGACACCCGACGGTTGGCGTTCGCTTCTAGCAGAAATTACTTGCTGAGATCGAGTTACGGCTTACGCCACTTCTGCAATTTAGGCGGGCGTACGCCACGTAGTGAGGCGCCCTGTACAGCGATGTAGGGCAATTCGATGCCAGAGTGAGCCTGCCGCAGCATGAGGCCGCCACGGCTCATGTCTCCGCGGCCAACGAAATCAGCTGGGAACAGTAGGCGTTCACCGAAAATATCGAGCAGGGGCGCGGTATATTTTCCGCTCGCCACGCTGCCGAGCAGCACATACGAGCAGCCGCCTCGCGCTTGCTGGTCCAATGTTTTGGCCGCTTCGACTAAAGGGCTGCGAAAGCCCGGGTTTGCTTCATCCACCGGAATCTCCGCGATAGCCCGAAGTTGGGCCATATCGACAATGGTCTCGGGGGAAATCAGGCCCGCGCCCGGCACGATGACGAGAGCCGATGGAAGACCTGGAGGGGCTGAACGGAATGCTTCAGCATAAGCCATTTTCCCGCGAAAATACAGCCCGCTGATAAAGCTGTAAACCTCACCGATGGTCGCGGTACCGGCGCGGACTCGTATGGCTAAGTCGAAATCCGCCTGTTCCCGTAGCAGCATGGAATAGCGTGGGCCGCCCGCTCGTGCGGGAGACAGCAAAAAGATTCGGCCGGGCGAGATCACCATTGGATCGAGCAAAGCACGCTCGCACGATAACATGACGTCGTGGATCTCCCTGTCAATCCGACGGTCTTGCCGATGCTTGCGAAGCGCGTCGAAGCACTACCAGCCGGCGAAGGCTGGATCTTCGAGCCGAAGTGGGATGGGTTTCGCGCGCTGATCTTTCGAGATGAGGACGAGATCTACATCCAGAGCCGGGACGAAAAGCCGCTAAACCGCTATTTTCCAGATTTGCTCGATCCGTTGCGCGCTGCGTTGCCGACCCGGTGTGTATTGGACGGCGAGATCGTCATCGTTAAGGATCACGGCCTGGATTTTGACGAACTGTAACTGCGCCTTCATCCGGCGGCTTCCCGCG
>JBARMQ010000525.1:0-3865 GCA_049802535.1 Bryobacteraceae bacterium | reverse complement strand
GACACGAGGCACTCCCGATTCCGCAAGTAAACGGCCAGCCTCCTGTCAGAAGGAGGGCTAACGGGGCGGCCCAGTAGTTTATGCGTCGATCGAAAATCGCGGGAGGTCGCCCGTTGAAAGAAACATTCTAAATTCGCCGCCCCGCTGGCTATGGGTCTTGCGCTGCTACAATGGCAGGACTTCATGGCGCTTGGTGCGTTTTTCGGCGGCCTCTGGGTAATGACGCCGCGGCGTGGAGGGCTGTAGGGCATCTCTCGCCAAGCTTATCGATGCAAGTTGGGTTGGATTTCGGCACCACCAATAGCTCTATCGCTTGCCTAAGCGGTAACGGTGAGGTGCAATTGGCGCGCTTCACGCATAGCGGCGGCGCGACAGAATCGTATCGATCGCTTCTTTACCTGGAACTGATCAGTGAAGCTTCGCGCAAGACAATCAAGTCGTGGTCTGGCCCGAAAGCAATCGAACGATATCTCAATGCGGATGAACGAGGGCGGCTCATACAATCGCTGAAGTCGTTCCTATCGAGCCGCGGCTTGCAAAGTACCGAGGTGTTCGGCCGCCGTATCTCGCTGGAAGATCTAGTCGCGAACATTCTTCGTGACATCCGCATGGAGGCGAGCGCGTGTTTCGGTTTTCCGATTGTAGAAGCCGTTATGGGAAGGCCGGTGCGTTTTGTTGGCGCTGAAAACGATGAAGAGGACGCGTATGCGGTGTCGCGGTTGGAAGAAGCTATGCACCGCGCGGGCTTTGAGCGAGTAACGTTTGAATACGAACCAGTCGCCGCTGCTTATCATTACGAGTCGACTCTCGACCATGACGAGCTGATTCTGATAGGCGATTTCGGAGGAGGCACCAGCGATTTTTCACTGTTGCGGGTTGGACCCGAAATTCGCAAACGAGGACGGGAGCCCGGCGATCTCCTCGGAAATGAAGGTTTGGGTTTAGCGGGAGATGCATTCGATGCGAAGATCATCCGGCATCTTGTGTCGCCGGCCTTAGGTGCGGGCTCGCTACTGCATTCCTTTGGCAAGACTTTGCCGGTGCCGAATTGGGTTTATTTCAAGCTGGAGCGATGGCATCATCTCTCGTTCCTGCGCTCTTCGGAAACACTAAACATGTTGCGTACGGTCCGAGCGCAAGCCGTGGAACGGAAGAAATTAGGCGCTCTGCTTTACCTGGTCGAAAACGATCTCGGCTATCGATTGCACCGCGCGGTGCAGCGCGCGAAGGTGAGTTTGTCGCATGAGGAACGAACATTGTTTCAGTTCACCGACGGAGATCTTGAACTTGAAGAGGAAGTGGGCCGAGACGAGTTTGAAGAGTGGATCGGAGAGGAATTAGAATCGATCGAGCGTACGGTAGATGGGTTACTCATAAAGACCGGCGCTGCTCCATCCGACGTCAACATGGTCTTCCTGACTGGCGGGTCGTCATTAGTGCCCGCGGTCAGGCGGATCTTTGAGCGGCGATTCGGTGCGCAGAAGATTCGTGCCGGCGACGAGTTTACGTCAGTGGCTAGAGGTCTGGCATTAAGGTAGGGCAGTACTTCGCTTGCTTGACGAGCCGACAGGGCTATGCGATGTTGACGTGGGAACGTGAGTATCCAGACATGGCTGACTCTTAGAGGCGCGACGCCAATAGGCAGATTGGCAATGGCTCTGCTTTTCATGACGGCGATAATTCGAGGAGAGGCTCCGCAAGCGGCCCCTTCTAATCCTTGCAATGGTCCTGCTACTGCGACGTCGCCAGATCAACTGAACCATTTTCTGGAGCGGTCGCCAATCGCGGGGTACGGGCAAGCGTTTTACAACGCCGGCGCTGCGAACGGTATCGATCCTCGTTTGCTGGTTGCCTTAGCCTACGCCGAGTCGAGCGACGGGAGGCACATCACGAGAGGCGATGCCAATAACATATTTAACTGGGAATACAATGGCAAGCATCATTCTCCTTACTCGTCGATAACCGTGGCTATCAATTCCCTTGCCGCCGGACTGAACGACGGATATTTTGAAGATCTGACCACCGACTATCAGATCTACCGAGTCTTCTGCAAGGCGCCATGTATCTTTGGAAGAAGAGCCTTGTACCACGCGCTAAGAACTCTGAATGCCAGGGGCTCCAACAAAGGGTTCCCTTGCGATGCGACGACACCGACGACCACAGTAACGTCGTTGAGGCCGGCCAAGCCTTCTAGAATGCCCGCCAAGCAGTGAGACAAGACTGTGCCGAAAACCTTGGGTGCTCTTCTATGTCTTAGCGTGCTCTCTTTCGGGTATGCGGCCGACGTCCGTTTTCTTGGATGCTACTTAGTCCGTCTCGAGCCAGGCTGGAGTGAGATTGGTTCGGGGTATCGCATTCAAGGGAGGCTCGATCTGATCGACCTGCCGTCACGAGCGCGTTTGTTCCCTGGTCATTTTCTTCCGCCACAGGGCGCTGAGATCTATCTCGATGCGCTTTCGAAAGAGGAGAGCCGACAGGCGATCTTTGCAGATAGGAAAGGCAACCGTTTGGTGAAGAAGGTCGAGCTGGGCATTGGCGATCAAAGCGGACTCCTCAAAGAAGTGGAGAGCGTCATGATGGACCAGGATGTATATGGGCGCTCGGTTCCCGATCGCTATGTCGTTTCCCGGATCACCGTGGGCGGCACGCCGGTGCAAGCGAATTTGAGATTCCGGAGCGATGATTCCCGTCAGAACGCGTTGATCAGTGAGTTCCGGAGCATTCTGAACAGTGTGACAAAAATGCCAGGCCGAAAGTGCTATGCGGGGCCTGCGCAATGAGCTGTCCAGATCTTAGGAAATGCCTTAGAATCCTATAGCAAGCGCGATCAGACTGCCGAAATTACATAACTCTTACAATCCGACCTGGGTTTCCTTGCTAGGTTCAGATTGAGAGATCAGCTTGAGTCATAACGTCTTAGATATTTCAGAGCCTCGCGGGCTGAATTGGCCCACTATCACGGTTCTTGCCTTATTCCACGTTGGCGCGATTGCGGCGCTGTTCTGCTTTAGTTGGCAGAGTTTAGCGATCGCCGCCTTTCTATATTGGTTTTCGACTGGTTTGGGCATTAGCCTTGGGTATCACCGGTTGCACACGCACCGTTCGTACAAGACCCCCATCTTCCTTGAGTATCTGTTCGCTGTCTGCGGGTCATTAACTTTGGAAGGTGGCCCAATTTTCTGGGTTGCCACGCATCGCATTCACCACCAGAATTCCGATCAGAAGGGCGACCCGCATTCTCCTCGTGACGGCGCTTGGTGGGCGCATGTTGGGTGGCTGATGTTCGGTGAGAGTAATCACAACAACACCGCCGCGATGGCTAAGTATGCGCCGGACTTGGCGAAGCATCGTTTCTATATTTGGCTGAATAATTACCACTGGGTTCCGATGTTGCTGCTCACTGTGGCGCTTGGCTTAATCGGAGGTCTTCCTTTGATTTTGTGGGGCGTTTGCCTGCGCGTGGTCGTCGGCCTGCATGCCACCTGGCTAGTGAACTCCGCGACTCATATGTGGGGCCGCCGCCGCTTCGCCACGCGTGACGATTCCCGCAACAACTGGTGGGTCGCATTGATGACATTTGGCGAAGGTTGGCACAACAATCATCACGCCCATCCGACGTCGGCGCGTCATGGACTCGCTTGGTATGAGTTCGATCCCTCATGGATCACTTTGAAGCTGATGGAACTGGTGGGATTGGCCAAGGGCGTTAAAGTGGCCAAGCTAGATACAGTCGATTCTGAACGGCGCGCCGCTTAATCTCCGCCATCGCTCTGAAACAATGAATCAGTGAGCGCCGCAACTATCGTCGGCAGCGGTCCTAACGGGCTTTCGGCGGCGATTGTTTTGGCGCGAGCAGGCTTTGAAG
>JBARMQ010000524.1:0-8493 GCA_049802535.1 Bryobacteraceae bacterium | reverse complement strand
AATCAGCCCAGTCGTCAACCTGAGGCCGCTTCGCAAGGCGTTGTAACGGCATCCGACGCGACGGTTAGTTAGCGATCAATCCGGCTCACCCACTCAAGCCACGATCACTTGGGAAAGTTCGAGAAGCGCCTGTGTGCCAAGCCGATGGCAGAAATCGCCGAATGGCTCGTCGCGCTCGCGGGCTTCGCGGTATTGAGCAAACACTGGCCGCAGCCGGCTAACAATTTCGTCGCGCTTCACGTTACTCGCAAAAACGGACCCAAGCCGAGTGCCACGCGGCGAAGCGCCCAAATAAATCGTATATAGGTTGACGCTGGCGCCTACAATACCGATCTCGGCCGTGTATGGACGTGCACAGCCGTTCGGGCAACCAGTTGTTCGGAGTTGGATTTCTTGATCTTCCAAGCCCACTTGGTCCAGTGCAGCCTGGATTTCCGTTATTACCTGAGGAAGAACCCTCTCGGATTCTGTCAGCGCCTGGCCGCAGGTAGGCAGCGCCGGGCACGCCATCGCTCGTCTAAGGATAGGAGGCAACGCATCCGCCTCGATGATGCCGTGTGAGGCCAATAAACCAGCGATTTCAGGCCGGTGTGCCTCGGCAATGTCACAAAGGTACAAATTCTGTTGCGTCGTCAGCCGAACGCCAACGCGATAGCGCTCGACGACCGCTCGCAAGCCAGCCCGAATTCGGTGTCCGGCACCAGAATCCTTTACTCGTCCGCTCAGCACACGCACACCCACGAACCAAAGGGAATGTCCATTGGCGTCAATCCCCTGGCGATGCCAACCCAGATAATCCTCAGAACGGCGCCACATCAGCGGCTGAGGCGGCCGCAGTGGATAACCAAGGCGCTGCTCTAGCTCCTGTTTGAACTTTTCAAGGCCCCAGGCGTCAAGGACGTATTTTAGCCGCGCTAGCTTTCGATTGGTGCGATTCCCGAAGTCCCTATGGATGCTTACGATAGCTTTGCAGACCTCAAGTAGCTCTTCACGGGTCGGTCCCACAAAACAAATCGGGTCTGCTAACCGTGGGTGCGACGCCTTTACGCCCGCGCTCTGTCCCATGCCGCCTCCAGCCAAAATTGTGAAGCCTACAATCGCTCCGTCTTCGTACTGCGGCACGATACCAATATCGTTTGCGTAGATGTCCGTCGTATTGTCACCTGGGAAAGCAAACGCTATTTTGAATTTCCGCGGGAGGTATGTCCGGCCATAAAGTGGCTCTATTTCACCTTCGGGCTGTTCTGTTGTGGCTGCCGGTTCGCCGTCAATCCAAACTTCGTAGTAGCTATTCGTCTTAGGCTTTAGACTCTTAGAGATAAATGAAACGTACGATTGGAGATCTCGCCGCTGTTCGCTTTCAAAAGGCGCTGGACAAGAGACAACATTTCGCACCACGTCTCCGCAAGCCGCGAGCGTGCTGAGCCAGTTTTCATTGAGGGCGCCAATTAGTTCCCGAAGCCTGAGTTTGGGCACGTAATGGTATTGAATATCCTGCCGCGTAGTAATGCGTAGGGAACCGTCTCCTAGATCGGCCAGCCGGTCCAAAGCCAAGTATTGATCTGGAGTGAGCACGCCTCCAGGTACTCCAACGCGAACCATCGCGGTCATTTGCTTGACACCGGCTTTTCTTAGGTCACGATCATCCTGTTGATAAATGCCGTGAAACTTAAGAACGCTAACAGCAGCAGATGAAAACGCGGGGTCACTCTGAGCCAGTTCTTCTTTCAGCGTGCCACGCAGATAGCCGCTAGCGGCCTTGGCAGCCTCGGCGGCCGGAACGGAGGGTGCTTTGTCCATCTACTTACTAGAGTATCCCTGTCGATGGCTCGCGTCAAAAGCCTGAGCGCGAAGTTCCAGGAGGGGAATTCGGCGATCGAAGCTACTCGGACCAATGGAACGATCGAGCGACGAATTGATCATTCTCAACGTCGATCGTTTCCTCATGCTGAAGGCCGCCGTAGGTGATGACCATGTGATGCTTACCAGCGGCAACACGGACAGTGAGCGGTGTACGCCCCGAGTCATGGCCATCAATCGTGACCTTGGCGCCGCTGGGCGTGGAGGTTAGGATCAGTACGCCGCTGCTCTTGCTGAGCGTGGCGTATACCCTGGTGTCTTGCGGCACGTTGAAGACACGGCGGGCAAGGCTATACCCAGTAGAATTCATCGTCAGCGTATGGCGTCCGCTGGGCAAAGAGAGAGTGCATGGCGCCGTACAGGAAGTTGCGGCGTTATCATCGATAACGACCTTCGCGCCGGGAGGGTCACTCAGCAGATCTACATCGGATGTGCCACCTTCAGGCCTGGGTGACGCAGAAGTAGTCTTGTTGAGCGGTGGAGTTAGCTTGCCGAATTGCTCGCGCGGTTTGGGTTTTGTCGAGGCCTCAATCGACTTTGCCCCCGGACTCGCAGAAGTGTCACCGATGTTGCCTGATGAAGCGTTCTCACGCGACGACGTGTTCTCAACGGTAGCGTTTTCTTTTCGGGGAGGGGATTTCTCCTCGCTTGCAGGTTTTTGGGCGGGACCTGAGGGCGGTGGCGTCTCTGGCGCGTTCTTGGTGTCCGCCACCTGAACCGGGAGATCCGGAGGTGGCGTCCAGTTTCTCAAGAACGCCGCCGCGGCGGCCGCTAATCCGATGAGTGCTAAAGCCAATACCCATTTCTTACGGCCGCCGGTCTCGCTTTGCTCTTTGGTCTTCGCCTCGGGTTCTTCGTCGTCGCCCCACCGTCTTCGCCGGGCAGCAGGCATTTCGTAGGCAAGCACCGGAGCCGCGGCACCGATTAACGGATCCGGCCTTAATCCAACAGGCTTAGTCGGCTTTCCCGAGGCCTTGGGGGGCAAAACTCCGGCCGCTTTCGCACCGTCCGAGATCTTAGAAGACTCCAAAAATGTCGGAGTTTGTTGAGGATAACTGGCTCGGCCAGGTTTCCAATCGGCGCACTCGTTCAACGCACCGCTGAGAGCGCCGATAAAGTCGCTGCAGGTGAGAAAACGGTCGCAAACGGCCTTGGACAGCGCGCGTTGCACCACCTTGTCGACCCCTTCATCTAAAGTCTCATTCAATTGTTCAATGGGTTTCGCCGGTTCACGGCAAATGAGATAGAACAAAGCCGGAAGGCTCTCAGCCGTAAACGGCTTGCTGCCTGTAAGCAGCTCGTAGACCAGAACGGCGAAAGAGAATTGATCACTACGAGCCTCGACGGTCGTTCCTTGAATTTGCTCGGGCGACATATAGTTCGGAGTTCCGATCATGTTGCCGCTCTGGGTTAATTCGTGAGAAATGAATTTGGCCACCCCGAAATCGGTGATCTTGGCAACCGGTCCGCCGCTGGACCCAATTTCCGCGACTAATAGATTTGCCGGCTTGATGTCGCGATGAACAATGCCTTTTTGATGAGCGTAATCGAGTGCGCCCGCGGTCTGCCGCAGCAGTTGGAGCAATTCCTCCCGCCACGGCAACGTCCCCTCCCGCATCATCCTTTCGAGGGACGACCCGTTTACATACTCCATGAAGATGTAGGCAAGGTCGTGCTGCTCCAGAATGTCGTAGATGGTGACAATGTTCGGATGCGAGAGCACACCTGCGGATTGTGCTTCCCGCAGCAGACGGTCACGCACGCGTTGGCGTTCACTCGTGTCAGTCAGGTCGCTGAGTCGAATAGATTTAATGGCGACCGTGCGACCGATCTTCGGATCGAGCGCTTTATAGACGACACCCATGGCGCCGCGGCCGAGCTCTTCCGAGATCTGATAGCGGCCAATTTGCTCCACGTGCATTCAGTATAGCGGCCAAGCGGGCTGGGCAAACGCTGCAAATGGAACACATTAAGAGCCATCGCAGTGAGCAAGGCGCCATCGCATTGCTACGATGATGATATCCCGCGATGATCCCTGACGTTATACAAGAGGGCCTTACTTTTGACGATGTTCTGCTGCAGCCGGCCCATAGTGAAATCAGTCCCGCGGAAGCCGACACCCGCACGTGCCTAACGCGGAAACTGGCCCTCAACATTCCCATCGTCAGTGCCGCCATGGATACAGTCACGGAGTCGCACATGGCCATCGCACTCTCGCAACAAGGGGGTATTGGCATCATCCACCGCAACATGTCTATCGAAAAACAGGCGGAGGAAGTGGATCGGGTGAAGCGCAGCGAAAGTGGCATGATCGTCGACCCAGTCACGATTGAGCCGGAACGAAAAATCTCTGAAGCGCTCGATTTGATGAAGCGTTATCGCATCTCCGGTGTTCCAGTGACGAAGAATAACCGGTTGGTCGGCATCTTAACCAACCGGGATCTGAGATTTGAGACCCGCTACGATTTGCCTATCTCGGAGGTGATGACGAAAGATAATCTGATCACCGTCTCAGTGGGTACCACGCTCGAAGAGGCGCGCCAGATTTTGCATCAGCACCGGGTTGAAAAGCTGCTGGTGGTGGACGACGATTTCGCCCTGAAAGGCTTGATCACTGTAAAGGATATTCAGAAGAAGGTGAAGTATCCATACGCGGCCAAGGATGACCAGGGACGTTTGCGAGTGGGAGCGGCTATTGGGGCTACAGGCGACTTCCTGGAACGTGCTCAGGAACTGGTCCGCAAGAAAGTTGACGTCATTGCGGTCGATGCGGCTCACGGCCACAGTCAGCGTGTGATGGACGCGGTAAAGGCGCTGAAGCAACGCTGCCCGGAAGTGCAGGTGCTCGCGGGCAATGTTGCATCGTATGAAGGCGCTCGCGACTTGATTCGCCTCGGCGCCGATGGGATAAAGGTCGGCATCGGACCCGGTTCCATCTGCACGACGCGTGTTGTCAGCGGCGCGGGAGTTCCGCAGATTACCGCGATAGCGGAGTGCGCAAAGGCAACTCGGGACGCTGGCGTACCGTTGGTATCGGACGGCGGTGTGAAATTCTCCGGCGACGTTACGAAAGCCATCGCGGCTGGAGCGGAGTGTGTCATGATCGGGAGTCTGTTCGCGGGGACAGATGAAAGCCCGGGTGAGACCATTCTTTTCCAAGGCCGCACATTTAAGAGTTATCGCGGCATGGGTTCCATGGGTGCGATGTCTCAAGGCAGCTCCGATCGCTATTCGCAGGAATCAAATGGCAAGCTCGTGCCCGAGGGCATTGAGGGCAGGGTGCCTTACAAGGGTCCCTTAGCCGACATGGCCTACCAACTTGTCGGCGGCTTGCGAGCGGGAATGGGCTACTGCGGCGCCACGACCATCCCAGAACTCCAGATTAAGGCAAAATTCCTAAGAGTTACGGTCGCCGGCCTTCGCGAGAGTCACGTTCACGACGTGATTATTACCAAAGAGGCGCCGAATTACCGCTTAGAGTGACATTATTATCGGTTAATCTACCTGGCTTACAAGCAGAAACCGTTTCGCCGCCAAACGATCAATGGGACGGACGCTGAATGCTGGAGCGGTTATGACCGAGCATTTTTGGCAATTACTCGTGCGAATTGGGGGCGAATGGGAGCAATGCGGATTTGATTGCTCTTTGGATGCGCAGATCGTCTTTAGTGAACTGCTTGGCGATTATCCCACTGAACTCGAAATGGCCGTCCTAATCGGCCCGGACGGAGAGTTGGCCAATCTAACCGAGGCCAATGCGGCCTGCGGTACGGTGCAGTGAACCATACCGTTCAGCGGGAAACAATCGTTCAAATCAGTCCCTCTTGGAGAGCATAGCGAGTCAACTCGGCTGTTGTGTGAAGGCCGAGCCGCTCGACTAGCGCGTTCTTGTGAAACTCGGCCGTGCGCGGAGAAATTTTTAGTTCTCCGGCAATCTGCTTTGCGCTCTTTCCTTCGGCTACTAATCTAAGGACAGTTCTTTGCCTTGCTGTAAGCATCCGTCCATTCCGCGGCGTCCGCTGGCCAATTTCCAAAGCAAGCGAACGGTAGGATTGGCCACTTAGGACGGTCTCAATCGCTTTCACCAGTTCAGACGTAGCCGACCTCTTGAGAACATAGCCTTGCGCTCCGATCTCAAACGCCTTTCGCACGTAGAAATGATCCTCGTGCATCGTCAAAAAGATGATCCTTGCAGTGGGATGCTCGGCTAAGATTTGCTGGGCTAATTCCAAGCCATTAACGGAAGGCAATGAAATGTCAATGATGAGGATGTCGGGATGGAAATGCTCCATCACTTCCCGAATGTCGGAGGAACCTTCGACTCCCCTGACGCGAAACCAGGGGGACAAAATGACGCCGATCGCCTCCCGAACTAACACATGGTCATCGGCCAAGAGAATTCTTGGCTTGCTGGAGGAATCGGTCGCGGCGTCTGCCGATCCGTTTGCTACGTCTGTACCAAACATATGGTACTCCTTCTAAAGCGGATCCAGGAGGGAACCGAGCCGGTCCAAAATTAGGAGTGTCGTTCCGGCGATCTCTTTATGTGCAATCGTCGCTACCAATTCTGACAGATTTCGACCCGGATAGACGACCTGGTAATTGCTTGGGTACTAGCATAAATTAAGTATTATTACGAGACAATAAAATCCAAACGCTAGATTCCCATGTAGCCAGGTAGTACCGTTCGGGCCCAACCAGACATTCGGCCGGAACACTCGACAGCCAACTTCTGGGGATGGCCAGTGGGCATATCCGGCCAGAACGCCCTTAGCATTCCCGTGTGGAGGAGCGTTAGACCTGAGCGAACGGGACTGTTTCCGGTAACTTCGCACTTCCCATCATCTGAGAAGAATACGTATCGGGAACCAGGATCGGTCCGAAGCGAAAAACTCGCGTCCTGCCTGGATGCATCATTGAAAAAGATTTCGAAGTCCCGGCCCCCGAAGACTTTGCGGATATCGGTAAACAATTCAGCGTCGGCAGAAGGGTGGTCACTTTCTGAAATTCGCAATATCGCTTGCCCGGTATCGGCCATTTGCGACACGATGATCACTCTCTGACTCAGAAGGCGCCGCGCCTCAGCATTAGTGGTAACCATCTTTCTCGTCAACGAACGGGAATCGATAAATAGGATGCCGCAAGGCGATTGCTGCAAGCTATTGATGATCTTCGGCGTCTTCCTCTGAAGCCGGACGGCCAGTTCCAGGTAGTTCGCCATAGGCGTAAATTCGATTGGCACGGTTCCATCCCCACAGGTGTCATAGGGCACCGATTCCGCAGCCAACCAGATACCTTGGTTATGATCAATCCGGAAATGATCCTCGAAGAGGACCTCTCGATCGAAGCTTAGATACGCACCCATCGGAAAGTGTCCATCTCCCGTAGGAAATCGGGTAGCATTCGCCACGATTAATTGCGGATGCCACAAATATCGCAGGTTGAGACCGACAAACCAAGGTGAGAGCGTGATAACAACTAAGGCTGCCGCGGAATAACGGGCTTTGGCGCGGTATCGCACCAACTGGGCACGATAAATGACGCCTGATCGCCGGTCAGAAACAATAAACAGCGTGCTGGCAATCGTGAGAAAAAAATATCGGATTGTATAGAGCTGAGGAGTATAAAAAGCCAGTGGGATAAGCGGCGACAAGGCGGTAGCAAAATAGAAAAAGCGAAACCGCCTTCTTCGGATAGCAAAATTGGTGTATGAGCTGAAGATCCAGAGGACAAGGATCAGAATCGCGGGTGTAAGCCCGAATACCAAAACGCCGAGATAGCCACGCCAATCGAAACCAAACGGATTTGAGTCCGCGCTGGGATGAATATCAATGAGTTTGCCGATTATTACCGGAGCGATCGCCGCGACGGTCATGAGCCAGGCATATGGCCTTTTTAGGATTCGCAGTATCGAAGTACGCGAGGTCTGCGACAGCACGAATGCCGGAATCGCCAGGATGACGTCGCCGCGGCATGCGGCTGCGACAAAGATCAGGCCAGCCGCTAGTCCGATGTTCCACTTTCGGTTTGAACCTACGACATAGAAGGCAAGCATCAAGAAAGCCAGCGAAAGCCAACTGGTCCCGAGAAATGGCGCATATAGGATCAGGGCCGGCGATGCCACGATCGGCAGAAGCAAGACAATGGGAGCTTTGCGATTTCGACCCGTACGGAAGGCAATTGTTATCCAGGCTGCGGAAACGACAATCACCTGCATCAGGTTGCCGACGTAAACGGGGTCCCAATGCGGCAGAAGGCGATAAAACCAACTTAATGCAAGAAACGTACCCCATTGCTTATCGTAGTTGTAAAACCACGCATGCCAGAACGGCGTCTGATTGTGGGCCAGTTGCCATGCCCCGCTCAGAAACGCGGCTTGGTCATTATCTCGGAAGGTGCTGGACGTGAACGGATAGACCAGAACAGCAAGCACCATAGCGAGATAAATGAAGAGGCCCCAGCGAACCGGCAGACGATGGTGCGAAAGTTGGCTGCTCATCGCTTTTTAACTACTGAGGAACACGCGCAAGACGGGCACGGAATCAAGCGTCCCACTCAAAGAACTAGCGGGTCCCTCTCTTGTATGGTGGCACGCAGCCGTGCCCTTTGCGCTTCTACGGAACACGCGCAAGA
>JBARMQ010000523.1:0-17905 GCA_049802535.1 Bryobacteraceae bacterium | reverse complement strand
TTGCACGTTGGCCGCGATTACTTCTTTCGCGGTCTGCTGCTTGTCGGTGTTGGCGGTGGACTTGTTGAGGGCTGCGGCGGTGTTCATGGGTGCTTCCTCCTTGGGCTGTTGCACTGGCCTCTGCCCTTGAATCGGGCGGCGGCGTGTACATACATGCCGAACGCCTCCTGGCGAAGGCGGGGGGTAGCAAGCGCAAGGGGAGGGGGATCTCCCACCCTTGGAATGAAGCGAAGCGGGAGTGGAAAGGGCGGAGCGAAGCGGAGGGCTGCACAAGCGAAGCGCGGAAGCCTGGGGACACCCCTTGCGGGCGCGAGGGGCGGAGCTCCCCTTAGAAGTTTTTTGCCGTTGCTTTCAACGACCGGAGATTGAGCTTTGTGGAGGGGATAGGATCGTAAGTCCCAACGAATGAATGGATCGCCAGAAAAGGGCGTTACGGCAGAAGTCTCCGGGAAGGCCAATACCTAAAAACGCGTAATTTCCACCTGTAATTTCAACTCAGTTGCATATTCCATACGCTTTATGCATAATAGCTTTGTCGAGGGGCATAATCTTGGATCACTTCCGCATAATTCAATCGCTTTGCCGCATAGGGCTGGGATCGGCGAATCCTGCATTTCGCCACCAGGTAGAGCGGCTAATTGGCGCACTCAATAAGGATGGCTCGGAGCGAGAGGCGGGTCTGCTGCGTCAAATGTTAACCGCCGAAAGTGAGCAACAGAAGCTGCGACCTAGCCGGGTGGTCACCTCTGGTTCCAGAGATGCGGGAGAAGTTTTGTCGAGTCGAACGCTTCCTCCTGTCGATCGCGAGACAGGGGCGCCGCTTGCCGAGATTCATCATCCTGCAGACACCGACTTGATAGCTCCAATAT
This sequence comes from Bryobacteraceae bacterium, assembly GCA_049802535.1. Classification (GTDB taxonomy): domain Bacteria; phylum Acidobacteriota; class Terriglobia; order Bryobacterales; family Bryobacteraceae; genus Bog-105. Next base: position 17,036 of record JBARMQ010000523.1, on the reverse strand, counting down.
TCTCGCCGCGGTTGGAACAGGCAGTGCAAGGTCTGATCGCCGAGTGGGCGAATTTCGATCGGCTTGCTGAAATTGGCGTTCCACCGGCTCGCACTTGTCTTTTTTTTGGACCGCCAGGTACTGGCAAGACGCGCTTAGCGTACTACGTGGCAGCAAAGCTCGAGTTGCCCATAGTGACGGCACGGTTAGACGGTCTCATTAGCTCTTTCCTAGGAACAACAGCGCGGAATCTCGGAAGCCTTTTCGACTTTGCCAACAGATACAGATGCCTCCTCCTTCTGGACGAGTTCGACGCTGTCGCAAAGGTGCGAGACGATCCGCAAGAGATTGGCGAGATCAAGCGTGTCGTAAATACTCTTCTTCAAAACGTCGACGCGCGTTCCAGCCGTGGGCTGACGGTTGCAATTACCAACCACGAGAAATTATTGGATAACGCCGTCTGGCGTCGATTTGAAAGCAGATTGTCGATTCCTCCTCCCGGTCCCTCTGAGCGGACGACAATGCTTGAGCGCTATCTTCCTCCTTTGGAAAGCAGTTCTCATATGATCTCTTTCCTCACTTGGTTGACAGAAGGCATGACCGGCAGCGAAGTTCAAACGTTGACCAATGGATTGAAACGCAACACAGCAATACATGGTGGAGCTAAATCGCTGATCGAAAATGTTCAAGCGATAGCACTGACGAATGCAAACCTCGTGCCGTCGCCACGCATGGCACTCCTCTTTGCTGGGTTTCAGAAACTCGCCGTCGAAGTGCTGAAGGATCCTCAAGCCGGCATTACGCAAGCTGGTCTGGCGGCTGTATTGCAAAAAGATCAAACGACGATCAGTAGATGGCTGCGATCCGATGCTTCGGAGGAGGCTTTGGTTTATGGCAAATAATCCGGTTCAAGTGGTCCTGAATACAAGAGATTTCCTCGTTGTGCCAGTGAAGCATGCGGGCGGCGGAAACAAGGACTTTTTTGCTGACCGCGATGCAGAATTTAGCGAGCATCGTACCTCACTGCAAAAGAAAGTTGGCTCGATTCATTCTTCATTTCAACGGTCGGGAAAGAAGAGCGGATTCGTTAAGGTCACTATGCGAAAGGAGGCCTGGGCAAAGAGCCATCGACCCCACGGTGTTCTATTCCCAGAAACCGAAACGACATGCGTTGGAGCTTCGAACCTCGGTGAACTGTACTACATGGTTACCGATATACAGCTCAATCGAATCGCCACTGACATCGGTCGCGCAGAAGACGAGACACGATGGAAGATCGATGAGAAAACCCAAAAAAAGAAGCCTACGCCAAGCGATCGACGAAGCGAAGTGGGCGCGATCGAATCGATTGACTTGCCACTGATAACGGAAAAACGAGCATTCACTGCTGAAGAAGCGGTTAAGTGGTTTGACGACAAACGCACAGGCGCTTTGTACCTTATTGAAATATTTGCTCCAGATGCAGGGCTGTTTCGGACGGAGCGCTCGTATTTGGAACGGGCAATGGAGTCGGTAATGGCATCAGTCAAATCTGTAGGACTGAATATCGAGCTCGTTACTCTCCTGTTTAGAAATAATGATCTCGCGTCGGCGCATGTTTTCGGGGCGCGACTTCTCTCGCAAGGCGGCTCACCTTCCGTTGAAAGCTCTACGGTTGAACATCAGCGGTTTTTGCGACTACTGGACGGAATTGACGAAGTGCGTCGGGTTCTACTGCCTCCAGTTCTGATTCCTTCCAAATCCAATCCGCAGGCCCAGGCAGGTGCGACGCTCCCATTCGCGCGTCCAACGCTCCCAAAGAAAGTTGCGGGAAAAGTGTATCCGAAGATCGGGATTGTAGATGGCGGTCTGTCCAGTTTCTATGACCCATGGGTCGTCGGTCGACACGATCTTTTAGCTGCTGAACACCGTTCCGTTGAACACGGAGATTTCATTGCAGGTTTATTGGTTTGCGGTCAGGCAGTGAATGGGCCTTCGATTTGTGCGGACGCTGATGGCTGTGAACTCTATGACTTGGCCATGCTGCCAGACGAGAAAGTGGTCGAAGCGTTTGAACAGTATTACCCAAACAATGTATTGGACTTCATGCAGGAACTCGATGCGGCTGTCGAAGATGTCAAAAGGCTTCACGGTATCCGCGTCTTTAACATGAGTCTTAACCTCCTCGACACAGTTGGAGATGAGAGCTATGGAATTGTTGCCGATCTCTTGGATAAGATTGCGGATCGGCACGATGTGGTGTTCGTGCTTTCCGCAGGGAACCTAGAAACTCGTGACCACAGGCCAATTTGGCCCGCTGATCCGAAAGCGGCTGTCCGTTTGCTCGCGGGCAGGTCAGCTCCGGACACGCTTCTGCAGCCGGCGGAGAGCGCGAGATCGCTAACAGTTGGCGCTTTGAATCCACCACATGTAAAGCCATTCGTTGAAGGTGCGCCTGCTTGTTATACACGCAGAGGACCGGGGCTGCGGGTCGGCGTCAAACCAGATCTTGCACACTTTGGAGGCGCAGTCCCGACGGCGAAACAACATAGCGGTCTCGCATCACTTCGGGGCGACGGTGAAGTGGTAAGAGATCACGGCACCAGCTATGCCGCTCCAATCGCGGCGAAAAGTGTGAGTGTACTGGAGTCTCAGGTGGTGGGCGGGCTTACTAGGGAGGCCATGATGGCATTGACCGTGCATTCTGCATGTCTGCCTTCGGCTCTGTCGCATAAGGATTTGCGAAATATAGCTCGTCAATTTGTCGGATTCGGGAAACCAGGAGCTGCATTGGACTCGCTGATTAGTTCTGACCACGAGATTACGCTTGTTTTTACAGATACCCTCGTGCTGAACCATGAGATGAACTTTGCATTGTCTTGGCCGCAATGCCTGGTTAATTTAGACGGTAGTTGCAGAGGACGTGTGAAGATGTCCCTTGCATACAGGCCGATTCTGGACTCTCGATTTGGATCAGAATTCGTTCGCGTAAACATAGATGCCAGGCTTCAGCAAGAAGATGGTGCTGGGTTTAAAGGGCGTGTCCAACAATCGTCACTCCCGAATTCAAAGGAAGCCAATGTTGAATCCGATCTAATTGAGCATGGACTCAAGTGGTGGCCGACCAAGGTGTATGAAGCCGCTTTCCCTGAGGGAAAGGGTCGGTCTTCAAACTGGCGATTGATATTGAAGTCACTTACAAGAGCTGGACAGGGCTTCCCACGCCAAGGCGTGCCATTTACCGTGGTTCTCACGATCTCAGATCTGGAAGCGTGTGAACCGGTTTTTCGCGACATGAGGCTGCATCTAAACAGCCGCAACGTCAAGATTGCGGATATTCGAACTGCGACGCAGCTCAGGCCAACTGTTTAAGCAAATTGCGGATTTTGCGCGCACCTGCAATACTAAGCATATGACCGCTCAACGCATCACGAGCCCTTTTGCAACTCCAGAACGGTCAGCTGACGTTCTTGGTGTTCCGAAGACGCGTGCGAACAGGCTCATCAAGCTGGCTCGTTCGTCGGCTAGTCGTGTGCCACCTGCGACTAACGGAACAGCAGCTCCACCTTCCAATGAAAAAGTCGCGTTCAAAAAAGCCGGCAAGTAAGACAGACGATTCGGTCTTTCTGAATGTCCCTTATGATTCGCCTTTCGTCCCACCTTTCCTTGCGTACATTTGCGGTGTCTGCGCATTCGGACTGATCCCGAGGGCGACTTTGGAACTGCAAGGTGGAATGAGGAGACTCGATCGGATCATTTCACTGATCGAAAGTTGCCGATACTCGATTCACGACATGTCAAGAGTTGAGTTGGATTCTACGCCGCCTCCGACCCCTAGATTCAACATGCCATTTGAACTCGGGCTGTCTGTGCTGCATGCGGGGCGGAATCCAACTGCACACACTTGGTTTTTGTTCGAGTCCGTGAATTGGCGCATCCAAAAATCCTTGTCGGATTTGAATGGGACAGATCCGTACATTCATGGCGGTCTGGTTGAGGGAGTGTTCCGCGAACTTGCCAAGGCATTCGTTAGAGCTGATAGGCAACCGTCCGTGAAGCAGATGCAGTTTCTCTACGACAGCTTAGTGCCCGTGATGCCTCGAATCTTAACGGATGCGGCCGCTACAGACCCATTCAACGCTCGTGCGTTTAAAGACATCGTGGTTTTTACTACTGCCTTAGCTCAGGGGCTGTAAGAGGGATTCTGGGCCTGCGGGGCTCATCAACCCAATCCAGCAATTCTCAAAGCCTTAAAGCATGGCGACGTCATGACTTAGTGACGTCGTTTGACTGGGTTCCAGCGCTGAGGTTTTAGACACGTCGGCGCTGAGTTGCGGCCTGAGCTTGGCCATGTCGTTCGTAAATAGCGTGGCTTCGTGGCTGGCGCGCGAGATAGAGACGTAGCCAAAACGAGAATTGAGCAGATCAGGATGTACGTTCGTATCGGCGTTAACTAGTACACGTTCGGCGGTGAGGCCCTGTGAACTATGGCTGGTAACGGCGTACCCGTGGTCGAAGTGGCGGTGCTCCTGAGCATTGAATTTAAGCTCACGATTGCTGTCGAGACGGGCAGAAATGTGGCCGTCCGGCGCTACGGATTCGATGGCGGCAAGGTCGCGGTTGGCGACGCCGAGCGACTTGTCCGGAGCGGTAAATTGAATGCGGTCGCCAACGGAAAATTCCCGCTCGACTTCCCGATACACGCTCACGCCGGTGAGCCGGCGAGGATCGTATTTGGCCAGGTCCCCGCTTGACTTCTCGACGGTGAGCAGGTTGGAGGCAGAATTGATGCCGACCACCTTTCCATACTCTCCCGCATTGATTCCATTGCTCTTGCTTCCGCGCGCATATCGAACGACATCGTTGATCTCATAGCGACTGGCCCAGGACCGTTCGGCTCCGGTCATGTCCTGACGCTGTACAAGAACTCGGAAGCTGTGATCATCTGGCGCAATAGTTCGATTGGCTTTCAATTCCTGGCGGACCGCGACGTTCAACTCGTGCCGGGAACCATTGTCTGGCGAGACGATAAGTGTCTTTTCAGGCGAGTCAGCGTAGCTCCTCGCGATGGTGCGAATGCGTTCTCCGGTATCGGGAATTTCCGTGACGCGACCCTGTTTCTGAAGTGCGTCCAACGCGGCAGAAACCCGACCAGTTGCGAGCATTTCGACAGCGGATTTGAGTTCTGGGTTTTTCTGGCGGACGATCTGATCGAGTGTGGCCGTGCGCATTCCGGCCTCTTGTAACTGCTCGAACGGTCGACCAGCCTCGACGCCCTGATGCTGCCGCCTGTCACCGATCAACAACACGCGATCCTGAGGGGCGAGACGGGACAGAAATTCGCGCATCTGGTTCGTGGAGGCAAGGCTCGACTCGTCCACTAAATAGAAATGCCTCTGCTCTGGGGGATCTGGAGGAATCGACCTGGCGAGGAATCCTTGCAGCGTTCCGGCATTCACCCCGGCGTCGCCAAGCTGCCGCGCGGCGCGGGAGGTTGGCGCAAAGCCTTCAACCTGGAACCCCTGAGATTCCGCAGCGCCACGGATAACCGAAAGCGTGGTCGTCTTACCTGATCCGGCAAAGCCTTGGATACCCTGAATACGATCCCGCGAACTTAAGACATCCTCAACCACGCTCCGTTGAGTGCCGTTCAGATGCTGGTTTCGATCCGCCACGGAAATTGCCTGTGTTCGTGAAAGAACTGGCTCGACCTGATTGCGGCCATCCCTTACACGGCTAACGATTTCGTGTTCTGCGGCAATGGTCTTGGCTGTCGTGAATTGACGACCTGGCATGTGTCCCCTCTCCACTGACTGGAATTCTCCAGATGCAATTCGAGCGCTAAGATTGCCGCGAACCTGTGCACAAGTGACGTCGCCCATCCCGCGCCGGAGTCCGTCACGAATCAAAACACGTTCGTCTACGACGGCCTCGCGCTCGAAATTCTTGTCTCGAGAAAACGTGAGCGATTCGCGGGCCCGATCGACTGAATTTGCTGGCTTCTCCTGATGTCGTTGGCGCTCGCGCGCGGCGCAGACAACGGCATCTGCCTGATGGCCGAAGTCGGCACCAAGCTTGCGGTGCGCGGCCATGACCTCGCCAGGCGAATGGATCTCTTTGCGGTCACGGGTGGAGTGCGCGGCAATCTCGGCGGCCTCCCTGCCGTTACGTCCCGTCCGCTGCAAGTATTCGCGAATCTGCTGACTCCTCGGACTCGAAGCGTCGAGGTATTCCTGGGTGTAGCCCTTAATCTCCGGCGCCCCGCTGCGGCCAACGGTGATTTCATACCCGAGTTCCTTCAATCGGTACATCAGTTCAGATTGATAGATGGCAGTGGCGAATTGCTGCGAAGCGAATAGACTCTGCGGCTGGATTGCCCGCGGCTGACCATTCTCTCGCTCCGTCAGATTGAAAACGACCGCATGGGTATGCAGTTGCGGTGCAACATACCCATCCACTGGACGAGCTGTATCGTGCTCGAATTTGGCGGCGATGAATTTGCCCGTAGTCTCTGGCGGATGGTTCCCGCCGATGCGGGCCTGCGTATAGTACTCGAGATGTGCAAGAGCTGTGGTGACGCTCACTCGGTGCGCCTCACGCACACGATCATCACCTCCCACAAGAGCCGTCAACGAAACAGATTTTGGAGCGGAAAAGGTAGCGTCCCATCCGGCCCTGTGCTCCATTGTCTTTACTGTCTTTCCGTCGGCATCCCGGTACTCGTAGGACGCTCGCTGTCGAACAAGTTGTTCGCCTGTCTCCGGGTGCTGCCCCTGGCTGAGCTTTCCAAAATCCTCAGCGGAAACCGCACCGGCAAGGCCTAAGTGCGCAGCAAGCTGCCCTTGCCACTCGCCAGCGATCACACCTCGTTGTGACCAATAGTTCTGTTCCCTGGCCGTGAATTCCTTCTGGTGATAGGTCTGTGCTTGAGACGCAGACAATGGTTTTGAAATGGTAAGCATTTGCGATTACTCCAACTGCTGGTCGGACGGTTGGACAAGGTGTTCCGGTGCCAATAGATTCCCTTGCATCTCCTCTGGTTCTGGAGGCAGAGGAGTGCTCGGAATGATCAAGTCGTCCATCTTTCGCTCATCGAAGCCAGGGTTCTTCTCCCGAAGAGCGATGAACGGAAACGAGAATCGCGCGACATGATTCCCGTACTTCAAGAAGCCACGCAGGTCATCCAAACCTGAGACTTCTGAAGGCAGAACGAGCGGCTCGGTCTGACGGTCAAGTGCGAAGTTCTTGCCCGCTCGCGAGCCGTCGTAATGAGTTTCCCTAAGCCGCTCGATTTCGATCTCCCCTATTGCTTCACTTACCCATTTGGCAGCACGCGGCTCCGTTGTCCGTAGAAAGATCTTCGTGGCCGGCTGCGAAAGCATCGCCTCGGCATCTTGCCCGTATCGAGCTTCCATCTGGCTACGTCCCTGAAATCCCAGGATGACAGGATTCTGTGACTTCCGATTCTCGGTGATGGCTGTATGAAGCTGCGGGAGACGCTGCAAACTTGCTAGCTCGTCGATCACAAACCAGACAGGTTTCTGTTCGGGCATCGGCTCATTGAGGAGGCGCAACACAAGAGTATCGATCCACAAACTGATCAGAGGTCGAAGTGCCTCGCGCATGGTCGGACGGGATGTAATGAAGATCCAGCCTCGGCGGGATTCGGCCCACTGTGTCGCCGTCCATGCCGAGCTTGTCTCCTCTTCCGTGGGAAGCAAGCGAAAGCTGTCGGCACTCATATTCAACGAGCCGAGAACGCCGGTCCTCTGTTGCGGAGCCTTCGGATCGATCAGCATCCAATATTCGGTTCCCTTGACGCGACGATCGATTTCAGCTGGATCGGACATCCATTTGACCAGCTCCTCTGGCGTCGGAAGATACGTCAACAGATGAGCAAATATCTTCTGCGGGGCCTCAACAAAGAAGCGATTGGACACCCCTTCCGGTTGATAGAGCGAAACGGCCAGCGCTTTTGCTTCGGCCTTGCGGCGCAGTTCTTTGGAAGGATTCCAATATGGCATTCGAGCATCAAGAGGATTCAGAACGATGTCCCCGCGATGTGGATTGTAGAACTGCTTCACGAACTCGCAGGCGGGGTCGTAAACAATGGCGCTGTCACCTCTCGCTTCGACCTGGTAAAGCATCTGTCGGATGACGCTTGACTTGCCGCTTCCGGTATCACCGACAATCAAGAAATGCTTGTTCTCGGCATCCCGCGGAATCCGCAGCGGCAGCTTTGAATCGTTCGTGGTGATTCCGATGCCGTTCCCGGCCACGGCTTTTGTGAACTGCTTGCCATTCACAAGGACTGGGCCTTTTAGGCGCCGCCCATAACGAAGATCCTTGATTCGCCGTATGTCCTTGCGAATTGAAAATGGTAGCTGCAGCGCGACGGCAACGAGGCCAAAGACGAGCTGCATCGTGAAGAGCTTATAAATCGGCACATCCTGATAAATCCAGCGAGAAATCCATGCATGCAGGGCCTTGTTTTGATAGTTTCGGAGGCCTTCGCGTACGAGATAAAACGTCCCGTGCCTCGCCGTCTCTGGAGTAAGCATCAGAGGCAACGGCTTGCCTCCGAATTGAGGAGTTGAACCCGGTTGTACATCGCGGTCCAGAGCTGCTCTGCCCTGCTTTTCACCGTCCGAAACGTAGAGCAATTGGTATTGGCTGACGGGATGAGTCAGGCCGGCAGTCTCGGTCCGCAAATAGTATGGGAGGTAGTAACGCTGGAGAGGCGAAAGACCGTATTGAAAGCGGATGTAGATGAACAAACCTGCCAATATGCACGTGAAGATGAATGCTCCGAGGGTGTAAACGTAGCCACGTGGCGGCCAGATAATTGACTCTCTACGTCCCCATTGTTGAACGGTCGCCATAGTCATTTCTCCTTTTTCAGATTGCGCTTGGCCAGGAGTTCTTGGGCCCGCGTGGCCTTGGTTGTCTGGACTCGGCGGTAAAGGGCGGCGAGTTGTTCCTGGGCCATCTTCTCGCCGCGCAGCAGCGGGTAGAGCGCACTCATCAGGAGCATTTGAATACCGACAAGCTCTGTAAAGATGTGCATCTCCATCTCGCCGCGGCTTTCATCGACTGTGACGCGCAGCAGAACGTCACGCGCCCATTCGCGCAGATTCTGGCCATTTGCCTCGGCCCTCGTCAGCAACGCCTGTTCCTCGGATCGAGTGAACCGCGTTGCAATGCTCTGAGTTCGGGGTTCTCGTCCTTTGATTCGCCGAAAACCTATATCCTTATCTACTGTGTTGTTTGTCATCCTTTTCTCCGATTTCACGCAAAACACTCCGGTTCCGGGTGGAACCGGGAAAGTGCACATCTCATTGATTCCTCGCAGTGGTTCCGAATAGAACCGAAAGGTTCCAAACGCAACCCTTTCAGGGGTGGAGTGTCACAGTTCATCCGGTGCGAAGCACCGTCGTCGCTCCACCCCGGGATTGAACGCCGGATCACGCCTTCACCGCTCGCACTGATTCCACGGGAACCATCGCGCTGGCTGCCTTCTTCGTGGGCTGCTCAATCGCTTCGGAACTCGGGGCTTTCCGGACTCGCAATGTTGAGCTGATCTGCCTCGCCTCAGGAGTCTTCAAGAAGTCTTGAAAGTCCCGATCCTTCGCGAAGACGTAGTTGAGCGCTTTATCCACCACGTCGTCAGCAGAGGCCTTAATGAAAGCGGCATATTGATCGACCTGGGTTGCAGTGGCCTCATCAAGCCGAACCGAGGCGCTGATTTGGCGACTTTGAGTGAGTTCGAGCAGTGGCATGTTAGTTCTCCTTGGAGTGCAGTATTCGAACTCGTTGAACAAATCTGAAAGCGGTCGTGGCGATCTCGGCGGCGCGGTCAGTCGAAAGCGCAGGATTGAGCGCTTTCAGGCCCTCGATAACAGATTCACAATCGACGCATTTACGAACCCGCTGAACGGCAGTTGCCATGTCCACAGTCCGATGCGCGTAGTAGTTCGACCTCATCAGGTCTGGGAGGCGAACGATTTGCTGCAGGGTGCGCGATGCTTGAGGGTAACGAGCGAGCAGCGCAAACGTCTCTTCTGGCCTGAACCATTCCGATAGGAATTGCCGAGCAATTTCCTGGCATTTAGACATGGTTCGGGCTCCCCGAATTGGAGGCTGATTCACAGCCGTATACAGCTTCAAACCGAAACTGCTCCGTCCGCCGGTCGTAGCCAGTGAGTCGCAGCACTTCCCGAATCGTTCGCCTCCCCGGTTGACGTTCCACATGGACAACGAAGTCAACCGCCTCTGCGATCTCTGCTTCAGTGTCGGAAAACGTCGTCTGAGCGTGGCCGCGCATGACGAGATTCGCAAAACGGCAAAGGGCCTTCTCGGCAGAGTTCGCATGGATTGTTGCCAACGATCCTGAATGTCCGGTGTTGAAGGAATCGAGCAAAGTCCGCGCTTCAACTCCCCGGACTTCTCCGAGAATGATTCGGTCGGGACGGAACCGGAGTGAGTCTTTCAACAGGTCGTCAAAGGAGACGTGAGACCTGAAGGTATTCGTCTGAGATCCGGCCGCGACTATATTGGGTTTCCGAATATGAAGTTCGGGGGTATCCTCGATGACGACAATGCGCTCGTAGTCGGGAATGAAGTCCGCGAGTATCCGCAGAAGAGTCGTCTTCCCGGTCCCCGTTCCGCCGCTAATTAGCAGCGTCTTTCCGTTGGATATTTGCTCTCCCAAAAACTCGGCAAGCGCACGCGATATTGTGCCGCGTTGAATCAGGTCATCAATAGTGAATCGGCGGCTGGTGAACTTGCGGATCGCCAGTGCTGGAGATGGCCGCACAATGGGTGGAATCCACGCCGCAAGCCTGCTTCCGTCTGGAAGCTGCGCGTGCAATGAGGGATTGTCCTCATCAAGCTTCTTCCCGAGCTGATTGGCGATGACTTCAAGACCCGTCAAGAGCTTGGCAGCATCGAACGAAACGGCATCTTCGTGGTGCATCTTGCCGTCCCGCTCGCACCACCACGATGAGTCAGGATTGCCCATGATCTCGCTGATGCTGTCATCGAGCAGCAGGCCTTCTATTGGCCGGAGAAATGGGAGGATCAATTCGAAACTCATTGCGGGAGCCTCACAAGGATGGAAGCCCAGCAGGTAGCCAGGCCTCCAAGAGTGAAGAGAAAGGGTCTTAAGCGGCCACTTCCTCGTTAGAAGCATCGTCCTGCTCGCCATCTTCCGGCGCGGATTTCTCGGCCCGGTCAAGCTTCAGAATCGAGTCGACCTTGATCTCCCAAATGCGCTGCTTTGAGTCCGTCTTTTTGCTGTCATACTCGCGGCTGCGCAGTTCGCCCTCGACCTGGATATGTGCTCCCTTCTTCAGGGTGCCGGCGAACTCCGAAAGCTTTCCGAAGACGACGCAACGGTGCCATTCGGTGTGCGAGATGTACTTGCCATCTTTCTTGTAGGACGACTTGGTTGCCAGCGAGAGCGTGGTAAAGCTGCGGTTGTCGTTAGAGCGAACTTCTGCGTCGCTGCCGAGGAAGCCGATGAGGGTTACTTTGTTCTGATACATGAGGGTGTCTCCGTTTGTTGAATTTCCCGATCTTGCTTGGGTCACACCGGGCGAAGCCAAGCGAGTGGGCCCGGCTCCCAAGCGCCAAGTCGCGCTTTCTTGGAGGGTGCCCTTTAGGGAGGAACCATGACCCGGAGGGCGGCGTAGCCGAAGCAGAGCGACGCAGTGCCGCCGGGCGCCGGAATGGCCCCGAAGCAGTGACCAAGCGATAGGCGGGATACATAACGGCAGACGCACATGGGACCAAAGTTCTCGTCGGTGATTTGGCTACAGAAGTCCGAAGCAGTCGCAGATGCATTCGAGCGGCGTTGTTCGCCCAAGAACGAGAGGCTATTCTCATCCGATTCTCGTGCGGTCTGCCAAGGATTCGCAGTTTCAAGCGCCCTTAGGGACAGAGAGGGTGAAGCAGCCGAATTGGCAGCGAGTGTGGACATCAATTCTCCTTTGGGAATGCCGACTATTCCTTAGCTGAATGCCTGGTCGGCCCGGAAGCGAACGATCGTCAATCCGAGCGGATTTACGGCTAGCTCGTTGTTCTTCACGTTCTCGCGGAAGACGTAGGTCACGCTGGCCGTCCATCGTTCCCGCTTCAGTTCTGTGTGATCCGACGGATTCGTGAACACCTTTTCGAACTCGATGCGGGCAGAATAGGGCGATTGACGCAGGTCGTCTAGAACTACTTCCTTCACCTCGACATCGACATACGGAAGGGTGCTGTCTTTGATGTACGTGGGGATGATATTGTCCTTTCGTTCCTGTTCAATCACAGCCCGCTGGACATCACCATTTAGGAAATAGAGCGAGTTCGTCTGGTCCCGCTCAATCGTGAAGCGATTGCGGCTGAAATAGAGCTCTGCCCAGCGGGTCAGGTAGTATTTGTTCTCCGCCTCCTGAGGCCGGTATTGGAAGTTGCGATAGTCAATCGCCTCCGCCCGTCCCACATCGTTAATCCGAACGATCAACGGGTGCATGTTGGCAAGCGCTTTCTGGCCTCTAAAGACAAGTGCGGCCAGGACGAGGCAGACAACCGCGAGAACCAGGATGATGACCTTCAGATAGGTACTCATCACGAGCGGGTCTCCATATTGTTCGAGATACCGCTCAGCAGCGCGCGTGATCTCGGGTGTGGGCTTCGTCCCAATCGTCATATGTCCTCCATTTTTCCTCTAGAATCCCTTCAGAACTGCAGCGGTAATGAGTCCGCCCATACCGCTACCGTGCCCACCTGTGTGGCCTGAGAAGAGGGATGCCGTCATGGTGGGAATCTTGAGCAAGATGAACCCGGCAACAATGCACAGCATTAGAAGTGCAGGCATCAGGTAAATGAGGTTCTTTGGGTCATCAACGTTCATGGCACCGCTGGTGAGATAGCTGATCAGGAGATGGCTCATTACGCTCAGGGTCGCTGCGGCAACGACCTTGTAGAACTCAAATCCGATGAAGGCCTTTAGCCATCCCCAAAACAGAAAGTCGGTCTTGTCGAATACCATCCATGGAATGAAGACGGGGCCGAGCAAACCGATAATGGTTGCCCCTATTGCCCCGTACGCAATGATGACTGCAATCAAAGCAGTCAAAATGCTCAAAATGATCTGCACTGTGTAGGTGCAGAGAAGCGTATATGGCTCGGTCAAAGACGGCGACATCGTTCCCACCTTTGCGAGCGCATTGTGGATTGTCGTCTGTACCTCTTGCGTCGAGTCGTTTCCGATGTAGTCGACAAGGCTACTTGTTCCCCCACTGATGAAACTTTTCAGCGAGTAGCCGATTCCCGGAATTGAGCTGTCGTAGAACTTCACGAAGCAGTAGGCGAATGTGAGGAGCAGAAAGAAATTGAGAAACTTTGCCATATTGAAGCCGGGACCACCCTGCGCGGAGGCAAGCGCTTCCTGCACGCCGAACCAAACCATCATGATCGTGGCAAGCGATAAAACCATATGTAGGCCAAGCGAATCGACGGACGGCGCCGCAGTCGCCGTGAGATTGTCACATCCGTTCTTGATGAGAATTAAGAAGTCCATGCTTGCCTCCGGAATCTCTCAGTAGTGGAATGCCCATTGCGTGCCCGCGGTCGTTTGTTGCGGCGTCACAGAATTGAAGGTCTGTTGATAGCCATTGCCGGTTTGGAACAGCGACTTGAGATTGTCCTGTTGCACTTTTTGGCCGATCATCTGCTGCAGTTGCTGGGCTTGGAGCATCTGATTGGTGTCCTGCTGGGCGCGCAATTCGATCAGTAACGCCTGGTTGATTCGTTGCAGAGTCGCCATTTCGGTGTGTTGCGATGGATCAGAGGAATGAGTGGCCGCTTCAAGTTGGCTGATGTCAGCCTCCTGCTCCGCGGAGTTAGCTCTGATAGTGCCCGCGGTCTGCAAGCTACTTGCATTGACCGCATCAGAGAGGTCAACAGTCGCGCCGCGTGCGGCGATGGCTTGTTGACCCTGAGGACTCAAAGAACCGTAACCAGAGATTTGACCTGTACGCGGGATGCTGGCTGTTTGGTTCGCAGCAGCAGCGCCGTACCCGGCCGATGCAGCGTTCATCCACGGAATTGAGTTTCCATAGGTATTCTGCGGCTGGGTCAGAATGGTCCACTGTTGACGCCCTAAATTGGTGTAGGAGGTGTAGAGCGCCTGCGGGAGATTGGCCATCTTTTGTGCGAGATTGTAGGTGCCGATGACGTTGCGTTCCGTCTCGACAGTAGTGGTATAGAGTTGGTTTGCCTGGAGAATCTGTTGGGCGGCATGAGCCGACTGGGTTGGATCGAACACGATGCCCGAACCAAATTGGGCATAGGAGACCGGCGCTGCGCTCGCGATGAGCGCAGAGAGAAAGAACTGCTTTAGCATTGGATCCTCCCGATGATTACTGCTTGGCGCGTTCCTCTTGAAGCCGTTTGCCGGCTTCGCCAAGTTTCTTGCTCTCGTCAGTACACTTTGGGCTGAGTGTCGGCGGGACCTTCAGATACTCTGCCGAGCAGTCTTTGGCAAATTGCTGGTTGAGTTGGTCATATTCCTTCTGAAGTGCATCAACCTTTGCCTGGTGACCTTGGCATCCAGCGAGCATGAAAGTGAGTGTTGCGGTCAGAGCAATGAGTCCCGTTGTACGTCGCATAGACGCTCCTTAGAACGAATTGGGGATTGTATGGTTCTCGTACGCTGGGAGAAGCATGTCCTGGGTGAAATAGACCTTGACCCGGTGACCCTCCCGAATGGTGATGGTTGGCGGAATCTGTATGAACCGATCTAAGACGCTCGTTGCCGATTGCGAAACGCCGCTCGCAGCCCCGGTAGTGAACGCCTGTGATCCGCTCGTCGTAATCGCGCCACCACCCTGGGTGATCTGGCCTGCGCCCGCAATAACGCCGAGGGCAATTGAAGTGCCAAAGATCTCAAGATAGTGGTTGTTTACCTTATCTTTCAGTGCCTCCTCACCAATCTGATCGAGACCGTGAAACTGGTCGAGGTCTACTGAGTAGCCATCAGGCATAAGCATGCGGTGAAAGGTGACCGCGATGCGGCGCTGTTGGCCGAAGCCGTTGGAGCCGATCTTTCTCGCTTCGCCTAATACGATTGTGCCCTCCGGAACGAGCACATGCTGACCGTCATGCGAATAGACAGGATTTGAGACGAGCACTTTCACTGGGCCAACGGAATCGCCGTCAAGCCGGTTCATCAACACGGTGTCCATCGTGAGCCCTTCATAGATGACGTAGGGCTGGCCCACTGCGGAGTCGATGTTTACCTCAGGACCATGTTTGATCGTCGCTTGCCCGGCTGCTGGCGCGGGGTCGCCGGCCGGACGAGTCGCGATAAGGCTGCTACCCGGTTGCGCAGTGGCGCCAGCAATTGGATTCGGACCTTGCGAGTAGCCAGCCACTGTCGGAACCTCTGAACCCGCCGGAGCCTGTTGCGGAACCGCTGATTCCGGCTGGTGGGTATATACGAGATTCGATGCAAACCGCGAGTTGTAGGCCAGTTCTCGCTCCTTGGCTGCCAATTGCTGAGCCTCTTGCTCCTGAGGGGAGATCGATGGCTGCCCTGTCTGCTGTCCGTAAATGTTTGGCTGGCTGCATGGCTGACCAGGAACGCAAGGAACCGTTTGGCCAGTCGAACTGTATCTTGCGGCGGCAGCCTGCTGAGCCGGAGTTGCAGTGGCAAGCGCTGGGTCGCCGGTACCTCCGGCCTGCTGAGCCTGCCTTTGTTGCTCGGCGGCAAGCTGGTTCTTGAGGTCCTGGACGTTGTTGTCTGTGTTGTCCTGCACAGTGGGTTGCGGCGGTTCGTGTCGCGCCGCTGCCTGTTGAGAGGGCGTCTTCTTGCTCGTGCCGCTGAATACGGCAGCCAGGATAACGAGCAGCGCCGCCCCAAGGTAAATGAACGGCTTCAAATTCTTACGTAAAACACCCTTAGGCTCATGCACGTCTCTGACGAGTTCCGGCTCCGGTGGAACCGCCTGCTGCGCATTGATCGTAGTGTCAGTCATTGTCCGCCCCGTTTCGTTTGAGTGTGGCTATCCCTTGCGAGAGAATTCCATGCGTTTCTTGCCGAGTTCCACGTAGCCGGAATCCATAACTTTCGGAATAATGTAAGTGCCCTCGCGCAGGTCGTAGTTGATCAGATCCGGCTTGCCGTCCTTCATCTCATAGACAGAGAACTTCTCCGGCGCACTGGTTTTGATATAGGTGAACTTCTCATCGTGGTATATCGACTCGATATCGAAGGGTGCTTCGTTCGCTTTGAACGCGTAGTCGAACTTTAGACTCAAGGGGTAGGCGCTCTTGTATTCATCGACCGCCTGCGCTATGTGCGTCTGCACTGCGGCCAGTTGCTGCTTAGACTGCTCCAATTGTGTTGCTGGAACAAACTGAGGAGGGCCGCTGGCCGCAACAATTGAGGACTGATCAGCCGGTTGGACAATCACCTTCAAATCCGGATTGTCTGGCGAGGCGGAGATGTCTTGAAGGGTGAAGCTATAGATGTTGCCCTTGTCAGTGATGAGGTTCAGATTGGAGTTGATGCCTGACTTGGCAGGATGAACAAAGCAGAAATTGCCAACAACGTCCACAATCCAGAACTCTTTGTCGCCTGTCGCCGCCTCCATTATCTTTTCGGTCGGTGGCACTTCAATTAACGTAGTGAACTTCAACTTCGCACGGATCGGGACAATGTCCTGAGAGTGATACTGCACCGTGCGCGCCGACTCCTGCGCCACGGCGTTCAAAGAGATGAAGACCACGAGGATGTTTGCAAAGGTTATGACGCGTTTCATGGCAGGCTCCTTATTGGTTGGTGCTGGTCGGTGACGTGGCGAACTTGCGAGGTTGAGATGGATAGTCTTGGGCGAGACGGCGAAGTCCTTCAGCAATGCCGAAACGCTCGAAGTAGTCGCGCTTCTTGAGGTTGTCTCGGGCATTGTTTGTGGCGGTCCAATGGGAGACGGAATCGACATTCAACTGCACTTTTTTGGAGGTCTGCGCTTTCCGGATGAGCATCTGCCCTGGTGGGACCAGGCTGGCAATCAGGTCCAGTTCCGTGT
>JBARMQ010000522.1:0-2597 GCA_049802535.1 Bryobacteraceae bacterium | reverse complement strand
GGATCACGCTGGCGCTGGGGTGATTTAAGACGGATCCTTACTGTGGCCATATCAGTGTTCAAGCAACAAAGTCAAATGGTCCGCCAAGCGGTGGAACTGTTCCGACTGCATGCAAGCGACGGAACGGGGACGAGGGAAGGGAACCGCGATTGCCTCCACGATTTTGCCAGGCCTGCCGCTCATCACCACGACGCGGTCGGCCAGAAATAGCGCTTCGTCTACCGAATGAGTGACCAATAGTGTTGTAAGAGCTCTTTCCGACCAGATGCGCTGCAACTCCAGATTCATACGCCGCCTGGTGACAGCGTCCAATGCGCCAAATGGCTCATCGAGCAGCAAGAGCGCTGGCTCAAGACACAATGAACGGGCGATCGCGGCACGCTGGCGCATCCCCCCGGAGAGCTGGTGCGGCCGAGCCTGTTCGAAGCCTTGCAGGCCGACCAATTCCACCAGCTTTCGAATCCGATTGGTGTCGACGGGCACGCCGGCAATTTTGTAGGGAATAGCCAAATTGGAGTTCACCGAAAGCCATGGCAGCAGCGCGGGATCCTGAAACGCGATGCCGAGCCGATGCCGATCGCGCAAAGCCGCGGGAGGCTCTCCATCAATGCGAATCGAACCGCTCGTCACTTCCTCCAGCGCGGCCACCAAATGTAAAAGCGTGCTCTTGCCGCAGCCTGAGGGGCCGATGAGTGCGACGATCTCGCCGTCGCCAATCGACAGATCGATGCCATTCAGCGCGAGCACGGTGTCGCGGCGATTCAGTGCATATGATTTCGAAACCTGTTTGGCCTCAACGGTGGCCATCTGTCAGCCGATTGCGCTATCAAAGCGCTCCATCAATATCTGGTACTGCCGGCTCATGCGTTCTCTCATCGATGCCAGGTCGACGGTAAGCAGGACACGATCTCTCATTACTACTCGGCCGTCGACGATCACAGTCCGAACGTTGGGGCCGACGGTGCTCTCGGCGAGCGTAATCTTGGGATCGTGATTTGGGAACTGCGCATAGCTGGTTGAATCAACCAAAATCAAGTCGGCAAGCTTTCCAACTTCGAGCGATCCGATCTCGTGCTCGAGACGGGCGGCGCGTGCACCGCCGCGAATCGCAGCGGTCAACATTTGTTCATGCGTGATGGGCGGGTCGATGTGATACGGTGTTCCGCCGACTGCCTGCTGGCCCACAGTCGCAGCATGGACGACCTCAAACATATCCAAACTGCCGCGAGTGGCTGCGCCGTCGGTGCCGAAGCCAAGGCGGATCTTGCGATGGAGCATTTCCAAAACACGTGGCGCGCCCATGGTGTAGTTATTAAACGAGCAATGACAGGCCGAGACGTTGCGCGCCTGGTAGAGGTCCAATTCTTTCAAGCTAAGCAAGACGGAATGTGCGGCGTGTACGTGCGAGTTCAAGGCGCCAATGCTCTCCAGGTACTCTGCCGGGCGCAGGCCCCAATGGCCGATGGCATAGTCGACTTCATATGCGCCTTCGGCGAGATGCGTGTGGATGGGCGTGTCGAGTTGCCGCGCGAGCGCGCTCATGCCGGCTGTCAATTCCCGGGTATTCACCATAATTTGGCGGAGCGATAGCCATGCATTCACGCGTGGATGCGCTCGCCAGCGTTTCACCAGTTCCTCATTCTTCTGCAACGCTTCCTCGGTGCTGAAGCGAGAAGCTGCGGGAATGGTGTCGTCCATGTCCATGGTCGACAGCGCTATTCGCCCACGGATGCCGATCTCGTCCGCGGCGCGTCCCATCTCATCGGGGTAGGGGCCGCCCGCTTCGAGGAAGCAGGTTGTTCCGCTGCTGATCATCGAGGCGTAGGCGGCAAGCCCACTGCAGTAGACATCCTCTGGTTCAAGGATGCTCTCAAACGGGATGAGATAGCGGGACCACATGGGGCTTTTTAGTTCGCCTCTGCGCCGCAAGGCGGAAAGCTTTCCATGTAGAAACTGCTGCGCTGTGTGGACATGGGCATCGACAAAGCCAGGCATGGCAATCAGTCCGGTGGCCTCAATCGTATCCGTGGCGTGGAAACGTTCATCGGCTTCCTTGCGGGCGCCCGTCCAGATAATGCGATTGCCCACGATCGCGATTGCACCGTCCGGTATCTCCGTGCCAGCATCATCGAAAGTCACAACGCAAGCGCCTGAAATGAGCAGGTCCGCGTCTTGTTTCGGCGTCATGCGGCGCCGCCACCGATTCGGAGGTTTTGATAGGCCTCTTCCAGCAGAGACATGTCCAGGATGCGGGAAGGATCAGGCAGATTCGATCGCCCCGAAGCGATGGCGGCGCCGTACATATGATTCCGGAGATCGTCATCGGAAATCCAGAATGGACCACGCGAGCCGGGAGTTTGGTAGAGCGCCAACTGGAGTTGGTTGGTACGCAACTCATGATGAAAGTTGAGGCCAAGGTCCGCGCCGAATTTGTTCACCGCGAGCCTTGCCGCTAAGCCGGGATCGCGGTCGTTTTCGATTTTGCCGCGTAAACGCGCAGTCAAGAGCTGCACAAATTCCGGCCTTCGTTGACGAAGAGTCCGCCGCTCGACGAACAGCAGCGTGGATGGAACTTTGTAGCCGAGTTGGTCAAGAGT
>JBARMQ010000521.1:0-21851 GCA_049802535.1 Bryobacteraceae bacterium | reverse complement strand
GGAAGAGACACTCCCGTGGGTAAACAACTCGACCTCTTGCAAGGCACTCTCGACATGCTCATCCTGAAAGCGGCGTCCCTTGGACCGCTGCACGGTTACGGCATTTTATTGCGAATCCAACAATTATCGAAAGATCGCTTGGAAATCCAACAGGGTTCGCTCTATCCGGCGCTCTATCGCTTGGAGCATCAAGGCTGGATTGAAAGCGAATGGGGAGAGTCGGAGAACAATCGCAAAGCTAAGTACTACCGGCTGACGGCCGCAGGCAAACGGCGGCTCTATACAGAGACTGACAAATGGAATCGGATGACGGATGTCATCGCCGGGATTCTACAGACGACGCCGGAGCAAATATGAGGCTCTGGAATCGAATTCGCTCATGGTCACGAGCTGCCATTCGGCGCACTCGCACTGAGGGAGAGATGGATGCCGAGCTCCGCTTCCATATTGCGACGTACACCGGCGACTTGGTGCGAAAAGGCGTGCCCCGCGAAGACGCGATTCGTCAAGCGCGTCTGGAATTCGGCGGGATGGAACGGACCAAAGAGGAATGCCGCGAGGCACGTGGCGTCAATCTGATCGAAGCGGGTATCCAGGATCTTCGGTTCGGCGCGCGCATACTGGTCAAAAATCCTGGATTCACGGCCATTGCGATCGTCACGCTCGCCTTAGGCATCGGCGCGAACGCCGGCGTGTTTTCCGTCGTGAATGGCGTGTTGTTGAATCCACTCCCATATCCGCAGCCGGACCGGCTGGTTGCTATACATGAAAGCAAGCCAAATTTTCCGGAAGGCTCAATTTCGTTCCCAAATTTCAAGGATTGGAAGAAAAACAATCGAACATTCTCGGATATGGCGATCTCGCGGCGCTATGGCTACAGTCTCACCAACGCGGGAGGCACGGAGCGGCTGACCGCTCAACTCGTGACCTGTGATTTCTTCCGCGTCTTAGGCGTGAAGCCGGAAATCGGCCGCAGTTTCGCTCCAGGTGAGGACGAAATAGGCGCAGCTCCCGTGATCATGATCAGCAGTTCGCTGTGGCGTCGGAAGTTTGGCGGGACATCGAGCGTCATCGGCCAAATGTTGAAGCTCGATGATCGCGGATACACTGTCATTGGCGTTGTCCCTGCCACATTCGATCTAATTTTTCGCACCGCTGATCTTTACGTTCCCTTGGGTCAATGGGACAACAATGCTCTGCCGTTTCGTAGCGCTGGACTCTCTTTGCACGGCTTTGCGCGGCTGAAACCGGGAGTTACGCTCGATCAGGCGCGAGCCGACTTAGCAAGCGTGACCCACGCGCTTGCACTCGAATATCCGAAGGACAACAAGGGCGTCGGAGCAACCATTAAACCGCTGACACAGGAAATCGTGGGAGAGATCCGGCCCATTTTGCTGATGCTCTTGGGCGCAGTGGTGTTCGTATTGCTCATCGCATGCGTCAACGTCGGTAATTTGTTGCTCGCGCGAGCCAACGGACGCACACGCGAAGTGGCGATTCGTTCGGCAGTAGGCGCGGGCGCCGGCCGCATTATCCGGCAGCTGCTGACGGAAAGCGCGCTGTTGGCCTTCGTTGGCGCCCTGCTCGGACTCGCGATGGCGTGGCTGGGCACGCGGGCAGTCTTGAAAGTGCTGCCGATTACGCTGCCAAGGTCGGGAGCGATCGGCGTCGACTATCGAGTTCTCGGCTTCACGTTTGTGATCTCGTTGGCGGCCGCCATTTTGTTTGGCTTGGCGCCGGCACTTAAGATCCTGCACCTCGATCTACAAAACACCCTCAAGGATGGAGGGCGCGGCACGAGCGGCGCGAAATCACGAACACAGGGTCTATTTGTGATGTTGGAGATGGCGCTCGCTCTGGTGTTGCTGGCCGGAGCCGGCCTCATGATTGGTAGCCTCTCCGCCTTATGGGGCGTCGATCCCGGCTTCCAGTCGAACAATGTGGTAAATTTCAACCTCTCGTTTCCGCGATGGCTGTCGCAATTACCGCCTGACGCCATTCGCGCGCGTCTGCGTCAGACTCAGTCTCGTTTTGCCGCCATACCCGGCGTCGCTGCCGTCTCGTTCTCGTGGGGAGCCTTGCCAATGATGGGCGATGACGAAGAACTCTTCTGGATCAAAGGCCAGCCGAAACCAGTCAGCGAATCGGACATGAATTGGGCGCTCCGCTACATTGTTAGTTCCGATTATTTGAAGGCGATGCGAATCCAGCTCCGCCGTGGCCGATTTTTCACCGATCGGGACAACAATCATTCGCCCTTAGTCGTTGTCATCGATGAAGAGCTAGCCCACAAATTCTTTCCCAATGTGGATCCAATCGGCAAACGATTGGAATTGCAAGCTCCCAATGGCGAGGCCGAGATTATCGGAATTACTGGCCATGTAAAACAGTGGGGACTTGATACGGACGATAAGGAGAAACTTCGAGCGCAGATGTACTTGCCAATTCTTCAGCAGGATGATGAGGTCATCTCGGCTATCGCTTTAGGAGTGACTGTAATCATGCGCTGCTCGTCGTCTCCCGCCGTTGCCTTCGACGCGCTTCGCAAAGTGAGCACGTCGATGGATAGCGAACAGGCCGTATTCGGCCTGCAAACGATGAACGAAGTGATTGCTGGAACGCTTGCCGAACGGCGGTTTTCGATGATCTTATTAAGCGCGTTTGCAGGGCTGGCGCTGTTGCTTGCTGTCATCGGTGTTTACGGCGTTACTTCGTATTCGGTTGGACGGCGAACCAACGAAATCGGCATTCGCCTGGCGATTGGAGCAAGCCGAAACGAGATTTTCCGTCTGGTGCTCCGTGAATCAATGCGGTTGGCGCTCGCGGGAATTGCGCTTGGCGTGGTCGCGGCCCTACTGTTAACGCGATTGCTGTCCAATCTTCTCTTTGGCGTAAGCGCGCACGATCCACTGACTTTAGGCGCCGTCGCAATCATGTTGGCGGCGGTAGCTGCGATTGCCTGCTGGATTCCAGCCAGCCGGGCCATGCGTGTAGATCCGGTCATAGCCCTTCGTTACGAATAGTGGTCCGCCGCATTCGCATGGGGA
This sequence comes from Bryobacteraceae bacterium, assembly GCA_049802535.1. Lineage (GTDB taxonomy): Bacteria > Acidobacteriota > Terriglobia > Bryobacterales > Bryobacteraceae > Bog-105. Next base: position 18,804 of record JBARMQ010000521.1, on the reverse strand, counting down.
CCGTCCATCACGTTAATGCGCGCCGCTAAACGCTGACCAAGCCGGATCGCGCTACTTTGGCCGTCGATCCGCACCAGCAGCGAAGCGTTGCGCACTCCCGCCTCCACAATTACCGAAACACCCGGCCTCAAGCCCAACCGTTCTATCTCCCGCAGCTCAGACGCGGACCGGTCGGACACGCTGCTAACGACCCCCGGCACGCCGCAGGCCCAGTTCAGCAGATTCACTTCTTCCCGCGCCAAAACAGCGCCGCTTCTCTCCGGAATGACATGTCCATGGGGATCCACTTGCGGATCTCCCAGCTTTGCCGCGATTCGATCCTCCAGCTTTTCAGAAATGAAATGCTCCAGGCGCTCCGCTTCTTCATGAACTTCATCCCAGCCGTAATCCAGATAGTCATGGAGAAATCGTTCGAGAAGACGATGATGCCGAAGAATTTCCAGGGCTCGTTTCTTACCCGCGGCGGTCAACCGCGCGCCATGATGCTTCTCATATTTCACCAGCACTGGTTTGTGGGCGGAGAGCTTCTGGAGCATCCCTGTGACTGAGGCCGCACGCACCCCAAGCCGCTCCGCTAATGAGTTGCTGGTCACAAGCCTGTCTTCAGGACCACTCAGTTCAAGGATCGCCTTCAGATAGTCGTCAACCGACTCTGTGTTGCCGGGACCGTGTTTGTTAGTCAGCACTAATTGAAGAGCTTATCGCGATTCCTTCTACCGGACAAAGCTGCGTCTGTTTCGACCTGGGCAGGCGCGATCTTTTTGGGGAGGGTGCTAGGATCATTTTTAGGTGTGCCTAAATATTTTGTTTCTGCCGTATTCGCCGCAGCTGCTCTTTTAGGTCAGTTCTCCTTACCACCGTCTTGCACCGCTCAGGGCGAAACTACTAGTGCCATTTCTGGCCAGACGAAGGACGAGACGGGCTCTGCTGTCAGTCAGGCACAAGTGACGATTTCGAACAATGAAACTGGTTTAAGCCGCACCGTGCGCACAGATAAGGCCGGTCGATTCCAGTTTCCGCAGTTGCCGCCAGGCACATACACCGTTCAGGTGGAGGCGCAGGGCTTCGACGAGTGGAAGAATGACTCCGTGGCAGCACCTCTTGGTCGAACACAAACGCTCGACTGCGTCCTGAGGGTGCAACGGATCAAGCAAGACATTACGGTCAACGAACAATCGCCGCTAATCAGCACTGACAACCCGAACACCGCCACAACGTTAACGGCGCGAGCCCTCGAAAACCTTCCGAACCCCGGCGGAGATATGACCTATCCGCTCCAATTTGCCGCCGGAGCGTTGATCAATACCGCCGGCAGCGGAAACGATTTCGTGGGCGGAACAAACGGCTACGGCAACGTCGAGTTTAATGGCCTACCAGCGCTAGCAAACGGCTACATTGTGGATGGACTGGAGACCAATGATCCTCTCACTAACCTGAACAGCGGGCTAGCGACGAATCTAGTGTTGGGGCTGAATTCCATTGCAGAAGTGACGGTGAATACTCTGTCCTATGCCGTCGATCAGGGCCGCTATGGCGCTTCTCAAGTTAACTACGTCACCAAATCTGGCTCCAATCAGTTCCACGGCGACCTGTATGAGATCTGGAACGGCTCGCGCTTTAACGCAGCGGATTTTTTCACCAACGCGACGCCCGGCAATCATCAGCCCCGCTCGACGTTAAATCATTTCGGCGGCAGTTTGGGTGGGCCGATCGTTCGCAATAAGCTGTTCTTCTTTTTCGATTCGGAGTGGGTGCGAATCGCGTTGCCCATTGTTACCGAAACAACTGTGCCCACAGCCGCTCTTGAACGCTACATCACCACCCAGCTTCCTCTCGGCGGCCGCGACGCGTTGACCGGAGCTGTCTATCCTGCGCAACCCGCGCTTGTGCCGTTCTATCAAAGGCTTTTTTCTCTTTATCGAAACACGGGCGGCACGCCCCTCGCCATCCTCGGGTGTCCATTCAACAGTAATGGCAGCGCCGCGGTGGGCAATCCTCCTAATGGAGACGGATGCGCCAGCCGCCAGAGTATTTCTCACTCGAGTGACGATAAGGAACAAGTTCAGACAGCGCGCATCGATTACAACATCAACGAAAAGAACATGACCTGGTACCGCTTTCAAGCCGATACTGGCTTACAAGCAGCTTGGACCGATCCGATCAATCCGCTCTTCAACGCCATTTCGTCTCAACCGCTCTATTCGTTCGCCGCCGGCTATACCCATGTCTTCTCTTCGAACTTAGTCAACTACTTCAATCCAGCATTCTCTTGGTATCAGAGCTTGTTCGGACCTGCGGACTTTGAGAAAACGCTCTCCGCATTTCCCATAGTTCTTGAACCCAGCGGCGCCAGCGCCCCATTCACAACCCTTGGCGGCTTGGACAATACATGGGTTCAAGGAAGGCGCGCCAGCCGCTTCTTCATTAACGACAACCTTGCATGGACTGTGGGCGCCCACGAATTCCGCTTTGGCACGAATACCCGGATCTTTCGGCTGAACGATTATGATTTCGCCGAAGGAACCGTTCCCACCGTCACCTACACCGATCTACCCCAATTCATCTATGGCATCGCATCCACTGCAACGGAAACCTACCCGTTGGCGAATTCGCAACCATTCAATTTTGTGAATGCTGATTTTTATGCCCAGGACACGTGGAAGCCCACCTCAACGCTGACATGGACCTTTGGACTTAGGGCCACCCACAATTCCAATCCGCTGAATCCGCACGATGCCGTGGCACGTCTGCCCGGCTCATTCGCCTCGATTTCGCACGACATCAACCAGCCATTGAACGCCCTAATACAAACCAATACCGGAAATCTGTTCGAGTCGACACCGCTTGCCATCTTGCAACCCAGAATGGCGATAGCATGGCAGATCAAGCCCAAAACGGTGATCCGCACCGGCTTCGGCCTCTTTAGCGATTTGTTGCCGGGAAGCGTTGCCGATCTGCTCGGTGCAAATCCGCCTTATGTAAACACGTTTCAAGGGGGCCTGCTCGGTTCCGTGGGTGGCGTTTCCATCGCACCCGGCGTCCCTAACAGCGCCGCCGGAGCAACCGCTTCCGCTAATCAAAGCTTTCTGACTGGTTTCGAGAACGGTGAACTCTCCTGCGCCTCTGCGCTGGCAAATCCGAGCGCCTGCCTGCCGCCGGTTTCGATTACGGCGGCGCCGGACGGCAAGCTGCATGCCCCGTACTTCATGCAATGGAGCTTTGCGCTGGAACATCAACTTGGCAGCACGCTGAACCTGAAAGCGCAATATGTTGGAACACGAGAGGTGAAACAGCCCTACACGATGCAAGTGAACGGTTACCAGACGGTTTGCCCCGGCTGTTTCTCGCCGTTTCCGTATGAAAAGCCTACAGACCCCAGGTTCGGCGCCGTCACTCAACTGGCGAACGGCGCGAACAGCCACTATAACGGGCTGCAGCTAACCGGTGAGAAGCGCCTCGGGCATGGTCTTCAGGCGCAGGTGAATTACACCTGGAGCCATTGCATCGACACGGTTTCGAATGGGGGATTCTTGCAGTTCTCAGCGGGCGGCATTCTTTCGCCCGTCCCCTATGACCTTGCTCGCGACCGCGGCCCTTGCGACTACGACATACGCCACAATCTCACCGGCAACTATGTGTATCAGCTTCCCTTGAAGTCGCACCACCATCTGCTCGGGTACGCGTTGAACGGGTGGCAGGTATCCGGTTCCGTGTTCTGGCACAGCGGCATTCCGTTTTCTGTCGTAAGCGCGCCGTTTACCGCCAACGGAGAGGGCATTGTGAACGGCAGTGGTCCGCAGTTTGCCAGCGTCGTGCCGGGCGTCCCGCTCTACGATCACAATGCCATTGCCGGCGTCACACAAGCCGGAACCATTCAGTGGCTTAACCCGAATGCGTTCGTCTCCGCAGTTGATCCCAGCACCGGCGCTTGCATTGGCGGAAACACTCCTCAGAATTGCCAGTTTGGCGACCTCGGCCGAAATGCGTTGCGCGGTCCCGACTTTACCTGGAGCGATTTCTATCTGACGAAGTGGTTCGCACTCAGCGAGCACGTCAAACTTCGCGTCGAGGCGCAATTCTTCAATGTCTTCAATCACCCAAATTTCGCATTGCCATCAATCGTGGAGGCAGGGATACCCGGCAATCCGGCGACCCAGACCGGTTTCGGCGCGTTTACGTCAACAACCTCGCCGCCGACCGGTCTTCTGGGTGTCGGCTTGGGCGGTGACAGTTCTCCGCGAATGATCGCGTTCCAGGGCCGCTTCGAGTTTTGAGCGCCAGCCTTAGCCGTTCTTTAATTCGCGATTCACGGCGTGAACGAAGAAGTCGATCTCGTCGATGGTCGTGTAGACGCTTGGCGTCACGCGAATGCCAACATATTCCGGATGGGGCGCGAGCGCGAGATAAATGTTGTACTTCTCATTCAGCGCCTTCGTCAGCTTGTGCGGGTCCGACGTCTTCAACCCAAACATGCCGATGCCGCAAGACATTTCGGGTCTCGGGTTGTGAAGAATTTTCACGTCCGGGTTTTCGGCCAATTGATTTGCCCAGCGATCCTTCAAATATCGCAGCCGGGCCGCCTTACGCTCAATTCCAATATTGTTGTTGAACGTGATGGCTTCGCAAATTGCGTCGTGGTTCGCTGCCGGATGTGTTCCGATCTCTTCGAATTTCCGGATATCGTTCTCCTGGCGCTTGTCGGCAGCCATCATTGCCCACGTCTCCTTGATGCGCGGCTTACTTACGTATAGGAAGCCCGTGCCTACGGGCGCAAAGGTCCACTTGTGGAGACTGACGCCGTAATAATGGCAATTTAATTCAGCGATATTGACAGGAAATTGATTGAACGCGTGCGCGCCATCCACAATCACCGGGATGCCCTTGGCGTGCGCCATATCGCAAATGCGGCGGACGGGGAAGATCTGTCCGGTGCGATTGGTAATGTGGCACACCAGGATCAACTTGGTTTGCGGCGTGACGGCCTGTTCGTAGCGGTCATAAAGGTCATCCAAGCTGATGGCCGGTACGGGGAACGAAATCGTCTTCAGTTTGATTCCGTCGCGCAGTTCCCTCTGGCGGAAGGTTGTCAGCATGCGCGGATAGTCCTGGTTGGTGGTCAGGACTTCATCGCCGGGTTTCAGATCGATGCCAAGCTGCGCAATTTCGAGCGACTCGCTGGAATTGCGCGTGATCGCGATTTCCTCTGGATCGACTCCGGCGGCAGCGGCGACCGCACGCCTCGCGGATTCAACTTTCGGCTCCAGCTCACGAATCATCGTGTTCACCGGACCCATATTGCTGTAATCCAAATAGCGCCGCATGGCATCCTGCACCGTTCTTGGCGCGGGGCTGACATGGCCGTTATTTAGGTTGATAACCGTCCGGTCAGTCGTAAACTCGTTGCGAATCTGACTCCAATAATCTTCGTCGGTGGCGGCGTCAATCGGCGACTGCGCTGACGGTGTCGAACGCGGAGCAGGCGTCCGGCCCTGTGCGTTACCTTCCAGGGCGGCCGCCAAGGCGGTGCCGGCGGTCATTCCAAAAAAATTGCGGCGATTCAACAGGTTTCTCCTCGCGTGCGATCGTTTCTTGACATGTGAGGGCGCGCGCGACGGAGGGGCGGATCACAGAATAGTTCCAGTTCAGTCTAACAAAATATTCATGCTAGGGACGAGCGAAACGGAGTGATTTAGGAAGACCGGCCGCATTCGAGCGGCATATTTGCAAAACTTTAAGTCTCTGATTAAGAAGCAGTTGACCGGCCAACCAGTATCGGATTTATCCTCAGTTCAGCTTCGTATTCGCCCATACAACCGCCAATCGGAACACTTCGGTTTGTTTTCATTAACCTCTACCGGTAGGGGCTCATATACTAGGGTGTTCCTCTCTGGAAAGAGCGAGCGGAAAGCTTTCGACCAAATACCGAGGAGACATCAGGTTACTGAACAATGCCCAAGCCAATTAAGTACGTTGAAAAAGCTGTAGCCGTCGGGGCGAATGTCGCATGGAACGTGTTTGACCGCCTAAATCAGATCAACCAAAATCCATCGTTCACGCCGAAATGGTCCGAGAAGCCACTTCTAAAGAGCTATCAAAAATCCAAGCCGCCTCTCGGCTGGCCCCGCGAAACCGACTCCCTGTGCCCCCGATGCATTCCGGAAATCCGCCAGCGCATCGTTGACGGCGAGATCGATCACAAAATTCTTTTGAACGAAGCGGTCGGCGAAATCAAGGCCCAGATCGTGGAGCGCGACGGAAAGATCTGGATGGTCAAGGAATGCTCGATCCACGGGCAATTCGAAGATCTCATGTCGATCGATCCGGCCTTCTCCAAACATCTCGAAGACGTGTTCCCCGGTCGCGACATCCGTGCGCACAACGATGAAAAGCTGCACAACCACGGAACCAGCACCATTACCCATGGCCGCGGCTCGGTGTTAACGGTCGACTTGACCAATCGCTGCAACATGATGTGCGATCCGTGCTTCATGGATGCCAACCAAGTCGGCTTCGTCCATGAATTGAGCTGGGAAGACATCAAGACTCTGCTCGACAACGCCATCTCCATCAAACCGCGCCGCCAGATGTCAGTGCAGTTCTCGGGCGGCGAGCCCACGCTTTCGCCCTACTTCCTGGACGCCGTACGCTATGCCCGAAAAGTCGGATACAACAGCGTGCAAGCCGCAACGAACGGCATCGAATTCGCCAAAAGCCCGGAATTCTGTAAGGCGGCGGCCGAAGCCGGTCTGCGCTACGCCTACCTGCAATTCGACGGGATCGGCAATGCGGCTAACTCGCATCGCGCTGTCGGCAACCTCTTCGATGTAAAGCTGCGCGCGATTGAGAATTTGTGGAGCAATGGCGTCGATATCGTTCCGGTCATCACGATTATTAACGGCGTCAATAATGAGCAGGTCGGTCACGTAGTCCAGTTTGCTCTGGATAATCCGAAGAAAATTCCGTTCCTCTCCTTCCAGCCGGTTTCCTTCACTGGCCGCGACGAAGCGGTGACGGATGAACGCCGCAAAGCGCAGCGTTATACCCTTTCGCATCTCGCCCATGACGTCAAGAGCCAGACGGGCATTGGCGAGCCCACGCGCGATTGGTTCCCCATTAGCTTCATGAGCACCTTCTCCGACTTTGCCGACCTGATTCACGGGCCGGCCTCGGATTGGGGCCAATTGAGTTGTGGCTGCCATCCCAATTGCGGCATCGGCATGGCCATCATGTGCGATAAGGAGACCAAGGAACACGTTCCAGTCACTGCATTCTTGAATGCTGACCAACTCGCGAAGGATATCGCTCGCGTCAACGACGCGGCCCGCGGCAGATTTCTTTCGGTGGTGGGCGTTTCGCTCGCGCTGCTGCGCAACTACAATCCCTTCAAATCGCCGACGCACTTCAAACTTTCCGACTTCATGCAGAAATTCGACAAGTGCTTCGGAATGTCGAAGAAGTCGCAGACCGGTGGCTATGGCAAGGTTACGGGCGACCGGACCATGGCCGACATTGAGAAGCGCCGCGCCGATCGTTGGAACTTCCTGTTCATCGCGGGCATGTGGTTCCAGGATCTCTTTAACTACGATTTCCGCCGCACGGAACAGTGCATCATTCCCTATGCCACCCAGGAGGGCGAGATTTCCTTCTGCGCCTACAATACGGGCGTCGGATGGCGCAACATCATTGAGAAGATGCACATGACCGCCACTCTGACCAAGTGGTATGAAGAGCATGGCCGCCACGAAATCTTCGCCGGCAACAAGGCTGTGCCGCTGCAAAGCAAGGACCACAACCTGGTGCTGGTGCAGGAGCATGTCAATGCAGAACGCCAGCACGATCTGGACGATCTCGGCATCGCCAAGACGGCGCGTGAAGAGAAGACCAGGAAGCGTGACGAAGCGCTTAAACAAAAAATCGAAAACGACAAAATGGCGCGCCTGTATCGTGAGCACGTGCTAGGCGAAAAGAAAATTGATGGCTTTGTTCCACTGGATGGCTTGCTGGCAACCGCGAAGAAGCCGGTCGAAGTCGAGAAGCGTGAAGAAGTCGGAGCGATGGGCGATTAGGCATTCAACTGAGTTGTAACCTTACGGCGGACACCCACTTGGGCAGTCCGCCTTTTTTTTCGAATGACTCGAGTTGCGAAGAAGCGGATGTGTTAGCTACGCTAATTGGAGGCCATGAGTGTATTCACAATTCACCGGGCGAAGACAAGTCTCTCCCGCTGGATTCAGAAAGCCTTGAATGGCGAAGAGGTCATCATCGCGAGCGGATCAAAACCGGTCGCGAAACTCGTCGCGTTAGGCGACGTCACACGGCAACGCCAAGCAGGCGCGATGAAGGGGACGCTTAAGGTCGGACCAGAATTTTTCGATCCCCTTCCTGAGGACGAACTTTCCGCCTGGACCTGAGCATTCCCGGTCGATCTCTTAAGAACGCGCGCCCGGATCTCTAACGCGCGCCGGATTTGCTGTCAGAGTTCTTCGGGAAATGGGCGGCCAGATAATCGATGATGGTGTTGAATTCATCGTCGGTGCCGTTAGCGCCCTTGTCCACCATGCTGCTGACGATGGCTTCCCATCCGTCTTTTGTGTCGCGATGACCCAGCACGATTTCCGGCGCATGACAGCCGCTGCATATCTTTTGCACGGTCTCTTTCCCTGGGCCGTCGGGAAGCTGTGCAGCCTTAGGCCCGGCTGACGCTTGAACGGTCAGGCCAAACGCGCTCAGCCAGAAAACAATGGCCACCGCCAACGTAACATGCTTCGCAGTGCCCTCTAGCATCTCCTTCATTATGGCAACAGCGCCAGTAACATCCGGTCCAGGTAAATCGCCCATGAAATAATGCTTGCTGGCCAAGGAAAGATATGAAACGCCGAAATTTTGTGCGAAGCCTCATGATGACTCCGGCGGTTCCCGCCGCGTTGGCGGGTGCGCAGGCGCCCACAAACACCACAACCACCCCGCAGCCAAAGGCTGAGCCGGCGACAGCGCGGCAAATGTCCCGGCAGCCCACTGACGTACCCCATCTGGACGTAACGGCTATCGACCTTGCCGGTCAACCCGCGCAGCACTACTTCACAGACACTCAGTTTGCAACGCTGCACAAGTTGGGCGACACATTTATGCCGCCGCTCAAAACCAATCCCGGCGCAACTGAGGCGCAGGCCCCGGAGTTCCTCGATTTCTTGATCAGCGCATCGCCGGCCGATCGCCAGAAGTTGTATCTCACGGGCCTCGACAATCTCGACGCGCAGGCACGCGATAAATATCAGAAGCCCTTCGCCGAGCTAAGTGCGGAGCAGGTAGACGCAATCGTGAAGCCGTTGATGGTTGTCAGACCTTGGCCGATGGATTTTCCGAGCGACCCGGTTCAAAACTTCATCGCCCAAGTGCATGAGGATTTGCGCACTGCAACGATGAACTCGCGAGAATGGGCCGCAGCTTCCGAACAATCGGGGCACCGGTTTACTCGTGGCTTCCGCGGTAAAGGCTTCTACTGGTCTCCGATCGATCCCATCAGCGAAGGATAAACAATGCCAATTAAGACGTACGATGTACTGATCGTCGGCTCCGGGCACTCGGGCGGCATGGCCGCAAAAATTCTGACGGAAAAGGGCATCTCTTGCCTGATGCTCAATGCCGGTCCCGAGGCTGACTACGAAAAGGATCGGAGCCTTAAGAATGCCTACGATCTACCCTATCGCGGGTTCGACAAGCCGGGCCGCTTGCCGCATGTTTTTCAGGCCAATGAGTTCAATGCCAATCAATGGGTGGATGAAAAGGAGATCCCGTATACTGCTCCGCCCGATGCGCCCTATAACTGGGTGCGCGTCCGCTTGCTGGGCGGCCGTTCACTGTTCTGGGCGCGCCAGTCTTTCCGTCTGAGCGATTATGAGTTCAACGCAGCCGCGATCGACGGTACTGGTGAGAGCTGGCCGATCCGCCTGGCCGACTTGGCGCCCTATTATTCGCGAGTCGAAAAGATTTTCCGTGTGACCGGCCGCAAAGAAGGTTGGCCGCAGTTTCCGGATGGAGACTTCATCGAATCAACCTTCCCGCCAGACACGGAAACCATCAAGCGCGTCACGGAGATTGCGAACAAGCAGGGGATCGGCGTTTCCAAGTGGCGTTCTTCCTTGGGAAGAAATGGCCTGGCTAGCTCCATCAATCTTCTGCTTCCCGATGCATTGGCAACGGGCAAGCTCGACATCGTCCAAAACGCGATTGTGCGCCAAGTGACCACCGATAAGAACACGGGGCTCGCCAATGGCGTCGATTTTGTCGATCGGCATTCCGGCCGCGAATTGAGCGTGAAAGCGAAGGCGGTCGTTCTTGCCGCCGGCTGTTTGGAAAGTACGCGCCTACTGCTCAATTCGCAGCTCGCGAACTCCAGCGGTGTCTTGGGCCACTACCTGGTTGACCAGATGTATGGCGTTTCCGTGGTCGCTTCCGTGCCCGAAGCCCGCGATGGCAAGGCTCAGCCCGGCTTAATGGGAGGCAGCGCCTTCATCCCGCGGTTCCGTAACCTCAAGCAAAACGCGAAAAGCAATTTCATCAAAGGCTACTGCGTCAACATCAGCAGCGGCGGAAGCGCGAGCCCAAATTTCTTCCCGCTCTACGGCGCAGAACTGCAGTCGAAGCTGGACAGTTATGCCAATTCATGCGTCTCCGGTGGCATTTTCGGAGAGCGCGTGGCGCGTTTCGAAAATCATGTGCGCATCGATGACAAAGTCACCGATCGATGGGGCATTCCCGTCTTGCACATTGAGGCCCGCGATTCAGAGAACGAACGCAATCTGACCAAAGACGCCGCCGACACCATTGAAGACTGGTTCCACCAGGCCGGCTGGGAGATCATCTGCAAGACCGATCGCGTGAATCCTCCCGGCTATAGCATTCACGAAGTCGGCACCTGCCGCATGGGCAACGATCCGAAGAAGAGTGTTCTGAACAAGTGGTCTCAGAGTCACGACGTCAAAAACATCTATGTCGTCGATGGTGCAAGCTTCGTCACGTGCGGTTGGCAGAATCCAACCATGACCATTTTGGCTCTGTCCATGCGCGCATCCGAGCATCTCGCCGAGCAAATGCGAACCAACGATATTTGAGCCCGCATGAATCGGCTCACGGCTCCCCTCTTTATCTCGCTTCTGGCAACAATTTCGACTTCTGCACAGCAGCCTACCTCCTATCCATTTAAGGATCCGAATCAGCCCGTCGAAAAGCGGATCGACAACCTTCTTTCGCTGATGACGATCGACGAAAAGATAAATTGTCTGAGCACGCGGACGGGCGTGCCTCGGCTAGGCGTGCCGAACATCGGGTCATCCGAAGGGATTCACGGTGTCGTGCAGCGCGGCGCCAATTCAGCCCGATTTGCTCCCATACCCACTACGCAATTTCCGCAACCGCCCGGGATGGGTGAAACGTGGGACCCGGATCTCGTTCGTCAAGCCGGCGATGTCGAGGGCTACGAAGCTCGCTTCATCACGCAGACCGAAAAATATCATCGTCAACTCCTCATGCTCTGGGGACCACAGTCTGACCTGGCCCGCGATCCCCGTTGGGGCCGCAGTGAAGAAGTTTACGGCGAAGATCCATTCTTCAACGGCACAATGGCCGTCGCTTTCATCAAAGGCCTGCAGGGGGATAATCCCAAATATTGGCAAGCCGCCGCATTGCTGAAACACTTCCTGGCCAATAGCAACGAAGATTACCGCACCAGTTCGTCTTCCAACTTCGATCAGCGCCTTTTCTGGGAGTACTATTCCGTGCCGTTTCGCATGGGCTTCCTCGAGGGTGGCGCGAAAGCCGTTATGGCGTCTTATAACGCCTGGAACGGCACTCCTATGGTCATCAATCCCATTCTGAAGAGCATCGTTCAGCAGAAATGGGGTGTCGACGTCTTATCGAGCGACGGCGGAGCGGTGAAACTGCTGGTCGATCCACGCAAGCTTTTTCCCAATCAGAAAGCCGCCGTGATCGCATGTCTCAAAGCTGGCATCAACCAATTTCTGGATACCTATCGGGAAGAAACCAAAGAGGCTTTGAAGGATGGATCGGTGACCGAGGCGGAGATTGACGCTTTGCTGCGCTATAAGTTCCGCGTCGCTGTCCGTCTGGGCCTCCTCGATCCTCCGGAGATGGTGCCGTACTCGAACATCAAAGACTCGCCGGAACCTTGGACCACCGATCGCGATAAATCGGTGTCGCAAAAGATGGCGCTGGAATCAGTTGTCCTGCTGAAGAATGCCAATCAATTCCTGCCATTGCATAAAGACAATCTCAAGTCGATCGCGGTGATCGGACCTCTCGCTGATTCTGTGCATTGGGACTGGTATGGCGGCAAACCACCCTATACGATCACGCCGCTCGAAGGAATCAAAGAGGAAGCCGGCCCGAACGTCAAGGTGAATTACGCCGCCGATGAAACGGGGAACGCTGCGGTCAAAGCGGCTCGCTCCTCTGACGTCGCGGTTGTCGTGGTCGGCAATGATCCCACCTGCGGGCCCGACATGGCGCATGATTGGGACCACACATCCATTGAGGGCGGCGATACGCTGCCTTGCACTGTGGCCAGCGACGGGCGCGAAGGGCGAGACCGGGAAAGCATTACGCTCGATCAGGAGCAGTTAATCAAGCAAGTATATTCCGTGAATAAGAAGACCGTCGTGGTTCTGGTTTCCAGTTTTCCATTCGCGATTAACTGGTCGCAGGCGAACGTTCCCGCGATTTTGCACACCGTCCACGCTTCGCAGGATGAGGGCATGGGAATTGCCAAAGTTCTCTTCGGCGAATACAATCCCGGCGGCCGCTTAGTCACCACCTGGCCAAAATCTATCGACCAACTGCCGCCCATGATGGACTACAACATACGGGACGGGCGCACGTACATGTACTTCAAAGGCGACCCGCTGTACCCGTTCGGCTATGGATTGAGTTACACCACGTTCCGCTATTCCAACTTAAAGACGAGTTCGGACCGGCTGCAACCCGATGGCACGCTTTCAGTCAGCGTAGACGTAACCAATACCGGAACGATGGCCGGTGACGCGGTGGTAGAACTTTACGTGAAGCATCTTCGATCCAAGGTTGAACGCCCGCGTGAGGAGCTAAAGGGATTTCGCCGCGTCAACATCAAACCGAACGAGACGCAAACCGTTCAAATTCCATTGAAGGCTTCGACGCTCGCCTACTGGAATGAAAAATCCAACGAATTCAAAGTCGAATCCGAGCCCGTCAGCCTGATGATTGGCGCCTCTTCAAGCGACATCAAATTGACAACCACCGTTCACGTTCAGTGAGTGATCGGTTCAAGCTCAACGTGCGCACCTCATTCTTCTCGTAGCGCCGAAATCGGGTCAATCGTTGCTGCGCGTCGTGCCGGTAATCCAGCAGCTAACATCGCCGTAGCCACGAAAACTGCCGCCGAGATGCAGATCACCGTTGGATCTACCCTCTGAATGCCGAACAAAAGAGAACGAAACACCGTCAGAACCGTTAACCCGGCCGCTAATCCAATGCAGAGCGCTCCGCCGATGAGCGCCCCGACATCCGTGAGCACCAACGAAACCAACTCCATGCGTTGTGCACCCAATGCCGCCCGAATGCCGATCTCACGCGTGCGCCGGCCGACCGAGTAACTCAGCAGGCCAAACAAGCCGATTCCTGCCAGCAGAAGCCCGAAGAATGCAAAAGCGCCGCCCAGCCCTGCTAATAGTTTCTCTCGCAGAAGCGTGTTGCCCACAATGATGTCCAAAGTTGTGATCTCTTTGACTCGAGTGCCGGCGCCTAGCTCCCTTGCTTCCCGATCGACGATTCGTGACAGCAAACCGAGGCTCAACGACGAGCGAACGAACATTGTGTAGTCGGCATCTCCTGTAATCGGAAGATAGAGGATTGGGTCTGGAGCGCTTCGGAGGTTGTTGTAGAGCGCATCGGAAGCTAGTCCAACAATCACTTCACGCATGATTCCTTTCTCTGACGGATAGCTAAACTCGCGCCCAACGACGTTCAAGCTGTTGAAGTACTTCCGCGCGAACGCCTCGTTCACGATAGCTGGCGCAATGCCGCCTGCGTTGGAATCTTTGCTGTCCCGCTCTTCGAAGTCGCGTCCAGCAAGCAACGGCGTTCGGAGAGTGGCGAAATACCCGGGAGAAACGCGATAGAAGATCTCTTCCCGATCGGAGGGCCCTTTGCCGGGAATGACGACCTGGTTTGACCAGCCGCCGCCTCCGAAATTGGCCCATGGGGCAAGTGCCGCCGCCTGGATATCCTGCTGGCTTTCAACTCGTCTCTGCAGTTGGAACATCAACTGACGCTGTGTTTCCTCCGTCTTTTTCGCCGCATCCGTCGCAATGCCAAAGACAGCTACACCGCGCGGATCAAACCCGGGATTGACGCGAAATAAGTTGGCCAAGCTAAACAAGAATGCCGCGCCCACCAGGACCAGGCAGAATGCGCATGCCGCCTGCACACCGAGAAACACTTTCCCGAGCCGCAATTTCCCCGTCGAGCCGGATGCCGCGCGCACGGATGACATCGGCTGCGCACCCGAAGCTTGCAAAGCGGGGACTGAACCAAATAAGACTGCCGTGACCGTCGAAACAATCACACAGAACAACAGCACGCGTGTATCGATTGCCAGAGCGAATCGCACGGGATTTGCTTCGGTGGACAACAGGCGTACTAACAGAGGCCCCATCAGCCGCGCCAATATCCAACCGGCCGCACCAGCCATCAGCGAAAGAGTCAGGCTCTCCGTCAACATCTGCCGGAATAGACGCGTTCTGCCCGCCCCTAAGGAGACTCTCATCGCCATTTCCGCAGCGCGTGCCGTCGAGCGAGCAAGCAGCAGGCTAGCCACATTTGCGCAGGCGATCAACAGAATTCCGGCGGCTACGCCGAATACAATCCACAAAGGGCGAGAGAAGGTCTGCCGAAACTGAGATGCTCCCGATGGGGCGCGGCACACGCGAATCTCGCTTTCCAGGAATTGTTTTTTGATGGCCGGCGGTATGGTTCGATACGCTTTCACCAATTCCGCCTGAAAACGATGAAAGGCGGGTTGAAGACGCGCCTGCAATTGTGCGGGAGAAGTCGAAGGAGCGAAGCGGCCGAGGATCCGAAACCAGTGCCAATCCGCATTCGTTAAGGCGCCAGAATCATACTGCGTGCCGGGCACCCATACGTCGATGAACTGTCCAGGCTCCACTCCGAAAAAACCTTTGCGAGTGACGCCGAGAATTTCATAGTTCTTATCGCCCAGCTTCAAATAGCGGCCGATAACGCTTGAATCTGACTGGAACCGTCGCTGCCAATATTCGTATCCCAGCACGACAGTAGGCCAGCCTGGTGGGAGCCGGTCGTCATCCGCGGAAAACAGGCGCCCGATCGCTGGACCAACGCCCAGCATGTCGAAAGCCTCTCCCGAGACGAAAGCAAGGTTTAGTCTTTCGATAGGCGCGCCGGCCTTAAAGGGTTGCGCCTCAACTTGTCGGGGATAACTAAACAGCCCCAGACGAGCGATGCCTTTGGTGATTGCACTGTACTCTGTAAACTCTGGATAACTGAAAGAGTCTCGCTCTTCACCCGCAGGCATTCCGGGATCTGCTATCGCAGGCGAAGTCAGTTGGAACAATTGGTCTGGCCGGTTCACAGGTAGAGGGCGTAAAATGGCCGCGTCCACGATCGAATAGATCGCAGTATTCGCCCCGATCGCCAAAGCCAGTGACACGACGGCTGTCATAGCAAACACGGGCGCCTTGCGCATTCCGCGCCAAGCATAGCGGATGTCCTGCAATGTTCCCTCGAGCGACGCCCAGAGTCGAACCGTCCGGCTCTCCTCTCGCATTCGTGTCGGGTTGCCGAATCGTACGCGCGCCTGCCGTTGCGCCTGGTCGGCTCTCAAGCCCCTGTCAGTTAACTGGGCCGCTCGCCGCTCGATATGGTCGGCGATTTCATCTTCTAAATCAGCATCCAACCGGCTGGGGCGCAGCGCATTCTTAAGACGCAATAACCAGGACATGGAGAACCTCCCAACTCCCTACGCGTGCCGCAAGACACGCGCCACGCCCGTCGAAAAACTTGTCCAGCGTTCGGATTCGAATCGCAGTTGTTTCTTACCGGCAGCAGTTAAGCGATAAAAGCGTGCACGACGCTTCGTCTCGCTGATCTTCCACTCAGCGGTAATCCAGCCCTGCTCCTCCATCCGATGAAGCGCCGGATAGAGCGAACCTTCCTCCAGGCGTAAAGCCTCCTCCGACAATTCTTCGATCGCGATGGCGATGCCGTAGCCGTGCAACGGAGCGCGGCGGTCAAGGACCGTCAACACAAGCAAATCGAGCGCTGTCTGCGCGGAATTAGGTGGCGGCAATTGATATACTCCGCTCGCTAGGCATAGCAATCGTAGTATACATCTTCATCCCGGGATGTCGCAAGCAGAACCTCTGATGGAATGGCAGCAAAACTGCTGAACAGAATGCATGCAGATACTCGGTCTCTCGGAATCAACCCCAAAACCTGAAAGCCGCCTGAAAAACCTGTTCTGGCCGCGTGTGAGGTATTCGGAGGATGTGGACTACCTCGGCGTACAAGGCTACTGGGTCTGCGTAGCGGTTGCCGCTCTCACTCTCGTAACCAGTTTTTCTCATCACGCTGGGGCAGCCGGCGCTATCGAAGCACTCTATTTCTATCTAGCGGGGGTCGGCATTCGACAACGCAGCCGCTTTGCAGCCATCTCGGCCCTGTTGGTCTATTTCATCAGTGTGATTGGGGCATTTCGAGTCGCTCATGTAGGTATTCTCTCTATCTTTTTTCTAGTGCTGCTAATCTCGAACGTTCGCGCTACGACGCTTGCTGCCCATTGGGCGAAGTTTAACCATGTAAGTGCTCCACCTTTTCGTGCCGGTCAGAGCCTAACGGATAAATTTTCAGACGTCCTACCCGAATTGATGTGGCCTGTAGGACGGTGGATTTATTACGGCCTAACCGGCTTGCAGGTACTTGGGTTGTGCGCAGTCTTATTTGGAGGCGCCCAGTTGAGCAATCGCTCCTAACGCGATTTTCGAGAGTCATGCCCGCAACGATGCAATGAAAATCGCAAAATGTTCAGCCCTGGCGCTGGAGGCAATGCTCACGAAACCATGGAGAACAAGTCGGTGCGCTCAGTGGCGAGGGCCGATTCACAAAACTCGCTTCTTTAACTCGCCGTCCCGTTCTTCGGTCCACTGCGCCGCCTTCTGCCGCATGACTTGCGCAACATCGGCGAGGTTACGAAGCGCTGCCGCTCCCGTAGTACCTTCAGTCACTCGCCTAACGGTGAATGGGAGATCGAGTATTTAAGGTATGCAAAAGATTTGTTAAATTTACAGCAAGTGGGAACGTCAGATGCTTCTGCTTCGCAACTGATGGCAGATCTCGGCATCGGCAGCCGCGAAGCTGCCGGCAAATTGGTCGAGCTTTTTTATCCTGAACTCCGCAGGGTAGCCAGAACATGCATGGCGGGCGAGCGCGTCAATCATACCTGGCAGCCCACAACTCTCGTCAACGAGCTCTATCTTGAGCTGACTCGAATCAAGACGCTTGGGACCGGTGATCAAACCCAAAAAGACGCATTCCTCGCCCTGTCTGCGTTCTTGATGAAGCGTCTGTTAATTCACCATGCGCGACCTCTCTCCAAGCGCATTGTGAAGGCGGATCTGGACCAAGTCTTCAACACGCCCAGCGCCCATACCCAAGACTTGAGTGAGATAGAAGACTTGCTGACCAAGCTAAGCGCCATCGATCCCATCCTTCGGACCGTCGTTGAAATGAAAATTTTCGAAGGCTTGGAGCGTGACGAGATCGCCGTTCGTCTCGGTTGTTCGGTGCGAACCGTTGCACGCCATTGGGCCTTTGCCCAGCAATGGCTGCAGGTTGCCCTGTCGGCTCCGTAATGCGCAATGTCTGCCTTACCGCGGCGTCAGATCGAACTAAGAGAACCCAGGACCTGCTTGAAAGCCGCGTAATCACGATCGAAGAGTTCGCGGCGGATGTAGATGTTGGTGTCAATGGAGCCGCCGTACGCTCGACGCTTGAAGCCATAAACGTTTTTCCACTGGATTGAACCCAGATGCGCCACCTCACCTTCGTTTTTAGATATACCGCCTATCCCCTCCTTGAGCAGGAAGCCGGAGTCAACACGTAACACGTAGACACAGCCCTGATCACCTCCGCTTGATTGGTTCCCTACTGCGTCCGATGCTAGGCTACCCGCGGCCCCGTAGCACGCAACGTTGATGTCTCGTGTAGTCGAAATATAGGCCTTGAGAAAAGGGTCATCGGTCATCCCCTGCAAGTGCATGCTGGAACGGTTAAGAGTTTCGCGCCACATATGATATTCGGTGAACATTTTCCGGTCAGTGGCCGGTTGGTTTTGCATGTAGCCCTCCACCTCTTTTTCGAGTTGAGCCTTTCCGGCCGCATCCAATGACAATCCCATCCTTTCCATGTACCGAACGAACTCGTGGGCGATCTTCGCGACGTAGAACGAATCCGTTCGAAGGGAAGGAGGATGAAAGCCATCTAGCCTCTCGATGTCCTCCGGGGCCCTCGTATCGCCGCGGAAAGTGTAGGCGCCTACCTGCTCGAATTGCGTCATGTGATCCCAGTCGCTCACCAGCCGATTTCTGCCGATGGCCGAACGAAGACGAGGCGCGGCAGGTGCAGTCATCGAGCTAGCCGTGGGGTTTGAGCTCTTGATGGCACGGTGCGCCCCCAGAGACGACTCCGATTCCGGCGTTCGGGACGAGAAGAATGTAC
>JBARMQ010000520.1:0-12529 GCA_049802535.1 Bryobacteraceae bacterium | reverse complement strand
GCCAGCTTCGCCTTCATAAAGTCGAGTGCAGCTTTGATGTAGGGCGGACACACATCGTTTCCTGCCGCGAAAAGTAGTGATGCCAGCCGCTGCGCGAACCGTCCTTTGCCGACGGAATCGATGTCTTTCAGAAACTGCTTCGGGTCCA
Organism: Bryobacteraceae bacterium; assembly: GCA_049802535.1. GTDB lineage: Bacteria > Acidobacteriota > Terriglobia > Bryobacterales > Bryobacteraceae > Bog-105. The sequence goes on along the minus strand of JBARMQ010000520.1, from coordinate 12,381 downwards.
GTTTTTCCGGATGCTTGGAGATCTCGACGAAGCGCCCGTGCATTGCTTTGTTGTCGGTCAGTCCCTTCATCGCTTCTGCGAACTCGTCCTGCGCCCCTTCCTTGAACAGGTCGATCTCGAAAGTGTAGTCGTTCAGGAATACCCCACAATCCTCGGCCTTCTCCAAGGCTTCGTCGAACGAGAGCTCCTCCCATTCTTCCTTTTCAAAAAGCCTGCACATGATCTGATTGACGACCCGGTTCTTGCCGTACGAGTCGTCCATATCGGATTCCGGGTCCGTATCCTCCTGGATTCCAGGCTCCCCCTTTGGATCGAAATCCGTCAGGACGACAAACGGAATGTCGAGCCCTTCCGGCCCAAGAAGCTGAACGTAAGGCCCGAAATTTGTCCCTGCAATCGAACAAACGCTGATGCCCAAAGCGTCGAAATCCATATCCGGATCGTGAAGCTTCGCGAGCGTCGGTAAAAGAAAGCGTTCTGCATCCCCTTCCACGAGGATCACGCCTTTGGAAAAAAACAGCTCGCCGCGCGTCACATCGATATAACGCTCAAGATCCTCTCGCTCCATTTTTGGGAGCTTCACACGGTATAGCGACCTGCCGATTGTGTGGGCTTCGCCGGGAACGGTGCGGAGCAGCACGATATTCGATAGAGGCGCGACACTCGCCACATTGGGTGAATGCGTCGTAAGCAGAACGCTGCGCACCTCCGGCCGTTCCTCGTTCTCCTCGCGGGTGCGCAAATAGTTGCGATAAATCAGCCGCTGCAGATGCGGATGCAAGTGCGCTTCGGGCTCTTCGATTGCGAGGAAGGTATGCTGGCGTTCGCCCTCTTCGACCAGGTAGCGGTGCTCCAGTTCTTTCAGAGCCAGATACAGCACATTCGCCGAGCCCAGGCTCGCCTCGGCGATGCCGCGCTTGCCGCCGTCGATCATCAATTGCAGGGCCCGCAACAGGCGCTCGGGATCGGTCGGCGCGAATCCAAGCGCCGTCTCAATCGCATGCTTGTCGCCTACCATCGACGTGAGTTGCGTGTTCACCGCCGACACCACGTCATCAAGCTCCTGCAGGTCCGTCATTTTGGAGCTGGTCTTGTGGACCTCTTTTGCGATTTTCTTCAGCTCGTCAGGATCGATGGTGCGCGCTGCGCGATCCAGCAGAGGGCGCAAAGGCGAACGGGCCCAACGGGCCAGATCCGATTCGGCGTCGCGCAGCGCGGGGAACAGGTCCATCGGCATCCATCGCCGCAAATCGTAGCCGACATGATTGTCGGGCCGATCTCCGCCGAAAATCACGAACTCGTAGTCCGCTTCGCTTTTCGGTGCTTCCTCGCGACCCGGAATAGGCCGAAACAGGTAGGTGATCCGCGCGACCATCGGATCGGGTTTAACAAGGTGATCGGCGAGAACCGCCAGCAGGTTTTCATTGTCCTCGAAGTCGCGGAACTCTAGCGAGATTTCGATGACATCTTCCGCCGCGAGGGGACGCTCCAGGCCATCCCAAAAATCTTCCAGCCGCAGGCGCCGCGCCGAATCCGGCAGAGAGGGATCGAGGATCAGACGCAGGGCAAAAAGTAAATTCGTCTTTCCAACCTTGTTTTCACCGAGCACGACGGCGTGCTCACCCAGCTTCACATCCAAGGATTTGAAGTTGCGAAAATTCTTGATGATGATCCTGCTGATGCGCATACTGATGTCTTCCTCTTTCTAGAACACAACATTTCCGCCATGAAGCTCCTCCTCAGGCATAGCCTGTTGAGTCTGGCGAACATGTTTGGGAAGGCTCGGACATTCAGCCGCCCTCCCCGGGCCGATCAGATCGACTACCCATTGCACGTGCTGCGGCAAGACCCGCATTCTCCCGTTCTTCAGTGCGCGGAAAACGGCCTCGGCGAGCGCGGCAGCGCCCAGCGCCCGGCCAACATCGACATGGCTAAGGATGTCGACGGTGCTGCTGATTGCGAGTTTCGGGAAAACCTTCGCGCAAAGCCGAGTCGCCTTGCGCTCGTCGATAACCGCGATCATGCCGCCGGCGGCGGCGAAGGCGAGCGTGGCGGCTTCGCCATCGTCGAGAGTCTCGGCGGCCGGGCCGACGACCAGGTTTTCGAAATGCGCTTCGCCCACCTCATCGAGCTTAACGATCTCGATCAGCTTTTCCGTCCCCAGCTCTTTCAGAATGTCGGCATCGGCTCGTCCGCGGCCGCGCCCGCGCTCAAGCTCGCCCGACACGACATCAACCACGAGAAAGCGCTGCGGCAAAGCCCGCAGGATTTCGCGCGCGCAGCCGGTTGCGTTCAGATTGATTACGGCGCTCGTGTCGCCGACGAGAGCTGCAGGGTCAGTCAAGCGGTTTCTCGACCCCATCGTTGCCGCTCCCTTCTGCCTCCAGCGCGCTCAGAATTGCGCGCAGCTCGATCCGGTCGAGCCCCAACAACCTGGCCAGCTGTCCTTCGCTCAGGAGATTTTGGCGATATGCCTCCGCCGCAAGAAGGTTGAGCCGCAACGTCGTCGGCTGCTCGGCCTTGGCCCGTTCCCGGTCCGGAGTCGCCAGATCACCCAATACCTGCATGGCCTGTTCATCCGAAATGCCGCCGTGACTCTGGAACCAGTCCCACGTGCCCGGCTTCGTCAATCCAAGCTCTTCAAGGCGCCGCACCATCGCTTCGCGAGACACGCCAAAGAAATGGGCCAGGATGATGATATGCCGGCGCGTGAGGAGGTCAGACCCGGCCGTAACTTCGTGGAATTTCTGCATCACGCCGCGGGCAGGCGTCAGAAATGCCCGCCCGAACGCATTGGCATAGCGTTCCTCACGGCTATTTTCCAATTCGTGCTGATGGAAGATCTCCGGGCTTCGACGGGCGGAGATGAAATGTCCCGTCTCATGGCCCGCGGTCTGCGTCCGCCGCTCGCGCGGGTGGTTGGCATTCAACATCACACATGGACCAAGGGTTTCGTCGTACACAAAAAGTCCTGAAATGCGGCTGTCCAGTTTGCGAATGAAAACGCGAACCCCAAGCTCCAATTCGAGCAGCGTCACAATGTCCGGCACAGGCCTGATGCCGAGGCCCAATACCTGACGAAGTTCCATAGCGTCATGCTCGGCCTGCACGCGCACGTCGCCCGGGAGGATCGGCCGTTCCTGCGGGTAGTTGCGCGACCGGGTCACGCCGAGCAGGTTTTCAAGTTCGACCTCGGCCCTCGCCAGGCTGTCGATCAGCTCGGCGGCCTCGGCTTCGGCCTTGTCGTTGGTGTTGAGGAGTTTTCGGAAACGCGGCACCAGGTCGACATGCACAGCTTCCCGCCGCAACAGCGCATTGACTGACGTCTCATAGGCCGCCGCGAGCTTCTGCACTTCCGCGATGCGAACGCGGCGCTGTCCCTTTTCAATTGCCGTCAATGTCGTCCGGGCGACATCGATAGCAGCGGCCGCGTCTTCCTGAGTCAGGCTTGCTTTCTCCCGAGCGATTCTCAACCGCTCGCCGACCTCTTCGGCGCTAAATTGATCCAGCACGCTCATTCCTGCGCCCCAGACGCCCAGTTGACCAAAAACGAGTTGCTGCCCAGTGACCCCATGAAAGCCTTCCATTCGGTTTCGTGCTGCGTTAACAATCTGTCCAGTTTGCCGCGCGTCTCGGCCTCGTCGGTCCCGAGCGAATCCGCCAGCTGAAAAGCGAACAGGTCAAGCATTCCTGAATTAGATGGAGAATGCCGCAACTGCGCGAGATGGTCGAGATGCAGGGCGCCTGCAATCGCGTATTCGTGCATTGCCTTCGTTTTCTTGCCTTCCGGAAAGGAAGCAGCGGCTGCGCCTTCGAAGCTCGCTGCCCCCAGGTTTTCCCATACGTAAGTTTCCGGCGCTTCTTTCAGGCTTGCCGCGTGCACGCTCATGCGGCGCAGTAGACAGGCCGCGCAGATGCCGCATTGACGCTTCTTGCCGTCGACGCTCACCTGACGGGTTTGTTGCCAGCACGACCAGGTATGCGACCACGAATCGCCGGCGTTGCCTAACGCGGCAAAATCGCGGAGCGTCTCCGCCTTCGTTTGCCAGAGCTGCGTGAAATCGAACGTCACTTTGTGCTCCAACAGCGCATTTAGGAACTTTTCCATGCGACCCGTGAAGAGCGGGTGGCTCCGGTAGTCGGCGTAGCCTTGGCCCACGGTGATCAGAGCGGGTCCAAGCGCGCCTTGGCCGCTCTCGGGAACGAGAACCCGGTGCGCCTTCGTCAGGTACGCGGCGAGCCCGCTAATGAGCGCGAACTTGAACCCGCGCGACCGCGCCGTTGATTCGCGCTCACCGGAATGCACGCGATACGGAACCGACGTGAAGGGCTGCCTCTGTTTCGAAAGATTTCTTGCGTCGCGTATGCGTGACCCGAGTCGGACGCGTATAAGCCTGTCACCGAGCGTGCGGTCCAGAAGGCCGGAGACGCAGCGCGAGTCCATGCCATCGCTATAGGGAATGACCGCCTCGACGGTCGAAGGAAGATTGAAGTGCTGCTGCTTCGGCTCCGCGAGCGGCGCCGTGCGCGCGGTGAATTCGATGTTCCAGTGGTCGCCGGTCAGGAAATCGAGGGCGTCGTACAGCGCGTCGGCGACGCGCGGCGCGCTCCACCGCGTCGGCTCGTGAACCGGGATGACAAGGCGGAACTCTCTCTGCCAGCTGAGAGCTGGACGCTTCAGCGTCCGGTCTGCGAATTCGACGGCCGCCGCGACCAGCAGGGCATCGTAAATCACGGGCTCCCAGCTTGCGACGCAGTAGGATTCGAGCTTGTCTGTCGTGAATTCGAGGTGCTGGTCAATCCGACAAATGGTCCAGAGACGGCGCGCATGAGCGCCGCGTTCGAGGACCTGGACTCTCAGCTGGGGCGGGACGTAGACATCGCTGTCGGATTTCATAGTTTCACTCCGTCATCCAGCCCTTGCCGTTTCGGCGGTTTGGCCGTCGTGTCTTTTTGCCGGCCGTTGAGCATCATGCGCGCCACTCGCTCGATGTCCGCGCCGCTGACGGCTTTCTCCATGCGGTCCCTGACGTTATGCGCGCGCTTCACACTTGATTTACGCAAATAATGCTCTTCCACCTGCTTGATGCCACTCGCTCCGCGATCCTTCAGCGCTTGGCCGAGGGCCTTTTCGGCGACGCCGTATCCGCTGCTTCCGCTCGCGGCCGCGTGTATCGCATGGTCGAGGACCTGGCGCTCCAGCCCCACGTTTGCCGTTCGCCTTAACCCCTCCAGGACGGGACGCATGTCGCTCTTGAAGAGCATCGCCTCCTGATCCGCGCACAGGCCGCAGAGGTTGTCGAGAAACTCGCGGCGCACCTCGCGCCTGCAGTCGTTCTCCAAGGCGGGCAGGATGACTTCGCGGATTTCGTCAACCTCGAATGCGACGTTGTCAGCGCACTCGGCGACCGATTTCCACGGTCGGCGCATGGGCAGGCTTCGATGAGGGCCGTCGCTCAATCTCCATTCCTTTGTCAGATAGTTGGCTATATTTGTCTGACAATGTCAAGTGTAATGTTTTATTGCAATAAAACTTGACAATCATCCCCGGAAGATCATCCTTAATCTATGGAAAAGGAAGGCAATGCTCCCCGGAGCGCGAAACACGTTACAACTCTTGTCCGGCAACGTATAAAGGCCGGTGGCGAGAGGTTGTGGCGGCTCAGGGATTTCCATGACCTCCCGGTTTCGGCTGTCGCGCAGGCGCTTTCCCGCTTGGCACGGCAGGGCAAAATCGACCGGCTGAGTAAGGGCGTTTATTACAGTGCCCGCGACACGGCCTTCGGGAAAAGCAAGCCCAATCCAGCCCAGATCCGGGACTTGGCCTCAAAAGACAGCACCGTCTTCCCATCCGGCATTGCGGCCGCGAACCTTCTCGGATTCACGACTCAAAACGCTGCCCGCAGTGAGGTCGCCACCAGCGCGCTCAGCCTGCCGCGCAAACTGGTCGGCGCCGATACTGTCATTCATGCGCGCCGCCCGGAAGCGTGGTCGACACTCTCCGACACGGACGCCGCTCTTCTCGACTTCATCCGCCGATCCGCCAAAACAAGCGAGCTTGGGCCACGGGAGACCGTCCGACGGCTACTCTCCCTTCTCTCCGAAAAGGGTCGCCTCGACCGCCTGCTCGAAGTTGCGGATACGGAACCGCCGCGGGTACGTGCTATTCTCGGCGCAATCGGAGAACAGCTCTCGCCTGACGCGCCGACACTGCGCCGACTGCGCGCCTCGCTAAATCCGCTTTCCCGTTTTGACTTTGGTCTGCTCAGCAGCCTGCCGCGCGCCCGGCAGTGGCAGGCAAAGGAGCCTACTTCGTGAAGCTCTTCGAACACCCGGATTTCGATCAGGGAATCCTCAGGGCCTCAGAGCATTTCAAGGCGCGAGGACTCCGTCCAGCCATGATCGAGAAGGACTATTACGTCACCGCCTTGGCCTTAGTGTCGTCCGGTTGCGGCAACTCCCATCCAGCCATCCCCTGCAAAACGCGGTCGGCGTGCTTGATTCGCTCCGCTTCCTCCTGTGACATGCCGTGATTCATCAGGTCGGCAATCTTCTCGTCAAGATGTTCGCGGATCGATTCTGAAAGCTCGTTGTAACGACGGCGACGGAAAATAGTTGTTTAAGCCAGCTCATAAGAAAGCTCCTATTCAGACCGCAGCGCTTGCATTGGATCAACAGAGGCGGCGCGGCGTGCTGGGATATAAATGGCTGGGCATGCAGCAAGAGTTACAATCACCGCTGCGGCGAAGACAGCTAGTGGCCCCTGCGGGGCAATACCGCTCAGTATTTCCCTGACGAGCTTTGGTAGTAATAGCGCGACAAGAGTTCCAACTGTGCACCCGATCAGAATCAATGAACCGCCCTCTCGCAATATCAGGACGAGCACATCTTTCTTTTTCGCCCCAAGCGCCACTCGAATTCCGATCTCACGGGTCCGCTGCGCAACGGAATATGCAATCACACCGTAGATACCCAAGAATGCCAGCCCAAGCGCGAGCGCAGCAAAAAGCCCCATCAACCCGACCATTAACTTATCGCCGCCAAAATTATCATTGGCCAAATCCTCCATCGTAGTAATTCCGACTGGCTGAGCTTTGTCTACCGACCACACCGCCTTGCGGAGCGTTGAAGTGAGTTCGGCTTGCGGAATATCGGACCGCACCACTAATGACATCGAGGAAAAGGCTTGGAAGGGAATTTGCAGATAGCTCTCGTAAAGCTGCGGGTCGGGATGAAGCTGTCCGACGTAATTGCTCACATTCCCGACAATACCGACGATCTGGGCCAGCTTGTGATTTCCGTCCTGTACCTCAATCTGCTTGCCGATGGCGTCTTCATTCGGAAAGAAGCGCCGTACAAATTCTTCGTTGGCGACGGCCACGACAGACACTTGGGTGTTGTCATCGTCTGAAAACCCACGTCCCCGCAAAACGGGAATCTGCATGGTGCGAAAGTAGTTCGGCCCCACAACATAAAAATTTGACGAGGGGCGTTCCGAGGGAGAGGGTGCTGGTCGTCCCTCGATATCAAATGACATGCTGAAATAGCAGCCCATCGGTACACATGAGTCCACGTCGGCGTTTTCGACTCCTGGCAGGTTCTTCACGTTATTGACTACCTGCGCGTAAAACGATGTCCGCGCGTCTGGTTGCTTATAGTGCGTACTGCTCACATCCAGTTTCGCAATTAGAAGATGGTCCGGGTTAAAGCCATTTGGCGTGTTCAGTTCGCGCAACACTTCACGTAGAACCACCCCCGCTGCTGCCAGTAGAATCACGGCCACTGAAATCTCTGCAACGACAAACACTCGGCGGAGTCGGCTGGCATGTTGCCCTCCTGAAGCAGTGCGGCTCGTCTCGCTGAGCGTCTCCCGCGGAACAGCCTTAGATGATCGAAGTGCGGGCAGAAGTCCGAAGAAGATCGTTGCCAAAAACGTAGTTACTAGCATGAACAGCAATGTGGGTATATCGATGCGAAACCCTGCCGCCATTCGTTGCCCAAACTCGCTGAAGTCGAATCCGGCCTTCAGAAGACGAATCCCGCAAACGGAAATCAACAAAGCGAGGCTGCCTCCAGCCGTTCCAATGAGCGCATTTTCGACCAACAATTGGCGCAAAATGCGTGCCCGGCTCGCGCCGAGTGCCGATCTGACTGCCAATTCATGTGCTCTGGAAGTCCCTCGCGTCAACAACAGGCCTGAGATGTTTGCACATGCAATCAGTAACACCAGACACACTGCTGTCATGATGAGGATCATCGCACTGCGCACATCTTCGCCCCTGATGTTAAATTCTTGAAGCGTTAGAACCGTGATCCCCCAGTCCTTGTTTGTCGTGGGATACTGCTGCGCCAGCCGCTTGCCTATGGAATCCATTTCCACTTGAGCGTGTGCAAGCGTAACGCCCGGACTAAGGCGGCCCAGGACCAGATCGAGGTAATGGTTCGCGCGCGCGCCCGAGGTCAGGTCGTTAGCGTCAAACACTAAAGGCATCCACAACTGTGGTTGGGACCGTGCAGTCAGATCGTCAAGTGGAGGCATTACGCCTATAATTTTGTATGACCTGCTGTCAATTTCGAGGTCTTGCCCGATTGCATCCGAGTTGCCGTCAAAGCGATCCCTCCAGAGAGAATTACTTAATATCACCTCATAATTCTTTCCAGGCTGATCCTCGGAGGCGAGAAATGGACGCCCGAGCATTGGCGCGACACCAATGACGGCAAAGTAGCTTGAGGTGACGCGGTCTCCATGCAAGGATTCAGGGTCAGACTTGCCGGTGAGCGTGAACGAACGTCCGACCTCGGCAGCGGCCATCTGCTCAAAAACATCATTCTGCTTTTGCCACGACTCGAAATCGGGTGCGGTAACACCGGCCAAATCATAGCCTCTGAGAATATTCTTCGAGGAAATCGCGCACAGAGTATCAGGGTCTTTCACCGGCGGTTTTCTCAAAAGAATTGCACTGACAGCGCTGAAAATCGTCGTATTCACGCCAATGCCAAGCGCCAGCGTAAGGACCGCACTGATAGCGAATCCAGGCGACTTGATAAGCTGCCGGAGAGCAAAACGAATGTCTGCCCATACGCTTTCAATGCGCGGCCACTGCCATACTTCACGACCGCGCTCTTCAATCCGCGTCACGTTGCCAAACTCGCGTCGAGCAGTTTGTTCTGCTTCCTCCCGCGTCATGCCGCGATCCATCAGGTCCGCAATCTTTTCGTCGAGGTGTTCGCGGATTGTTTCGGAAAGCTCGTCGTAGCGACGGCGACGGGAAAATAATTGTCGGAGCCAGCCCATAAAACCTCCTACTGTCCTGCCAGTGCAAGTACGCGGTTGAATCCGGCAAACATCTTTTCCACGCTGGCCAGCTCTTGCTCCAGGTGTTTCCTGCCCGCTTCTGTTACTTTGAAAATTCGCACCGGGCGATTTCTAGCGGAGAGGCCCATCTCGGTTTCGAGCCAACCAGTCTTCAGCATCCGTTGCAGTGCGGGGTACAAGGAACCTTCCTCAATCAGCAAGTAGTCCTCAGAAATGTCTTTGAGCCACATCGCAAGCGCATAACCGTGCATTGGTTTCCGGCTCAGGCTTTTCAAGATCATCAGTTCCACCGCGCCGGGAAAGAGATCGCGGTGTTGAGATTTTTTCTTCATGGAAATGACAATAGTAAATCGAAACAAGTATGTCAATCATAGTAAATCTGGTTAAGCAAGGGTCGTGCGAGCAAACCTGGCCCGGCATATCCCCGATTTGACAGCACTGTAATCGCTCGATTACACTTGATCTATGTTCTCGATTCGTCCTTTGCCCGCATTCACCGCCTGGCTCGACGGGTTGAAGGATGAGACGGTACGTGGCGTGATCGTCGCCAGAATCAAACGATTGGAACTCGGTTTGATGGGAGATGTTCAGCCGGTGGGTTAGGGCGTATCGGAGCTACGCATCCACTTGGGCGCGGGATGGCGTCTGTACTTCACCCAACGCGGGAAGCAGCTCATTGTGCTGCTGGTCGGCGGCTCGAAACGAACGCAGAAAAAAGACATCAAGCGGGCCAAAACACTGGCCGCATTACTGGACTGAGCGGAGGAAAATATCATGCGCAAACGCATCAAGGTCGCCGACCTGCCGGAGTTCGATGCAGCACACTATCTCGACAGTGAAAGCTCCATCGCTGCTTACCTGACCGACATTCTGGAGGCCAACGATGCGGCTTTGCTAGCATCGGCATTGGGGGACATTGCCCGTGCTCGTGGCATGACGGAGATCGCCAAGACAGCGGGCATTACGCGGGAAGCCCTCTACAAAGCCCTGCGCCCCGACTGCGCCCCGCGATTCGATACAATCAGCCGCGTATGCGCTGCGCTCGGTGTGCGGCTAGTGGCCCAGCCTGTCCATTCTGCCTCCTCGATGGAGTAGGACTTTGAGGATGCCCCGGGAAGCGACTGGAGATGAAACAAAATCTGCGGGAGCCACGCGCGAACGGGTGAGGATAAACCAGTCTGGGTGCGCCCGAAGCCAAGTCTCTTTGTGCGGACTTCTTTTGGCCGAAACGTCGACGACCCTCGGCGCCGATGACGAAACCTTGTTTCCGATGCGACTGCTTCATTTCCGCCGCACGTTCGTCGAGAAGATTTTCGCGATTCATGGAAAGGTTGAGCTGCTCAAACGTGACCAACAACCGCTTGGTCCCTATCCGCGCCACTACTACGATCTCTTCCAATTAAGCTCGCGGCCAGAAGTAATAGAGATGCTGAAGACCGAAGAGTACGCCGCCATCAAAGCGGATTACGATCGGATCAGTCGTGAGCACTTCGGAAACAGCTACTTCTATCCAGCCGATATGCGCTTCGCCAACAGCGACGCGCTGTTTCCGCAGGAGGCACTATCTGCTCAAATCGCAATGGCCTATGAAGCACAATGCCGGCTGCTCTGTTATGGCCCGTATCCATCTTGGCCACAAGTTCAAGTGCGTTTCATTGAACTGCGCAATCTTATCTAGCAAACTCCCGACGCTCTATCGCGCTCTCAAATAGGAGGCCGCAATGTTTCCTCCGATACCATTCAGTCCGATCCGCACCACGCTCTACAGCCCGCGTGAACTGATGGGGACTCTCGATTCAAACGACTATCAGTCCTTTGAGCGCACGCTCGACTTTCAGTGCTTCGCCTACTACGTGGCGCATGGACGCTCAGCGCCAAGCGACCCGCTCAGCAGCGTCTTTGAGTCGCTTCACGACAATTCCATTACGCAGGCGACGCTCGCCATGCTGCAAGGGCGCCCGCGCGTCGCCGCCATCATGGGCGGCCATGACGAACCGCGCGGATCGGACGTGTATGAAGGCGTCGCCCACATCGCAGCGGAATTATGCCGCGCGGGATTTCTGATGGCGAGTGGCGGAGGGCCAGGCGCAATGGAAGCGGCGCATTTGGGTGCGTGCTTCCGCGATGATCGTCAGGCGCTTGAATCTGCAATCGAAGAGTTGAAGAACGTAGCCCCTTCCCTCCCCGCAGATGCCGGGAAAGTGATCGAAAAAAACAACGAGATCAATCAACAGATTGTTAAAGAGCTCCACAAGTGGATCGTGCCAGCCTATCGCCTGAGCCAAACCGCCAAAGGAGAGAGCCTCGCCCTGCCGACTTGGTACTATGGGCACGAGCCCTCAACGCCTTTCGCGAGCCACATCGCCAAATATTTTCAGAACAGCCTCCGCGAAGACGGTCTCATCGCGCTCGCCGCGCACGGCATCGTGTTCGCAACCGGCAAAGCAGGGACGCTGCAGGAGATATTCCAGGATAGCGTACGGAATTACTACCGCAACGCCGGCGATTCGTTCAGTCCAATGGTGTTTTTCGGCAACGCCTACTGGTCTGAACATCTTCCGGCTCCATCGGTTTTGTACGCCCTGTTCAGGAATGCCGGGCGTGAGAAGGAATTTGACGATAACGTTCTCATCACAGATGAGGCGACGGAGGCCGTTGATTTCATCATCAAAAAAGCCCCACCCGAGAATTCTCACCTCGCGCGCTTACGCGCCCTCGGCCTGATTGTCTAACGCGAATCGAATTCTCGTCGAATAACGAAGCCGCGCGGGTTAACAGCGATAGGAATCGGTATTCGAGGGCAAGACCGGGCGCCGCCGATGGCGGAGTTCTATACCGCAGTCAGGTGAACTTTGGAGATTGTGGTCCGGGCACGCAGTCACGGCCGGCACAGATGAGCTGATCGCAACAACCTGCTCAGGCCGAGCGAACTCAGACCGAGCGAACTCAGGCTTCGGGGAAAAAGTGCTGGACCGACTTTCCATACAGCTTTGCAAGTTGCAGTAATTCCATGACATCCACTCTGCGGTCTCCGGTTTCACATTTCGAAAGGAACGAGTGCGACA